>JAFIEG010000021.1 GCA_020832665.1 Pararhodobacter sp. | reverse complement strand
AAAAGCCGCGTAGGTTTTGAACAAAGAAGCCTCTCGGAAACCCGGGGCGGTTCAACTACGCCTTCGACGATTTCTATGACTATAAATACCGGCAATGGATGAATGCGCCGCAGGAACTGGGCGGGCTGTTTGACACACAGGAAGACCTGGCCGCAGCATTCGCCGCACAATGGATGATGATTCCGCTAACCCGTGCCATGGACACACTAGTCATCAATCTCTCCGCACGCACATCTCCGTTGAAAGATGCCTTGAAGTGCGTCTTTGAGCAGCGGCAGGATTTCATGGAATGGCTAAGTCTCGACTGAATTCGGAAAATGCGCATCCAACCCGCTGGTCAGCCTATAAAAAACTGTTCCCTGAGTTCTGGGACGTCACCCTTGAAATAGAGTTTGGCCTTCATCAATGTAGATCGCTGTAGCGCAGGCCGTAAGTTGCAAAAGGCAAAGGAATTCCAAGGCGTCCTCCCGCCGCCAGCTTTGTATGCTCGGCAGAGCCGTCATCTCCCTGCAAATCAAGTCCAGATCGAGCCCCCGCAACCAAAAAAGTAATAAATATATCAAATGATTACAAAGCCCGGCAATCGCCGGGCTTTCTTGCATTCAAGCCCCCGTGCGCCACTCGTGCGCCACCGGTAAGGGGAAGACGACCCAAGTGGCAGGCCCTATGCTGGTGTGGTCGGTCGACGGTGCAGCAGTGTGGAACACGACCTTGCTAGCTAGGATCGACTGACGCTTGGCCACCTTCACGCTATTGTTCGGGCTTGGCCGCGCCGCTCCTTCTGCTAGGATAAACCCCGCGCAACCTCTTGTTGCGCGGGGCTTTTTTCTAGGTTGCGCCGCAGAAAAATGTCCCCTGCCTGCTCAAAACAGCACGAGTTGAGCCGGTTTTTCTGCTGGGGCCTTCGATCTTCGCTTGCCGTGGAAAACCTGACTGAGGGCATATTGCTTGTCCGTGAAGAACAGCACCTGCACATGGCCAGGGTCCGGGACGAGGTCGCCAACCTGTCTTGCATAGTTCTCGGCCTTTTCCTTGCTCCACGCGTGCCGAAGATAGACCGAAAATTGAACCATTTCAAAGCCGAGGTCCAAGAGGTCGTTGCGAAACCGCGTGGCCCTCTTGCGTTCGACGCTGGTCAGAACCGGCAGATCGAAAAGCACCCATATCCTCATGCAGCCTGCCGCTAGTCTGCGACGGGTCTTTGGGATCGATGCTGCCGTGCTGCGCGCGATGGCTGACGTTGACCTTTTCGACGGCGGCAAGCACGGCGTCGCGGAAGCCTCCGAAAGGTTCCGGTGGGGCAGGCAACACACGGTCCAGCCGCTCCACGCCCATGTTCCGGGCATGGGTCTGCAAGACCTGCACCATCCGTCGGTCGATCACACCCACCACGGCGGCGTCAATCGCATGATGGCGGTGGTCGTCCCGCGACTTGCGGTTATGATCGCCAAGGTTCAGGCCCCGGCGGTGCCTCAGCATTGCGGTCATGCGACCGGGCAGGACCCAGACATGGCTGCGCCGCTTGCCCTCGCTATCGTTTTTCGGGAACAACGCCTCTCCTTGTTCATGGTGTAGAAGAGATCGCCGGTGCCACCCTCACCGACGGTCCGCGCCGTCCAGAGCGCGGCATTCAGCTTCGCCGCGAACGGGTTCGACGCATCCGCTGACGCGCCCAGCCCGAGCAGCACCATGTTCTGCAATTCATCAGGCGTGGTGCCGACCCAAGCGGCGCCGTCAAAGACCAGCAGCAGCCCCTCGTCTTCGACCCACGCCCGCCAACCCGTCCGGGGCGGCAGGCGCATCCAGGCGCCATCGGTCCAGAGTGCGACGTTCAGATCCCACCCCCGCCCAATTATCGGTGCCACCGCTCGCCACGATGTAGCGATCACCATCGGCGGGTGAACCAGGGGGCGCGGTAAGATTGCGGTCCAGGACCGACAGCTGCACCAGCCCGTCGAGCAGCCGCAGCGCGTCGTTATCCGTGGCTTCGACGAGCGCGTCGGTATCGCTTCGGTGGCCGAAGCGACGCGGGTGCTGGTTCTTTTCATCGCCTGCTGGTGCAGCCCCAACCGGATGAAGGGAGGAGCCGCCGGGCATGGAAAAAATATTGCATTCCGGGAGGCGCGCCTTCGGCTATTGAATACGGTTGCAAGCCCCGCTAACCTTGCTGGTGCAAGCTCCGCCATCGGAGGAACTCATGGGCCAGGACGCTTCTCGACGTGCGAATCAAGGCGGGCGCACCCTTTACGACAAGGTTTGGGACGCTCATGTTGTCAGGTCGTATGACGATGGGACCGACCTGATCTATATAGACCGCCACTTGGTGCATGAGATTTCATCGCCGCAGGCGTTTTCCGGGCTCGACATGGCAGACCGCCCGTTGCGCCGCCCGAACGCGCATCTGGCGGTTGCCGATCACGCGGTACCGACGCATTCGCGTCATCTTCCGTTGCCGCCGGGGCAGGCCGCCCGTCAGGTCGAGCGACTGATCGGCAATACAAGAAAGCACGGTATTCGATACATCCCCATGAACGATCCGCGCCACGGGATCGTTCATGTGATCGGGCCCGAGCTGGGCTTTACCCTGCCGGGGGCCACGCTGGTTTGCGGCGACAGCCACACCAGCACGCATGGCGCGTTCGGCGCGCTCGCATTCGGCATTGGCTCCAGCGAGTGTGAATGCGTATTCGCAACCCAGACCCTGCGCCTGCGCCGGCAAAAGCGGATGCGCGTGACAGTGAAGGGCGCGTTGAAGCCCGGCGTGGCTGTCAAGGATGTGATGCTGGCGCTGATCGCCCGAATCGGGGTCGGCGGGGGTGTCGGCCATGCAATCGAGTTCGCCGGGCCGGCCATTTCCGCCATGGCCATGGAAGGGCGCATGACCTTGTGCAACATGGCCATCGAGGCCGGCGCGCGCGTCGGAATGATTGCCCCTGACAAGGTGACGTATGACTGGGTGTTCGCCCGCCCCTTGGCGCCGCAAGGCGACAACGAGGCCGCCGCGCGCTATGCCTGGCGCGCCCTTGCGAGCGATGCTGATGCCGTGTTCGATCGCGAGGTGACTCTGGACGCTTCGGAAATCGCGCCGCAGGTCAGTTGGGGCACCACCCCAGCGGAAACCCTGCCCGTAACCGCCACCATCCCTGACCCTGCGTCGGAAAGCGATCCGGTGCGGCGCGCCCGCATGGCCAGCAGCCTGGCCTATATGGGTCTGCGGCCCGGCATGGCGCTGCGTGATATCGCAATCGACCATGTCTTCATCGGATCGTGCACCAACGGGCGGCTCGACGATCTGCGCGGCGCGGCAAGGATAGTCGAGGGGCGGCGGGTCGCCCCGGGGGTGTCGGCCATCGTCGTGCCCGGTTCGGCAAGCGTGCGCCTGGCTGCCGAGGCCGAGGGGCTGCACCGGGTTTTCACCGAGGCCGGTTTCGAATGGCGCGCGGCGGGCTGTTCGATGTGTGTGGCCATGAATGGCGACAGCCTGAAGCCGGGCGAGCGATGCGCCTCGACCTCGAACCGCAATTTCGAGGGGCGGCAAGGGCAGGGCGGACGCACGCATCTGATGAGCCCCGAGATGGCCGCCGCCGCTGCAATCACCGGCCGCATGACCGATGTGCGGGAGATGATGCGATGAACTCCTTCACCACCCTGACCGCCTTGGCCGCCTCCTTGCCTGAAGCGCAGATCGATACCGACGTCATCTTTCCCGCCCGCTTTCTTCTGTTGCCCGGCAAGGCCGGGCTGGGTAGCAAGCTGTTCAGTGAACGCCGCGCGCAGGGCGGCTTCGTGCTGGATACACCGCCCTGGGACAAGGCACAAATTATGGTTACAGGGCCTGATTTCGGCACCGGGTCGTCGCGCGAGAACGCGGTCTGGGCCCTGGCCGATTTCGGCATCCGCTGCGTGATCGGCCCCGGCATTGGCGAGATCTTTCACGCCAACTGCTTTCGCAACGGAATCCTGCCGATCATTCTGGCTGGCGCCCCCCTAGCCCGCGTGCAGGCCGAGGCTGAAGGAGCGCGCGCCGTGACCATCGATCTGCCTGCGCAACATATCCGGCTGTCCGATGGCAGCGAGATCACCTTTGACATTGAACCGCATCGCAAGCGAGCATTGGTCGAGGGGCTGGACGAGATCGGCGTGATCCTGAAAGACGAGTTGGCCGCCATCGAGGCTTTCGAGGCCCGCCACCGCCGCGCCAATCCGTGGCTGTTCCTGGATGACGGCCAGCTGGCCTGTTTCGATGATATCGGGGATAAACCATGAGCGAAGACCGTTCCGAGAACTATGCGCGGGCCTATGGTGGCCGGCTTGGCTTTGGCCACAAACCGGCCCTGATCCTGATCGATCTGGTGCTGGCCTATTTCGACAGCGATTGCGATCTGTGGGCCGATTGCGACCATGCGCTGGCCTCGGCCATTCGGCTGCGCGATGGCGCGCGCGCTGCGGGAGTACCTGTGATCTACACCAATGTCGTCTATCACCCCAAGGCACTCGATGGCGGACGCTTCTTTCAGAAGGCCTTGCCATTGCGCCACTTCCTTCGCGGCAGCAAATGGGGCGAATGGGCGCCGGGGATCGAGCCGCGCGAGGACGAGTTGGTGGTGTCAAAGCAGTATGCCAGCGTGTTCTTCGGCACCTCGCTTGCCTCGACGCTGACCAGCTGGGGCGTGGACACCGTGATCCTGACCGGGGTTTCCACTTCGGGCTGCGTGCGCGCCTCTTGCGTTGATGCCAACAGCCACGGTTTCATTCCGATTATCCCGCGAGAGGCGGTGGGCGATCGCCACCCCGACCCGCACGAGGCCAACCTGTTCGACATGAACGCGAAATACGGCGACGTGGTTTCGGAGGAAGAAACGCTTGCCTATCTGAAGGGATTTGAAAAATGACGAAACCAAGCCTTCGCGCCGCCCTGGAATCGGGTCGGTTCGTTGCAGCGCCGGGCCTGCACGACATGATCTCGGCGCTGATTGCCAACAAGGTCGGGCTGGATTTCGCCTATGCCTCGGGTTACTGGCTCACGGCCTCGGCGCATGGCATCCCCGATGCAGGGATCGCCACCTATACGCAAATGCTCGAGAGGGTCTCGACGCTGTGCCGGGTCAGCGATGCAGCCATCATCGCCGATGCCGATACCGGCTATGGCGGGCTTTTGAACGTTCATCACACGGTGCGCGGATACGAGGCCGCCGGGGTGGTGGGCATTCAGATCGAGGATCAGGAGTTTCCCAAGAAATGCGGGCACACACCGGGCAAACGGGTCGTGCCGCTGGCCGATATGGTTGACAAGATCAAGGTCGCGCTGGAAGCACGGCAAAGCCCCGAAACCCTGATCATCGCGCGCACCGATTCCCGGCAGGGCGAGGGGTTCGACGGCGCCCTTAAGCGTGGCCTCGCCTTTGCCGAGGCGGGCGCCGACGTGGTGTTTCTTGAGGCGCTGGAAAGCGAGCAGGAAATGCGTGATGCCTGCCGCAAGATCCGTGTGCCGATGATGGCGAACATGGCCGATGGCGGCAAGACGCCGGTGCGCCCGGCGGCCGAGTTGAAGGAAATGGGCTATGCCATGGCGATCTATCCGGCAACCACGGCGCTTTCGGCCGCCCATGCCGCGCAGAATTCGCTGATGGCGTTCAAGGAACACGGCACTTCGCAGACACCGGCGCAGGAATTGTTCGATTTCAACGAATTCAACGAATTGATCGGCTTCCCCGAGATCTGGGAATTCGAAAGCCGCTGGGCGCGCGACAAGGCAAAAGGCTGACGCGCTGCCCGTGCGGCGGTAAAATGCCAGATTATGGCGCGTTGCAGTCAATCAGACGCGCCTTTCCCGTCTGGCTAGTGCTGGACGATGGCTTTAGTCCGGTTGATCGCTATGCGCCCTAAGTTGATCGGTTCCGATACCCAGGCTTTCATGCCCGCCTTTGCTTCAGCCGAACCGATCATGCGAACATCGTGTCAGCCGTGCTTTGGGCGCGGGATCGTGTCGCGCCATATCAGTTCTCCGGGGATGGTGCGGTCGATGCCGGGTTCGATCGGGCGGCCCGGCGCATCGGGCTGCAAAAGTGCCAGCGCCTCATCAATCATGGCTTCGATCGGCTGGCGGACAGTGGTCAGCCGGTAGGGCCAGTGCGCGCCCTCGTCGATATCATCGAAACCGGCGACCATCACGTCTTCGGGCACGCGCAGCCCCATCTCGCCGCGCAACGCGTCCATCGCGCCCATGGCCATCGTATCGTTGATGCCGAAAACCGCGTCTGGCACCGGCTGACCCTTGCCTTGAAACGCGCGCAGCACGGCCAGTCGCGCACCCTCGTAGATCGATTGTCCTTCCAGTTCCAGGATGTTCCTGCGCGCTATCCCCTCTTCCAGAATCTGCTCTGCAAATCCGCGCAGTCGGTCCTGGCTGGTGGAGCCGCGCGGGTCGCCCTTGATCACGGCAAAATGACGGGCCCCGGCCTGCAGGAAGGCTTTCGCGATCAACCTGCCGCCGCCGATATTGTCGCATCGCACGCCCGATACGTCCGAGCCCGGTATGTATCGGTTCAACAGGACGATCGGGATGCCCCGGTCATGACAAAGCGCGGTCATGCGTGTGGAAAGCTGCGCCGAGGTCAAGATGATGCCGTCGACCTGGTATCGGAGCACACGCATGAGGGCATCGTCGCTGTTGGCGCCGGGCTCGACCGTGAAGGTCAGCAATTGCCGGCCTTGCGATTGCAGCCGTTCCAGCAAGATCTTGAAAAGCTTGACATAGAACGGGTTGTTCATGTTTCCCAGGATCACGGCAAACATGTTGGTGCGCCGCGTCGTCAGGCTGGAGGCAATGGAATTCGGCACATAGCTGAGCTTGCGCGCGGCATCGAGGATGCGGCGGCGCGTTTCTGCGGCAATCGGCGCCCCCGGCGTGAAGGCGCGCGACACGGCCGCTTGCGAAACTCCGGCCAGCGCGGCGACGTCGACCGACGTTACATGGGTGCCGGCGCGTCTGGTCCCTCGTTCCTTTGGCATCGTCATGCGTAGCCAGACCTTCCAATACCGTGACCGGACATTCGCCGAAGTATTCCGCTTTCACCGGCCGCTCGCAACAGCCTATCGTATGGGGTTCGATCGGCGACACAAGGCACGCCACGCCCGCGCGTATCTACCCTGATCACGATCGCCACGATATGCGAGCGCGAAATTCCCGGTGAATACGGCATTTGTGTTAGGCTGCGTTGCAACCATTGCCTTTGCGCCGGCGGGCGGCGACGGGCCCGAAAGCGTTTTCCAATGGGCTCGGGGTTGACCCGGTGGATGATCCGGGCAATGCGCAGGGGCAGATGAGAAAGGGTCTCCTCGTGGCTATGCGCGACATGGGCAAGGAAGAAAGCGGCTGCATGCCCGAGCGCGTGCAACCGCAGTATCTGCGCATTCTCGGCATTTTGCGCGAACGTATCCGGTCGGGCCTTTATCCGGTGGGAACGCGGGCGCCTTCCGAAGCCGAGCTTTGCGACGAGTTCAATGTCAGCCGCCAGACGGTTCGCGAAGCGCTGCGAAAGCTGTCGGAACTCGGTTATGTCGAGCGTCGGCGCGGGTCGCGCACAAGGGTCGTGTCGAACGATCCGACGCCGGTTTACACCCAGTCGATGTTTTCGTTGTCAGAGTTGTTCCAGTATGCGCTGGACACGCATTTCGAGATCGAGCGCGTGGAGCCCGTAACGCTGGGGCCGGACATGGCGGGGCTTGTCGCCGCACCCGAGGGCAGCGAGTGGCTGTGTATCTCGGGGGTACGGCGCACGGCTGAAGACGGAAGCATCATCTGCCATACCTCTGCCTATGTTAACAAGCGTTTCGCATGGTTGCGCGACGAGTTGCTTTCATTCGAAGGGCCGTTCTATGCGCTCGTGGAATCGCGCGGCAACGAGCCGATTGCCGAGGCTACGCAGACCTTCAATGCCGTTGAAATGCCAGCCCTTGTGCGTCAGGCCTTCGGCAATCCCGGCTGGCCGATCGCCTTGCGCCTGGTGCGGCGCTATCATGCGCAATCGGGCGAGGTGATGGTTGCATCGGTTAACCATCACCCCGCCGACCGGTTCACCTATACGATCCGCCTGCAGCGCGAAGATTTCGGAAACGAACGTTCGGGCCAGTCTTGATACCTGACTCCGGTTGATCGCTTCGCCCGCACGGGCGGCGCCCGGCCCGCGACTGGTGGGCGATAAGCGCCCGCAAGGCGTGCGCTCCCACCCTCCCAGGGCACCTCGCGGTGCACCTGTAGGGGATGAAAGCCAGGGAATCAGGGAACCGATCAGACGGATCCGGTAAGACTCAGGCGCGCTCAGTCCGGTCGGGGTTTGCGGTCGAGCGCGCGCGCGGGAACGAGTTCAAGCGTATCCGGGGTTCTGCCGGCCATGCGGAAATGCAGCACGATCAGCACGATTGCAGCGGCGATCGCCGCCAGTTCTACCTGCGGTGCCCCCGCCAGTGTCCCCGAGGGCAGCAAGGCCAGGCCACCGATCACCAGCGCGATCAGCCGGCCGAGCAATCCGATCGGTCGCAAACCGTGACCCAGAATCGCGGCCGTGATCAAGGGAACGGCAACGCTGGTGGCGGCCAGGATGAAAAGGGTGTCGAGCCAGTTCGTCTGCATCAGCAATCCCGGCTGGTACACGAACAGGAATGGCAGGCAATAGGCGATCCAGCCATAGCGCAGCGCCCTCACCGCTGTTCCGATCGGCGGGCCGCCCGCCACCGATGCGGCGGCGAAAGCCGCCAGACCGACAGGTGGCGTGATCATCGAGAGCATACCGAAATACAACACGAAGAGATGGGCTTCGATGCCGCCGACACCAAGCTGCACGATCGACGGAGCGGCTAGCGACGCCAGCAGCAGGTAGACCCCGGTGGTGGGCAACCCCATGCCCAGGATGATGCAGATCAGCGCCGTCACGACGAGCAGCAGGAACAGGCTGGAGCGGCCGAATTCCAGAAGGGCCATCGACAGGGCAAAGCCCAGCCCCGTGGTGGCGAGAAGGCCGATGATCATACCGGCGATCGCCGTGATCAGGATCACCTCTCCGACGATCCGCCCGGTGTTCTTGAGGATACCGACCCACTGGCCCAGCGTCAGCCGCCCGCCGACGCCGCCGAAGATAAGCACCAGCACCACCAGCGCACCGGCACCGTAGAGCGCGGCCAACTCGGCCGGCTGGTTTAGCCTGAACAGTCCATAGAGCAGAATCCCGAACGGGACCAGGATGATCCAGATGTGACGCAGCACCTGCATCAGGGTTCTGGTGTCGATATCGGACAGCGCCTTGAGGCGGTACTTGCGCGCCGTGAAATCGATCTGAAGATAGACCGAGAAATAGAACAGGATCGCGGGCAGCAGGGCGGCCGCGATGATGTCGTTGTAGGGCAGGCGCAGGTTTTCTGCCATCAGGAAGGCGGCGGCGCCCATGACGGGTGGCATGAGCTGCCCTCCGGTCGAAGCTGTTGCCTCGATCGCGCCCGCGGAACGCGCGTCGTAGCCGGCGCGGCGCATCATGGGAATGGTGACGACGCCGGTTGACACCACGTTCGACACCGCACTTCCGGAAATCGAGCCCATGAAGCCCGACGCAAGGACAGCAACCTTGGCCGAGTTGCCATGCCCCTGGCCGGCCATGCGCACGGCAAGGCCGGTGAACACCTCGGTGCCGCCGGTTGCCAGCAGCAATTGCCCCATCAGAACGAAGGTGACGACGATGAAACAGGCAATCGCCAGGGCAGCGCCGAGCATGGCGCTTGAATCGGTGCCGAGATAGCGAAGGATATCGAGCGGGCTTTGGGTTCTGGCCGTCAGGGGCCCGGGGACGATATCGCCGAAGATGGCATAGAGAAAGAAGAAGGAGAAAACGAAGATCAGCGCCAGCCCGATCCGCCGGCGAACGCCTTCGAGTACAATGGCGACACCGACCAGCCCGGTGAACAGCGCTTCGGTCGGATGGAAGAAGCTTTGTTCGGACAGAACCGGGAAGCGCAGAAACAGGTGGATGCCGAACCCGATGGACACAAGCGCAAGAAGCGCATCGCGCAGCTTCTTCCAGCGTATCTCGCCGCCGGGGATTTCGCCCAGAAAGATCACTGCCGCCGCGATGCCGAGCATCAGCGCCGCAACCTGCTCGGGGTAGAGCAGATAGCCCAGCCGCCCGGGAATATTGGTTACCCAGGTGATGGTGATAAGGGGCACGGCCACCGCAAGAACGGTCATGGCCGTCTTCGCAGCGATCTCGGAGGGCGAAAGAGTGCGTTTGGACAAATGGCCTGACGTGTCGTTCGGCACCTGCACCATTTCCTGGACGGCTCCCGAGTTGGTCAAGCGCCTGCCGAAGCGGCGCACATGTTACTGGAGTAAAGCTGCGGCGCACAACATTGTGCGCGCCGCAGCACTTGCAGGCAAGATTAGTCGATCAGCCCGAGTTCACGATAGACGGCCAGCGCACCCTCATGGGACGGCATATCCGTCATCTTGGCAAGATCGTCGGGGTTGTATTCCTGCCACAGGGGCGAGGTCTCGCGCAGTTGGTCCGCGCCGTTGTAGAGCGCATTGACCACCTGGGCGACGATCTCGTCGCTGACATCGCGATGTGCGAACAGCATGTAGTCATAGGCGAAGAGCCGGCTTTCGGCCGACAGGCCCGGCAACGAATGAAACCCTTCGGGCAAAGTGCGCGTGTAGGTGCCGGGAAGGAACTCGGCGATCGTTTCATCATCGTCGGGCGAGAACGACAGGAAACGGATGCCGCCCAGGCTGGCTTCCATGTCGAATGTCGGCTGCGCGCCGGCGGTGGCAATGGCCACGTCGATCTGGCGCTGGCGCATCGCGTCATACTGGCGCGGGAAGTTCGCGATCGGCACCGATTCGACGTCATCATAGGTCAGGCCACCGGCGGCCAGCCCGGCGCGGATGATATAGTCGCCAAGCGAGTTGTCGGGATAGCGCGGCACGCGCACCCCCTCGAGATCGGTATAGCTCGTCATGCCGGAATCTTCGGTGACGAAAAGCCCGGCCGTGAAGGGAAAGAGCGTTCCCACGATGCGCAGATCAGGGTTGGGCGTGCCTTCGGACATGCCGGTGCCTTGGATGGCATAGAAGGTCTGCGGGTAATTGGCGATGCCGAATTCCAGCCGGCCCGCATTAACCATCGGAATGTACTGCGCGGTGTTGGCCGACATCTGTGGCCGGATCTGCATCGTGGTCTGCTCGGTCACGACCATGGCGATGGCGTTGGCGATCTGCTCGGTGGCACCGCCTTGCGTTGTCGCCAGGGCAACCGTCTGCGCGGCTGCGGGTGAGGCTGCGCCGATCATCCCCAGAAAGGTTGCGCTGTATGCGATCGTCTTGATGTTCATATCGTCCTCCTGCTGGTTGGGCCGGCGTCGAAAACGCTGCCGGGGCATCTCTTGCCCGTTGCCGACAGCGGTTTCTGCCAAACGGCATCCATCTTTTTCGACGCAACGCTTGCGTCAGGAGATGATAAAAGCATACTTGTACGGACAACTCTAGCAGGAAATGCAAAATGTCTGGTCCAGCGGAACGAGATGGTCAGGAAACCGCGCTTGCTGCGGCGAGTTATCTGCGCGCGCTCAAGCATTACGGAGTCGATGCGTTCTACGGTGTTGCCGGCACCGACTTTCCCTCGATAGTCGAAGCCTTCTCGGCATCAGGCGGCACGGCGGCGGACATGCCGGAGCCGGTAACCGTGCCGCATGAGAACCTGGCGGCCTCGATGGCGCATGGTCATGCCATGGTGACCGGGCGCGCCCAGGCGGTGATGGTGCATGTCAGTGTCGGCACGGCGAATACCGTTTGCGGTGCGCTGAATGCCAGCCGCGATTATGTGCCTATGCTGCTCAGCGCCGGAAGAACCCCGGTGACCGAGAAGGGGCGCCACGGCACCCGCTCGCGCCATCCGCATTGGGCGCAGGAAATGTTCGATCAGGCGGCCATGCTGCGCGAGGCGGTCAAATGGGACTACGAACTGCGCTTCCCCGAGCAGTCGGTCGACGCCGTTCGCCGGGCGATGGAGGTGGCGCATGCCGCCCCTGCCGGCCCCGTCTATCTGTCGCTTCCGCGCGAAGTTCTGGGCATGCAGGCCCCCGATCCGGGCGAATTGCCGCCCATGGGCACGCTATCGCGCCCCGGCGCCGACCCTGCCGCCATTGCGCAAATCGCGGCGATGATTCGCAGTGCGCGCCATCCGGTTATCGTGACGTCGCATTTCGGCGCCGACCCCGCCGCCGTGCCGGTGCTGGCGGAGCTGGCCGAGCGATGGGCACTGCCGGTTGTGGGCAACAGCGCGCGTCGCGCCTTTCTGCCTGGCGATCACCCGATGCATCTGGGGTTCAGCCCCGACGGGCAATATGCCGAGGCCGATCTGATCATCGCGCTTGATTGCGAGGTTCCGTGGATGCCAGCGATGATCATTCCCAAGGCGGCGGCAAACCTTGTGCAGATCGGGATGGATCCGTTGGCCGAGGGCTATCCGATGCGCAGCTATCCCGCGGTGTTGAGCCTAACCGCGGACAGCAAACTAGCGCTGACGGCGCTGGGCGCAGAGCTGGGCGTGCCGGACAACGCGGCTCAAGCCCTGGTCACGGCGCGCCGAGAGCGGCTGGCAGCGCAGCGCAAGCGCGACAGGGCACGATGGGCCGCTGATGGCGCGGTGGCAGAGTTGACCCCGGCAAGTGCCAGCGCGGCCCTGCATCGTGCGCTGCCCAAGGATGCCATCATAACCAACGAATATCCGTTGCGCCCCGAACAATGCCCGCCCGCCTCGCCTGGCAGCTATTTCGGCCTCAGCCCTGTGGGCGGTCTGGGCTGGGGGCTCGGCGCCGCTCTGGGGGTTAAGAAGGCGATGCCGGACCGCACCGTTGTGTCGGTTCTTGGCGACGGGGCCTATATGTTCAACAACCCCACCGCCTGCCATTTCGTGGCCGAGGCGAACGAACTTCCGGTTCTGGCGGTGATTTTCAACAACGGGTGCTGGGGGGCGGTGCGCAACTCGACCCTGGCGATGCACGGCCAGGGAGCGGCAGCGGCGGGCGGCGGGCGCTTGCTGGCCGATCTGCGCCCGCAACCGGATTACGAAAAGGTCATCGAGGCGCATCGCGGCCTTGGGCTGCGCGCCACGTCGGTGAGCGAACTCGATGCGGCACTCGAACAGGGGCTGAAGGCCGTGGCCAATGGCCAACAAACCCTGATCAACGTGCTGTGCGACTATTAAGCAGCGTACTAGGCTGCGGGCGGAAAGCCCCTGGCGCGGCTGAGCGCCGAGGCCGCCGGCTTGCCTAGCGGGCCGGCGATCCAGTGCGCGGCGGCGATCACCTCGTCAAGATTCACGCCGGTGCGCAGCCCCATGCGTTCGAGCATGTAGACCACGTTTTCGGTAGCGACGTTGCCGGTTGCATTGGGGGCAAAGGGGCAGCCCCCGATGCCGCCGATACTGGCGTCGATCGCGTGAACCCCGGCATCGATCGCCGCGGCGACATTGGCCAGCCCGGTGCCGCGCGTATCGTGAAAATGGCAGCGCAGGCGCATATCCGGCGCAAGCGCGGCCGCACCGGCCAGAAGGGTTTTCACCTGAGTCGGCACCCCGCATCCGATGGTGTCGGCAAAAGCAAGTTCATCGGGGGGGTGGGCCAGAAGCGCCTCGACAATCTGCAAGACGCGGCTGGCCGGTACCTCGCCCTCGAAAGGGCAGCCAAAGCTTGCGCCGATGGTTACCGAAATGCGCAGCCCCGCCGCGCGCGCCTGTTCGCTGATCGCGGCCCACGTGCTGAGGGTCTCGGCGACCGGCACGCCCTGGTTGCGCTGGTTGAACGTTTCCGTTGCGACGACGACGAAATTAAGCTCGTTGCAGCCGGCCGTGATTGCGCGATCGACGCCGCGCTGGTTCAGCGCCAGGCCGATGAATCCGACGTTCTCGGGGCGCTCGAGTTTGGCCATCAGCGCCTCGGCATCGGCCATTTGCGGTACGCGCTTGGGGTTGACGAAGCTTGTCACCTCCAGCCGCCGCAACCCTGCGGCCAGCGCGCGATTGACCAGTTCGGCCTTGTCGGCGGTGGCGAGAAGGGCCTTTTCGTTTTGCAGGCCGTCCCTGGGTGAGACTTCGATGATCTCTACATCGACCTGGGCCATGGCGTCCTTTCACGTTTTGGGCGGTCGTAGCCACTTGCAAAACGTGGCCTGTTGCGGTTTTATCAGAAAAAGTTGTCTGGACAAGTCTGGAAATCATATGAACAACCCTTCCGCTGACGCCACCTCAGCTGTCGAAGATGCCTCGAACGGCCCGCTGGCCGGGCTGCGGGTGATCGAGATGGGCCAGCTGCTGGCCGGGCCGTTCTGCGGGCAGCTCATGGCCGATTTCGGCGCCGAGGTAATCAAGATCGAACAGCCCGGGCTGGGCGATCCGATGCGCCAATGGGGGCGCGAAAAGGCGCATGGCAAATCGCTGTGGTGGCCTGTCATTGCCCGCAACAAGAAATCCATCGAGGTCAATGCCCGCGAGAAAGAGGGCGCCGACATCGTTCGCGCACTGGTTGCCAAGGCCGATATCCTGATCGAGAACTTCCGCCCGGGCACCATGGAGCGCTGGGGGCTGGGCTATGACGAGCTTTCGCGAATCAATCCGCGGCTGATCATGGTTCGGGTGTCGGGCTATGGCCAGACCGGCCCCTATTCCAAACGGGCGGGATACGGCGCAATTGGCGAGGCGATGGGCGGCCTGCGCTATGTCGTGGGAGACCCGTCCACCCCTCCCAGCAGGATGGGCATCTCCATCGGCGACACCCTGGCCGCGACCTTTGCCTGCCTCGGCGCGATGATGGCGCTTCATGTCGTCAACCGAACCGGGCAGGGACAGGTCGTTGACAGCGCCATCTACGAGGCGGTGCTCAATGTCATGGAATCGCTGATCACCGAATACGACCAGGCCGGCTATATCCGGGAACGGACCGGCGCGATCCTGCCCAATGTGGCGCCGTCGAATGTCTATCCCACCTCGGATGAGCGTTTCGTTCTGATCGCGGCGAACCAGGACACGGTGTTCGCCCGCCTGGCGGCCTGCATGGGGCGGCCCGAACTGGCCCAGGACGACCGCTATTCAACCCATTCGGCGCGCGGCGGGCACCAGCAGGAGCTGGATGACCTTATCGCCGACTGGACCCGCAGTATGGATACCGAGACACTTTGCAACGTGCTTGAAGATGCCGGTGTACCCTTTGGCGATATCTATCGTGCCCCCGAGATGCTGAAGGACGCTCATTTCAAGGCGCGCGAGGCCATCGTCAAGGTCATGCATCCGACTTTTGGCCCGATGCACATGCAGAACGTGGCGCCGAAGCTTTCGGCAACGCCGGGCCGGGTCAACCGCCCCGGCCCCGATCTGGGCGAGCACAATAGCGAGATATTCTCCGGGCTGCTGGGCATGCCCGAATCGGTGCTTTCCACGCTCGAAGCCAGTGGCGTGATCGGCAAGGCGGGGGGGCAGGCCGCATGAGGTCGCTTCGCGACACGCTGACCGGCAAGCCGAGGGTGGTCTCGGGCTTCGTTGACGATGCCTTCGAGCCGCCGCGTGGCGCGGTTCTGGATGTGCGCGACCCGGCGACGGGCGAGATCATTGCACAGCTGCACGAATCCGACGCCGCTGAGGTGGATGCCGCCGTCATGTCCGCGCGCCGCGCTTTCGACACCGGCCCGTGGCGCAAGGCCACGGTTGACGAGCGCCAGCGTGTCCTGATGCGCATTCACGATGCGATCCTGGCCCATGCCGATGAGCTTGCCGAGATGGAATCCATTAACACCGGCATTCCGATACGCCAGACGCGGGGCATGCATGTTCCGCGCGCGGCCTACAATTTTCGGTTCTTCGCCGAGTATATCGGCCAGAGCGCCGGCGAGGTCTACACGCAGGAGCCCGGCTATCTGACCATGGTCCTGCGCGAGCCGCTGGGGGTCTGCGCCCTGATCGGGCCGTGGAACGTGCCGCTGGGGCTGACTTCGATGAAGCTGGCGTCGGCGCTGGCCTTTGGCAACAGCTGCGTGGTCAAGCCATCCGAGCTGACACCGCTGACGGTGGCGCGTTTGTTCGAGATCATGCAGGGTTGCGGCTTGCCACCGGGGCAGGTGAACCTGGTCAACGGGCGTGGCCATGTCACCGGCGCGGCGTTGAGCGGGCATCCCCAGATCGATATGGTTTCCTTCACCGGCGGCACCGAGACGGGCGCCGCGATCCTGGGCGCGCTGGCAGGGGGCATCAAGGGCGGCGCGATGGAGCTTGGCGGCAAGTCCGCGAACATCATTTTCGACGATTGCGATTTCGACCGCGCGCTGGATGGTGCCCTGATGGGGGTCTATGCCAATAACGGCCAGATGTGCCTTGCCGGCGCGCGGATATTTGTCCAGCGCGGCATCGCCGAGCGTTTCATTGATGCCTTCACCGCCCGCACCTGCGCCATTCGCGTTGGTGATCCGCTGGACCCGCAAACCGAGCTGGGCCCCATGATCAACGCCGCCCAGAGCGAGCGGATTGCGCATTATGTTGCCGTGGGTCAGGAAGAGGGCGCGCGGCTTCTAGCCGGCGGCAAACCGCATCCCGGCTTCGATGCGGGCAATTTTGTCGAACCCACCGCCATGCTGGTGAACGACAATGCCGCCCGGCTTTGCCAGGAAGAGATCTTTGCCCCCTTCGCCACATTGCAGGTTTTCGACAGCGAGGAAGAGGTCGTTGCGCTGGCCAATGACAGCCGCTTCGGGCTGGCCGGTTATATCTGGACCGGGAACCTGGGCCGCGCCCACCGGGTTGCAGGGGCGATGCGCACCGGTACGGTCTGGATCAACACCCCGATGGTGCGCGATCTGCGCTCGGCTTTCGGCGGCTACAGGGAATCGGGCCTGGGCCGCGAGGGCGGGCGCGGCTGCGAGGCCATGTATACCGAACAGAAGACAGTGATTCTGCCGCTGGAAGAGCGCCCGATCCCGGCATTGGGGAGATTGTCATGACGCGCCATCTGTCAAGCTATGGCCCCCGTGCCCGGCTGGGGCTGATCGTGCCGCCGACCAACACGGTAAACGAAAGTGAATGGGCGCGCCTGATGCCCGACGGGGTGAGCTTTCACACCACGCGCATGGTGCTTCATTCCGATACCACGTCGCCCGAGGGGCGCGCGCGGCTCTGGGCTGATCTGGATCAGGCGATCGCGCTTCTGGCGCCGGCCCGCCCCGATGTCGTGGCCTATGCCTGCACCGCCGGGTCGATTGCCATTCCCGCCGCCAGCATACCCGAGCAGATGAGCGCGCGCAGCGGGGTGGATTGCGTGACCACCGCAGCCGCGATCATCGCAGCGCTCAAGGCGCTGGATGTGAGCCGCGTCGCCGTGGCGACGCCCTATCACCAGGCACTCAACGATCACGAGGCCGAGTTCCTGCTGGCCCACGGCATCCGGGTGAGCGCGATCAGTGGCCTGGGCATCGGTGCAGCCGGGCCGCAGGATTTTCCGCGCATCGCCGAAACCCCGCTTGAGCGCGTGTGCGAACACGCAAAAAGCGTTCTGGGCGGTGACGAGCAGGCGCTCTTGATCACTTGCACTGATTTTCCCTCGCTGCCGTTGATCGACACGCTGGAAAAGGAAACCGGGTTGCCGGTGATCTCGTCGAACACGGCAACGCTGTGGCACGCGATGCGGCGGGCGGGCATTGCCGATGCGGTGCCCGGCGGCGGGCGGTTGTTCAGGGCGGGAAAGGCGGTGACGGCATGAGCGATTTTCCTTCGTTGCAGGGCAGGGTGGTGGTCATTACCGGCGGCGGCCGTGGGCTGGGCCGGGAGATGGCGCTTGAACTGGCCGCTGCCGGCGCCTGCGTGGTTATTACCGGCGCGCGCGCCAGCGATGAGCTGGACCAGACGCTGGCCGAGGCCAAGAAGCTGTCGGGCAATGACCGGGCCATCGCCGTTCAGGCGGATGTGCGCGATCCCGCCGATTGCGCCCGCGTCGTCGCTGAGGCCGAGGCTGCCTTCGGCGCGGTGGATGTGCTGGTGAACAATGCCGGGCGTGGCATGCGCCTTGTGTCCGAGACCTTCAATACCGAGCCCACGAAGTTCTGGGAAACTGACCCGGCGATCTGGCGAGAGATCGTCGACATCAACCTCAACGGCGCCTTCAACATGGCCGCGGCGGTCACGCCGGGGATGATCGGGCGCGGTTTTGGCAAGATCATCAATATCTCGACCAGCGACCAGACCATGGTGCGGCGCGGCTATGCGCCCTATGGCCCGTCCAAGGCGGGGCTTGAGGCGGCCTCGCGCGTCTGGGCGCAGGATCTGGCCGGGACCGGAGTTGACATTCTGGTCTATCTGCCCGGCGGCGCAGCCGATACGGCGCTGCTGCCCGACAGCGTGAACAAGCGCGGCGCCGATGGCGGCCTGCTGCCCGCCGCGGTGATGCGCCGCGCCATCCGCTGGCTTTGCGCCGATGAATCGAACGGTTCGAGCGGCGGCCGCTTTATTGCCCGCCTGTGGGATGAAAACCTGCCGCCGGGCGAAGCCGCAGAAAAGGCGAAAAGCCCTTCCGTGGACAAACCGGCGATCATGTAGCCGGCACCGGACGCAATCGCACCCGTCAGGGGCCAGCCGCGCTGGCGTCGATGGTCTTGAACGAAAAGAATGACAGGAGAACGAAGGTTATGACCGAGGCGCGAGTTCTGATCGTGGGGGCGGGGCCCGTGGGCATGACCGCCGCCGCCTATCTGGCGGATGAGGGCATCCCCGTCACCATCATCGATGCACACAAGGACGTGCCGACCGATCTGCGCGCCTCGACCTTTCATCCACCGACGCTGGACATGCTCGATCGCTTCGGGATCGGCCGGAAATGCGTGGAACAGGGCCTGATCTGCCCGCAGTGGCAGTTTCGCGACCGGCGCGAGGGGGTCATCGCCACCTTTGACCTTTCGCTGCTGAAGGACGAAACCAACCACCCCTACCGGCTGCAGTGCGAACAATGGAAACTTTCGCTGTTGCTGCGCGACTGGCTCAGGGCGCATCCCGATGCTGATGTGGTTTTCGGCGCGCGCGCGGTGGATGTGGCGCAAGACGACAGCGGCGTCACCCTGACCGTCGAGCGCGAAGACGGTTCACGAGAGCAGATGCGGGGCCGCTACTTGATCAGCGCCGACGGTGCGCGCAGCAACATCCGCAAGGCGCTTGGCATCACGTTCGAGGGCATGACCATTCCCGAGATATTCCTGTCGATGTCCACCACCTTTCCCTTTCAGGATGCGTTCGAGGATCTGTCGAACATCGCCTATATCAGCGATCCCGAGGAATGGGTGGTGCTGCTGCGCACGCCCTCGCTATGGCGCGTTCTGCTGCCGACCGACCCGAATGAGACCCCCGAACAGATGAAGGCTCCGGCGCGTGTCGAAGAGCGGCTTCAGGCAGTGTTTCCAAAGGCAGAACCCTATGAGGTGGTGCATTGTGTCGATTACCGCGTTCATGAAAAGGTGGCGGAACAATATGTCGTCGGCCGTGTATTTCTGGCCGGGGATGCCGCCCATCTGAACAACCCGCTGGGCGGCATGGGCATGAATGGCGGGATTCACGATGCCATGAACCTGGCCGAGAAACTGACCCAGGTATGGCGCGGCGCACCCTTGTCGCTGATGGGCCGCTACGAACGCCAGCGCCGCAAGGTCGCGGTGGAAACGGTGCAGGCCCAGGCCTTGCGCAACCGGTCCATCCTGAACGAACGCGACCCCGAGGCGCGCCGGGTCTATCATGACGAGTTGCGCGCCACCGTGGCAGACCCCGAAAAGCACAGGGCCTATGTGATGCGTTCGTCGCTCATCCAGTCGCTGCGCGATCTCGAAGGTGTGGAATGAATGAACTGGATATCTATGAACGGCAGGGATTTGCTGGCGATGTCGGCCTGGGAAAGCACCCGGCGCTGATCCTGGTCGATTTTGTCGAAGGGTTTGTGGACCCGGCCCATTTCGGGGGCGGCAATATTCGCAACGCGGCCGATGCCAGTCTGCCGTTGCTCACGGCCTTTCGTGAACGCCGCTGGCCGATCGCCCATACCCGCGTGGTCTATGGCGAAGACGGTTCGGATGCCGGGGCCTTTGCACGTAAATGCCCGCGCCTGCTGACCTTGACCGAGAACGCGCCGATCAGTCAGATCCTGGCGCCGCTCACCCCGCGCAAGGGCGAACTGGTGATTCGAAAGACCCAGGCTTCGGCCTTTTTCGAAACCGAACTGATGAGTTGGCTGACCTGGCACCAGGTCGACACACTTGTTGTCGCGGGATGCACCACATCCGGATGCGTGCGCGCCACCGTGGTCGACGGGGTGAGCCACAACCTGCGAACCATCGTGGTCACCGATTGTGTGGGTGACCGCGCGAGCGGGCCGCATGAGGCCAATCTATTCGACATGGGGCAGAAATACGCCGACCTGATGACGCGCGACGAATTCCTCGCCGCGACGGAAGAACTTGCGCAAAATAGGAGGTTCCAATGACCGATTCACTTGGCTATCGCAGGAAATTCGGGGTCATTGCCCCATCCACGAATACCTCGGTTCAGCCCGAGTTCGACGCGATGCGTCCCGTCGGCGTGACCAACCATTTCTCGCGCATCCGGATCCCGGACAATCCCGTCCACAGCGACGAGGATTTCAACAAGCTGATGGACGACATCCGCGAAAGCCTGATGGAGTCGGTCGACAGCGTCATGACCTGCAGCCCCGACTACCTTGTCATGGGCATGTCGGCCGAGACCTTCTGGGACGGGTTGGAAGGTTCGGTCGAGCTGGAAAAACGCGTGGAAGCGCGTGCCGGTGTCAAGGTGGCGATGGGGTCGGACGCGTGCCAGGCCGCCTTGCGCAAGTTCGGCGACATCAAGCGCATCGCGGTGATCACGCCCTACATGCCCGTGGGCGACGCCCAGGTGAATCGATTCTTCACCGATTGCGGTTTCGAAGTGGCGGCGATCAAGGGGCTGAAATGCCAAAGCCCCATGCTGATCGCGCATGAATCCGAGCAGACCTTGCGCGACGCGATCATCGAGTTGAACGACCCATCAGTCGAGGCGATCGTGCAGGTCGGTACGAATCTGGCGATGGCGCGCGTCGCCGGCATTGCCGAATTCTGGCTCGACAAGCCCGTGATCGCGATCAACACGGCGACTTATTGGTGGGCGCTGCGCCAAAACGGGATCGATGACAAGATTCAGGGATTCGGTTCACTGCTTAGCCACCACTGAAACGCAGGGGCCGGGCAAGCGCATTGGACCCCGGAGGCCAAAGCGCGCGCATTGCCCGGCCCGCTTGCCCGATCGGAACCGGTGCGGTTGCAAATGGTGGGCAACGTCTGCGCATGAGCGACAAGTTGTGCATCTGAGGGCATTTCCTGGTCAAGGAGTTGCCGGTGCCGAGGGGCTTGCAGAAGTTGATGGCTTGCGGGCGGCGGATCCTGCCGGAAAGTCATGGCTTCCTGCTTGATGCAGCGGCACCGCCGGCCTCTCCGGGCGGTTGCATGTCCATGGCGCGCCGCAGTAGTCATATCCGCGAAACCGGATCCACAAGGAAAGCCGACATGACGTTGAAGGTCTATCTCTCTGGCGAGATTCATACCGATTGGCGTGTCCAGATCATCGATGGTGCACGCGATCTGGATGTCAGCTTTGACGGCCCGGAAACCGATCACGATGCAAGCGACGATTGTGGTGTGGCGATCCTTGGACAAGAAGACAACAAGTTCTGGCACGACCACAAGGGCGCCAAGCTCAATGCAATCCGAACTCGGCGCGGTATCAGCCAGGCCGATGTGGTGGTTGTCCGCTTTGGCGAGAAATACCGGCAATGGAATGCCGCCTTTGATGCCGGTGCCGCATCCGCATTGGGAAAATCGCTGATCGTGCTGCACGGACCTGAGCATCAGCATGCTCTGAAAGAGATTGATGCGGCGGCCCTTGCTGTTGCGGAACGCCCGGAACAGGTAGTCCAGATCTTGCGGTATGTTTTGACCGGCGCGCTGCCCTGATATCTCATTTCGCTGTGTTTGGGGGTGGCTTCGGGATGAACACTACCCGCAGCACAGCTTCGGCTTGCGCTGGCAGGCGGCCGGGCATTTCCCGGCCCGAGATCGTGCCCCATGGCGCGGCCCAGAGCCTGCCAGCCGACCAGGGGTTGTAGAGCCCCCCTGCCCATCACGATCAGCCGTGGCGCAAGGCCAGCAAGGCGGGCGATGTGGTCAAGACAGGCGCGGTTCGACAGTGCCAGACGCGAGAGCGGGGCTGCCTTTCAGGCAATGCCTGAGGTTCCGGCTCGGTCACGATTGCAAAAACTTGAAAAAACATTTGCAAATGCAAATGAAAGATGCATGATTAGAGGGCCGAGCATTGAGCACGGAACTCGGCGAAGTCGATGAGGGCTGAAGCCCCACCAGACCGACAGCAGGGAGTAAGGAAATGCTATACAGACTCAAATGCGCCATTGCCGCCGCCGTTGTCGTCGGCTCGCCAATCGCAGCGAATGCGCAAGATTTCTACAGGATGGGAACGCTCGAACCAGGTGGAACGATCTACACGATCACCTCGGGCTTCGCACAGGCGATCAACCGGCATGTCCCGGACGTTGAAGTCCAGGTGAACGCCACAGGATCGGCCGCGCAGCATATGCTTTCGGCGGCAATGGGCGAGACCGACTTCTTCATGATGTCCACGATCCTCTATCACCACATGACCCAGGGCACGGCGATGTACGCCACGGTGCCGGATGCCCCCGAACTGGCCGAGCGCCTGCGTGGCATCTTCAATTTTCCCGTGGGGGCCTGGCATGCGCTGGTCTATGCGGATTCAGGCATCGAATCCTTTGATGACATTGCCGGAAGAACAGTGTTTCTCGGGCCGCCATCCGGTGGCGCAACGGAATTTACCCGAGCAATCGTCGAAGGCGCGACGGGCTTCACGGCTGGAGAAGACTTCTCAGTGGCCAATATGGGGTTCGAGGCAGCACAGCAGGGTTTTCAGGATCGGCGCATCGATGTGTTGATTTTCCCTTCACTCGTTCCCGGTGCCTTCGTTCAACAGATGGCGCTGACCAACGAGCTGAGGCTGATTTCGCTGGAAGATGCTGATTTCGACAAGCCTGGCGTTCAGGCGGCCATGGGCGTTCCCGGTCGCACTCGCGAACTGATCGACCCTGCCCTGTATGGCGGGAATCTCGTCAATGACGAGCCGGTGCTTAGCGTGGGCGCCTGGATCGGTGTCGGCGTCCGCACCGATCTGCCCGATGAGCTTGTCTATGCGGCCACCGCTGCATTTTGGGACAATATCGCCGATCTGCACGCGCAGGGGCCGGCGTTCGGATCGATCACGCTCGACACTGCGCTGAGCGCATTCAACATGCCGCTTCATGCTGGCGCACTGCGTTATTACGAAGAGCAGGGGGTCGAAATCCCCGAAATCGCTCGCGAAAACTGATCGAAAAAAAGGAGCGCCGCAATGCGCATCGACTTGCTCGGATCGGGGGCGGCGCTCCCCGATCCCACTCGAAACCACACCTCGATCATCGTTACCGTCGCAGGCCACCACTACATGATCGATGCCGGCCATGGGGCCACGCTTCAGATGATGCGTCAAAACATCGATCCTGTCGCCGTGAACAATATCTTCCTTACGCATCTGCATTACGATCACATTGCGGATCTGGGTTTCTTCATGATCTCGACATGGATGTGTTCGCGCCAGGTGGCGCCTACCGTTTATGGGCCAGGAGGAACCGCCGAGGCTTTTGGCCATCTGCTTGAAGGCGGGGTTTATGATGCCGACATCCGCGCACGAGCCCAGTATCCGCTTCGAAAGAAAAACCGTCACGTTCTGAAGCCGGAAGTTCGGCTGATCGAGCCCGGGGTGATCTTCGAGGATGAGCGGGTCCGGGTGACAGCCGCGACCGTCGATCACATCCCGCCGGAAATCTGCGATTGCTTCGCGTTGCGCTTCGAGGCTGATGGCAAATCCTTCGTCTACAGTTCGGACACCCGCCCTGTCGCTGCGGTTGAGGAACTGGCCCGGGGCGCGGATCTTCTGGTCCACGACTGCACCTTCCCGCGTACGGCACTGGAATTTCGCGACAAGGTCGGTGTCGGCACCTCGGCGCATACCAGCCCTTTCGATCTGGGCGCACTCGCTCAACGTGCGGGTGTCAAGGCGCTGGTCCCCTACCATTTCGGCCATTTCGATGCGACGAACCCGGTGCTTCGAAAGCATCTCGCCGGCCATATGCCAATCGAACATGTCGGCCCCGACCTGCTTGAAGAAGTCATCGAAGATATCCGCAAAAGCTATGACGGCCCGGTGCACCTTGCGCGTGATGGGCTGCGGTTCGATCTTTAAGAGGACCCGGAATGTCGGTGCCGGCAGCAATTCGAATATTGACGTTACTCCTGGGTGCTTCGCTAACCGGAATTGCGCTCTACTCTGCCGGCATCGGCTCCATCTCTGAATACTGGCACCGTGCGGGCGTGATGCTGCTTGCCGGGGTTGCCGTGATCATCAGCTTGCCCTTGGCCAAAGGACGCGTTGGCATGGCACGCATGTTGGCGGTCGGGGCGGATCTGGTGATCATGGCTGCATTTGCTGCGGGTGTGTGCTGGGTGCTGGTGCTGAACGACCGGCTGTGGAGCGGGCTATACATCCTCTCACCGACGGATGTCCTGTTCGCAGCCATGGGGCTTGCGTCATTGCTTGAACTGACCCGCCGGTCCTTTGGCTGGCCGCTGGCGGTTCTGGCGGCGGCAGGGCTCGTATATGCCTATGCCGGCGCCGATCTTCCGGGCGTTTTTCGCCATGCAGGTTATAGCGATCGGGCAATCGCCCAGACAGTCTGGTTCAGCCTGAATGGCGTCTTCGGGGTTGCGGCCTCGGTGATGGTGACGCTGGTGTTCATCTACATCGTGTTCGGCGCCATTCTGGAGGGCACCGGCGCGGGAAACATGATGTTGCGGGTCGCGACGGGAGCCACCGGTCGGCTGGCTGGTGGCCCGGCACACGCGGCGGTCGGCGCGAGTGCGCTGTTCGGAACGATATCGGGCAGCGTCACCGCCAATGTGGTGGGAACCGGTGTTTTCACAATGTCGATGATGAAAAGGCGGGGGTTTTCGCCGGCCTTTTCTGGCGGCGTCGAGGCGTCGGCTTCATCCGCCGGCCAGTTTCTTCCGCCAGTGATGGGGGCCGCAGCATTCCTGATGGCTGAACTGGTCGGTGTGAGTTACCTTACAATTGCCACCGCCGCGCTCTTGCCCGCCCTCATCTTCTTTGCCGGCCTGTTCATCGCGGTGTCGGTCGAGGCGCGCAAGCTCGGGATGAAGCCAACCCCCCGAACGCAAGCCGACCGTCTCAATCTGCGGGACATGGTGCAATCGCTGCTCTTCGTTTTGCCCATCGTGACCGTGATCGGGGCACTGATCATGGGTCGCTCACCGGCCTATGCCGCGTTCGCCGCGATTATCTGTGCCATTGTGATCGGCTTGTTGCTGAACCCGCAACTTCGCAAGGAACCCTGGCGGATCGCTACCGCCCTGGCCAATGGCGGAATTGCCGGCGCCAAGATAACAATCGCCGTCGGTGCCATCGGGATACTGATAGGCGTTCTGAACCTGACCGGGTTGGGGATGCGGCTTTCAGAGGCCATCATCTCGCTTGGTGGTGGGATGTTGCTACCCTCGCTGCTGGTAACGATGATTGCCAGCCTCGTACTGGGTATGGGGCTGCCGACCCTGCCCGCATATCTGATCATCGTGATCCTGATCGGCCCTGCTCTGGAACAACTTGGCGTTCCACTGGTCGCGGCCCATCTCTTTGTCATGTATTTCAGCGTGTTCTCGGCGATAACGCCACCCGTTGCGCTTGCTGCCTTTGCCGCAGCACCGATAGTCGGAGCCGACCCGTTGCGCATTTCCCTCGCGGCGATTCGCCTGTCATTGCCGGGTTTCCTGATCCCCTATGTTTTCGTGACGCAGCCAGAGTTACTGATGATCTACTCTGACGGCCCGGTGGATGTCATACTGATAAGCGTGCGCTTGCTTCTTGCGATATGGCTGATATCGACAGCGCTTTCGGGCTATGATTCAGGGCCGCTTTCGATATGGGGAAAGGCTCTGCGGCTGCTATGCGCGCTGGGCCTCGTCGTTGTCTGGGGCGAGGTGCAGATCGTTGCGGCGGCGGGGGGCGTGGCATTCCTGATCTCCTCCTGGCTGGGTATGCGCAATCAACGTCAAACTCCTGGAAAGGCGGGAAATGAATAAGAATCAGCCCAATGTGAAAAGACAAAATCCAATCAATGTGCCTGATTTTTCATCCGGCGAGCATTTGCCGCAGGTTCTCAATCTCACGCTGAGGGCCGTCAATGAACGCCTTGGCCAGGAATTGCGCGCAATCAACCTGCCCCTGACACACTGGCGGATCATTGCGATACTGAAATCACGAGGCAAATGTACCTTGTCCGAGGTGGCAGAGCTGACGGTTGTCGAGATTTCGACACTTAGTCGAAGCGTCAAGCGGCTTGAGGAAGAAGGTTTGGTCGAGCGCACATGGGAAAAGGGCGACAATCGGCGCCGGGCGCTGGGGCTGACCGATAAAGGCGACCATATTTTTCATGACGCATGGGCGCTGGTTTCGAATTTCTATAATTATATATTTGCTGATGTATCGGACGGAGATCGAGAAACAATTCGTGCCGCCATGAACAGGGTTGTATCGCGGCTTGAGCGCAAGCCTTGGGATGAGCCAATCATCAACGAGTTGGAAGAGAGTTGATTATGTATTCGATCATTCAGTCATGAGAATTACGTTATTTTTGTCGCCTTTGGTGTTCTTGATCTAAAAAAACAAGAGCATAGAGCACAAATTGCTGCCACCCGAAGCTAAATTTGCCATCATTTGTTTGAGGTAATTCGGCCGACAACGATGCGTGGACGAACATTTGTTGCAACCGAGTTGAGCGTGGGGCGGCGAGCATTCTTCGGAGCACAGTTGCGCAGATGGTCTCTCCAGCAGGAAATCGCGGCCAAGCCTGGCCATTGCGAACATACGGTTGGCAAGTGGCGGCGGCGCTTTGCTGAGTAGCGTATCAAGGGATTTTCGGATGAGTATCCGAAATACCTGTAGCTCACCTTCCCAGCTAAAGCCCCACGATAGTTACCGATGAGACGTTCTGGGCTGGTGCACCGCCGAGATTGTGTGTGAGCGCGAGACTGGGCAAGCGCAGCTGACGGGTACCTGCCTGTCCGGTGAGTTGCAGCCAGGCTTCGTAGAGCATCCGCAAACCCGAAGCCCCGACCGGATGGCCAAAACACTTCAGACCGCCATCAATTTGGCACGGCTGCACCCCGTCACCATCAAAGCGACCATCCAGCATGGCGCGCCAGGCAGTGCCGGAATCGGCAAGCCCAAGATCTTCCAGCGTGACAAGCTCGGTGATGGAAAAGCAATCGTGCAATTCGGTCATGCTGATCTGACGTCGCGGATCGTTGATGCCGGCTTCGGCATAGGCCGCGCGTGCTGCAAGGCGTGTCGTGTGCACATAGGCGCCGTTCCATTCCGATTGCTGCGCTTCCCATCCGTTGGATGTGACAAGCTGGGCAGCCTTCACAAGAACAGGATCGATGTTCAACAGACTCCTGGCAATTTCGGGGGTGGTGAGCAGGGCGCAGGCGGCGCCGTCCGATACCGGGCAGCAGTCGAACAAGCCCAGCGGGTCGGCGACGATAGGGGCCTGAAGTGCCTGCTCGATGGTGATCGGGCGGCGCAAATGGGCCTTTTCGTTCTTTGCGGCATTGGCATGGCTTTTCATGGAGGTGTGCGCCATCGCGTGCTTCAGGTCACCCCGGCTCAGGCCGTGCACTGCCTCATAGGCGCGAGCAAGCTGAGCAAAGTTGCCGGGATTCGTATGGGTGGGCATATACATTGGCGCCAGCGTTCCGCGCGAGGCTGGCGGCAAACCGGCAAAGCCTGTGTCCTTCAGCTTTTCGGCACCCATCGCCAGTGCAATATCCACTGCACCGGACGCCACCGCCATGACCGCACCTCGAAACGCCTCGGTGCCGCCGGCGCAGAAGTTCTCCACCCTCGTTACCCCGATCCCCGGAAGGCTCAGCGCCATGGCCATGGGGACACCCGATTTGCCGGCCCCGATGTCGTCATAATGCGCAGAGTACCAGGCCGCACCTATGTCCTCGGCGCCGATACCTGCGCGCTGCAGTGCTTCATAAAATGCTTCGCGCATCAGGTCTTCCTGCCCCATGTCCCAGCGTTCCCCGAAGCGCGAGCAACCCATTGACAGAATGGCGACCTTGTCCTTGAGTCCCGTGGCCATGACGTGCTCCTCAAGCTTGATTATCAGGCTGGCGCCGCGTCACGCACGGCCTTCCAGAAGTAGCGGCGATAGCCGCTATGTGCGTCGATATCCTTTACCCTGAACACGAATCGGACCGGATCACCCGGCGCCAGGTCCGGGGCGTCCGGGTCAGTGAAATCCATCATCAGCCGGCCACCGCCATTGAAATCGACCAGCCCGTAACAATTGGGCGGATGCCTTGAGAAGGCGAGCAGATCGCTGGTCATTGTTGCTACCGTTCCGCCCCGGTCGGCCAGTGGCCAGGGCTCTAGCCCGCCCCCGGCAGTTGGCGGAAAGATAACCTGCCCGGTATGGGGGTCTCGGCTGGCCACGAAGCCGAAGATTGCTTCGGCGTTGCGATAGGCGGTTGATTGCGACTCGGGCACGATGTAGCGGCCTCGCAAACCGCGATCCCAGTCCAGTTGATCGCTAAATGCCAGAAGCTTGGCATAGCAGGTCTCGACCCGACCGCCATCAATCTGCTCTTTCAATCCGCCAAGTTGCTGCAGCCCCTCTCCGGCGGCGAACACCAGCGCTGTGGCGCCCTGGCCAAACTGTGCCAGCACAACGGTTTCTCCGGGTGCAATCTGCGGTGCGACGGCGCAAAGCATAAGCAGCGCATGAGCCGTTCCGGTGTCGCCTACCTGATCGTTGAGATCGGGGGCCGGTCGTGCATTCGTCAGCCCTGCAGCGCGTACCACTGATGCAGCCGCGCCCGCCATCGCGCAGGGCAGGATCAGGTGATTGATGGCGTCGGGCGCAAGGCCGGCGCGTTCGAGGGCGGTTTTGATCGCCTCGGGCAGTAGCTTCAGATAACCCTCCTCGCGGATCCAGCGGTCTTCCCAATCCAGCGGAAAGGTTGCCCCGGTGGCACGGCTTCGATGGATAAAGGGCGCCGAAAGGCTGGCACCCGCAAGATAGTTCAAAAGCCCGTCGCCGGCGCCGGCAAGCACCGCCGCCCCGGCATCGCCCGCGCGGGATTCTGCCGCGCTCCCTGCCTTTGCAACGGGTTTGTCGGCCGCTACGATCAAGGCGTTCCGGCCATTTTCGAGCGCCGCATGCAATGCAAGAAGTGTGGCGCGTGGCGTGCCGGTGGCATCTTGCGTGCAACAATAACGTGGCAAGCGAAGCGCGGCATGGGTCAGTGCGGCGTTCTGCGGCTCGGCAAATGGGGGCGTGGTGGTTGCAAGGGTCAGGGTTTCGATGGCTTGCAGATCCTTTGCCGGCAGGTTGCGCGCTGCGGCGACCGCCATGGTGACACTGTCTTCATCCCAAAAGGCCAGGGTGCGCAGACCGCGCCCCGTTCCTGTAGTCAGCCAGCCCAGCGCCTGCCCGATGGCGCTGCGTTCCAGCCGCAATTGCGGAAGATACGCGCCGATGCTCTTGATGCTGCTCACCTGCTATGCCTCCGCCGTTCGAAAAGATCTGGTTGCGATCCAGATTTCAGCACTATAATAGACAGAACGACCATTCAACTAATTTTCTGCGACGGCGATGAAGCGGGCAACGGTCGCAATAGTGGGCGGCGGTCAGGCGGGGGCGGCGCTTGCCGCGCGCCTGCGGGCAGGGGGGTTCGATGGCACCATCACCATGTTTGCCGAAGAGTCGCGCCTTCCCTATCAGCGCCCGCCGCTTTCAAAGAAATACCCGAGTGGTGACTGGGAGGCCGAGCGCCTGCTTCTGCATCCGGCCGCCTTCTGGCGCGAAGCCGGCATTGATGTGTGTGTCGCAAGCAAGGTTCTTGCCATCGACCCGGCACAGAAAAGCCTTGAAACAGAACAGGGACGAATTTTCTCTGATCAACTGGTGCTGACGACCGGCGCCCGACCGCGGCCGCGACCACAGGGCTTCGGGGGCCGCAACAACGTCTTTGATTTGCGCACCATCCGAGATGTGGATGCCTTGCGCCCATATTTTCGCACTGGACTGCATATGCTGGTTCTGGGTGGTGGCTATATCGGGCTGGAAACCGCCGCCGTAGCGGCAAGCGCCGGCTTTTCGGTCACGGTTGTAGAGCGCGCACCGCGACTGCTCGCGCGGGTTGCCTGCGCACAAACCGCAGCCGAAATCCGCGCCCTTCATGAAAAGCAAGGGGTGCGTATTATGGAGGGGCGGGCGGTCACCCGAACCGAGGGCGAAACCGCGCTGACCGCTGTGCACCTGGACAATGGTGCCCGAATCCCGCTGGACCTTGCAGTCGTCGGCATCGGGGTGTTGCCTCGTTCCGAACTGGCAGAACGCGCCGGGGTGGTTTGCAGCAATGGCATAAGGGTTGATTTCCTTGGCCGGACTTCAAGCTCGGGCATCTGGGCTGCCGGCGATTGCGCCAATTTCGATTTCGATGGCCAGCCCACCCGGCTGGAAAGCGTTCAGAATGCTATCGATCAGGCCGAATCCGTCGCCGATGCGATCCTGGGCGCGCCGCGCGCTTACAGGCCGGTTCCCTGGTTCTGGTCTGACCAGTTCGATACAAAGTTGCAGATTGCGGGGTTGAGCCGGGGGTTTGATCATGTCATCGCCCGCAGCTCGAGCAGAGGCAAATCATTTTGGTATTTCCGCCGGAACCAATTGATTGCGGTGGATGCGCTGAACGATGCCCGCGCCTTCATGGAGGAAAAAAACTCCTTGAAGGGAGGAAGATGGTTCATCCCTCTCACCTCAAAGTTGCAGGTTTCGACCCTGTCCACCTGCTTAAGGCTGGATGCTAGCCAGGCTCCGGGGTGGCCAGGTAGCCATCGAGAAACAGCTCGACCGTGCGCTCTGCCAGTTCGTCATGCGAAACCGGCCCATCCGAGCGATACCATGTGTAGGTCCAGTTGATCATGCCGAAGAACAGCATTGTATCGATCTGCGACTTCACCCTGTCATCGGCCAGATCAGGACGGAGTTGCAGCAGTGCTTCGCGTACATGGGCGATCAGTTCGCGCTGTTTGGTGATCAGCACGTTGCGGTGTTCTGGTGACAGGGCATCCAGGCAGGTCAGTAAAACAACATGGCGATCGCGCGAGACGGCGTAGATCTCGAGAAAAAGCTTGACCATTTCCGTGAAGCGCTCGCGCGGGTCGCTGGCTCGGAAAAGGACGGTGCGCAGCCGGTTGAGCAGGTTGTCCACATGTGTTGTCAGGATTTCACGCAATATCGCTTCTTTTCCATCGAAGTAGTGATAGAGCCGCGATTTCGAGCATTCACAGGCTTCGGCGATATCGCCGATCGAAGTGGCTGCAAAGCCACGACGGGCAAAGACCGATGCCGCACGAGCAACGATCGTATCCTGAATGTTGTCGTATTCCGCAGATCGTGTTCGCGCCAAGTTGTGACCTCCAGCAAATGCGGGGCAATATAATCAGTCTACCCGTTCGGAGTATAGTCTGTGGCGGGAAACATGCCAACCGCCGCAAGCCGGTGCCAAAGTTGAATCTGACGTAATTCTTCATTTGAAAAGACCAATCGTTCGTTCTATTTAATAGTGAGTGCATCGCCGGCAAGCTTGCGAGGCAGCGACAACAGGAGGACGTCAGATGCAACACCCCGAGATTGAAAGCCTGGACCGTGACGGCATTCTTGCGTTGCAGCGCAAGCGACTGGCCGAGTTCGGGCAGCATCTTGGGCGCTGCGCCATGTGGCGCGGGCACTTTGCTTCTGCGGGTATGAAGCCCGAGGATCTGGCATCGCCTGACGGCCTGCAGAACGCGCCGTTTCTCGAAAAATCCGTTCTTCGCGATCACTACCCTTTCCCTTTCCTGACGGTGGAGATGGAATCAGTGATGCGTTTTGTTGCCACTTCAGGCACAACCGGGCTGCCCGTGCTGTTCGGCATGACACGCGCCGATTTCGAAGAGCTTCTACCTTATCAGATGGCCCGCCTGCTGACCGCCGCCGGTGTGCAGCCCGGCGCGCGGGCTTATCAAGGTTATGGCTATGGCCTCTGGATTGGAGGCCCGGCGCTGGATCAGGGTTTCCGGGCACTGGGCTGCACCAATTTTCCCATCGGGCCGGGCCGGGGCGATCTGGCGGCGCGATGGTTGAAGGACCATGCCTATGAGGTGGCGTCGATGTCGCCATTGTGGCTGATGACGCTGGTGCAGGCCGCCAGGGAGCAGGGCATCGACCCGCGCAGGGACTGGGCACTGAAGACGGCCATTCTGGGCGGGCAATCGGTCTCGTCGCAGTTTCGCGCACAGCTTGAAGCCGAGATGCCCGAGGGCTTCATGAGCCAGAACATCTACGGCACAACCGAGGCAGGCGGGCCGGTTCTGGCTATCTCGACGCCTTTCACCCATGCCGATGACGAGCTTCACCTTCTCAATGAAGATACGATCATCACCGAAATCCTTGACCCGGTCACGATGCAGCCGGTGTCCGAAGGCGAGGTGGGCGAAATTGTCATAACCACCATTGCCAAACAGGCCTCGCCAGTGGTGCGCTGGCGCACGCGCGACCTGGTGCGCTTGTCGCCACGGCCCTATGACTGCCCGTCGGGGCGGCGTGGGATGCGAAAGATCGGTCGCATCATCGGGCGTTCGGATGACATGATCAAGTTCAAGGGGGTTATGGTCTTTCCCTCGCAGATCGAGGATGTGATCGCCGGGGTTGCCGGCGTGGTGAAAGAGGCGTGGCAAATCTATATCGACAAGGAGCGAGTGACCATCGGCACACTCACCGTTGCTGTCGAAGCAACTCGACAGGACAATCGGCCGTCCGAACAGATCGTCAATGAGATCTGCCGAGAAGTGCGGGCGCGGTTGGGCATGGCGATCAAGGTCGAATGCCACCCGGAAGGAACCCTTCCACGTTATGAGGCCAAGGCGGTCCGCGTCCTTCACCGGCCGGAAGCATGACCGACCCGCTGAAGCCGATCCGCGCGGTTCTGGCCGCGCGAATTGCCAGTTGGGCGGGTATGGATCTCGCCGCCATCCGTTCCGATTTCGCCGCCTTCATGGCGGAAGTAGGCCCCGCGGGTTTTGCCCAGGCCAACCCGTGCAGGGAAGAGTTCGCAGGTGTTCCTGGCGCGTGGGTAGGCGCAACGCAAGCACCAGCTGCGCTGTATCTCCACGGCGGGGGGTTCCAGATTGGTGGCACCGACTCGCATGCCGGACTTGCCGCGCGACTGGCCGAAACCACGGGCCTGCGGCTGTTTCTTCCTGAATATCGCCTCGCACCCGAACACCGCTTTCCGGCTGCCATCAATGACGCCTTCGGTGTTTATGAAGCCATGATAGAGCGTGGTGCGCCGCCGGTTGCGGTCATGGGTGACTCTGCTGGCGGTGCGCTGGCACTGCTCTGTGCAAAGCGGGCAAGAGATCGCGCATTGCGAATGCCGGATGCAGTGATCCTTCTCTCGCCTTGGCTTGATCTGTCGCTCAGTGGCGACAGCTACGCGCGGCTGGCCGGGCTTGACCCGTTCTCGAAGCCAGCGCAATTGCAGGCGATGGCGCGCACCTATCTTGGCCGTGACGGGCCGCCCCCGGGCAGCCCCGAGGTTTCGCCGCTGTTTTCCAGCCTCGAAGGGTTGCCGCCTGTCCTTATCCATGCCGGGGGACATGACATCACGCTGGATGATGCGCGCGCATTGAAAGCACTTTGGGGTGCGGCGGTCACGCTGGTCGAGTATCCGATGATGTGTCACCATTTTCAGATGTTCGAGGCCCTGCATCAAACTGCTGACTCGCTTGCAGCCATCGGTGGCTGGTGGCGCAAGCGTTGATTTCAGCCGGGAAGGTGCAGCACCAACCCGTCCAGCGTGTCGTTCAGCGTGATCTGGCAACACAGCCGCGAGTTTTCGCAGGGGTTTTCGGCAAATTCCAGCATGTCGCGCTCGATTTCATTGGGCGAACCGACCGCACTGGCCCATTCCGGATCGACCAGAACGTGACAGGTCGCACATGAGCAAGCCCCGCCGCATTCAGCGATGATGCCGGGGACATTCGCGCCCCGTGCGGCCTCCATCGCGCTCATGCCGGATTGGGCGGATACCGGTATCGCGCGACCATCGGGGCAAACGAAGGTCAGGCATGGCATGGTTCGAACTCCCTCTTGTCAGGCACCGCAGCCCATCCCGCCAGAAACGCCAAGCGCCTCGCCGGTAATGAAGCCGGCCTCTGTCGAACAGAAAAAGGCGATCGCCGCAGCGATTTCATCAGGCTCGCCAAGGCGGCGCATCAGGGTCAGGCCCGCCATGTCATCAAGTATCTTCCCGCCGAATTCATTCACGGCGCGTTCCACCATGGGGGTACGAACCGGGCCGGGCAGAACCGCGTTCACGGTGATGGCATATCGCGCATTTTCACGGGCCAGCGAGCGGGCAAAGCCCACAAGTCCGGCCTTGGCTGCGGCATAGACCGAGCCTCCTTTCGAGCCCAGGCGGCCCGCCTCGGAAGCAACCATCACGATCCGGCCCCAGCCCCGTTGCTGCATGGATGGCAGCACGCCATGGCAGAACAGAAACGCCGTTTCCAGATTGACGGCCAGCAGGCGGCGCCATTCGTCAGGACTGGTTGAGGTGAAGAATGCGTGCTGATCGGCGCCTATATTGTTGACCAGAATCTCAAACTCGCTGCGGGTCAGGACCTGGTTGACCTGCGCCTGGTTCGTGCCGTCTGCCAGCATGAAACGAGCGCCCGTTTCGGTCGCCAGCGTGGCCCCGGCCTTTTCATCCAGGTCGACAAAGGTGACGGCATGCCCATCGCGCACCAACCGGCGGACAGTGGCCGCACCGATGCCCGAAGCGCCGCCGGTGACAAGTGCCTGTGCCATCAGCGGCCAGTAAAGCGCGGGGTGCGCTTTTCGATGACGGCGGCCAGACCTTCGCGGCTGTCGGCACTGGCCGAAAGGCTGGCGACCGTTCTGCCCTCTTCCGGCAAGCAGCGCTCGACCTCCAGCGCGTTCCAAAGCAGCCGTTTTGCCGCGGCCTGCGCAAGCGGCGCGCCTTGCGCATAAGATGCCGCGGTTTTCGCGGCCTCGTCGGCAAGGTCCGCATCCGCCACCATGCGGGTTATCAGTCCGATGCGCTCGGCCTCTGCAGCACCGACGATCCGGTTCGACAGCACGATTTCGGTTGCTCGACGGAAGCCGACCAGATGCGGCAGGATCACCGAGGCTCCGCCATCGGGCGCCATGCCGACCCGCGTGGCGCCCGCCATGAACTTGGCGTCTTCGCCCGCAAGCACGATATCCGAGGCGCAGACCAGGCCCAGCCCGCCGCCGCCGGCCGCATAACCCTGCACTTCGGTCACGACAATCGCATCCAGACGGATCAATGAGCCAATTGCCATTTGCAGCCAGGCCGTGACCTCGCGCAGGAAATCGCCAAGGCCCTCTCCCATAGCGGCGAATTCACGCACATCCCCGCCCGCGCAGAAGTTCCGGCCTGCGCCGCGCAAGTGGACAACTCTAACATCAGGCTCGCGGTGGCAGCGCATGACCGCTCCATGAAGCGCCTGCATGAGGGCGATGTTCATGCCATTCGCGGCTGCGGGCCGGTTCAGGGTGATCGTTGCAATCCCGTCGGCAAAGTCCAGAAGGACCGGGCCATCGGCAATCCAGCTCTGTTTGTTCGTGCTCATGCTTTGGGCCTCAGACAAGGAAGGACAGGGTGAAGACGGGCTTGGCGTTGTTCACCAGCCCCACTTTCTTGCGCACAAGGCGGAATTGCCCGTTAACCTGGCGCAAACGGTATTCGTTGCGCGCCGCCCACAGGGTTTCACCGCGCAGATTGTCTTCATGGATCAGAACATTTGCCCGCACCGAAACTTCATTTCCCTCGATCAAAGTGATTTCGATATTCGAAATCAGCCGTGCGAGTTCGGATCGGGGCGTTTGCGTGTGGCGGCGCCCGGTTTTCAACTGTTCGACACGCACCCGAATGCGTGAGCGGTTGTCATAAAGGATGGACATCTGGGTTTCCGGGTCTGTGTCGTGGCCATTGGCCGGAATCCAGTAAATTGCATCCTCTTCCCATAGCTGCTCCCAATCATCGTAAGCGTGGGTGTCTTGAAGCCTCGCTTCGTGATAAAGAAACTGCGAAACATGGTGATGCAATTCGGCGGCGGAAAGTGCGGCAAGATCGTCACTCGGATGAATTGGTGCGGTTTTCAGGGGCATTCCGGTTACTCCTGCATTAACTTTAGATAGTGTTTCCAGATTCCTCGCTGTGGCACTTCATCGGTGGAATGAGCGATACGATAACCGTTCTCGTCGATTCGTTCCCGATGAAGCCCACGACTCAAGATCAACCACTCTGGGTCTTGTATGAGCGCCCCCCGATGATTGCGCTCATACATTTCAGTATCATCCGCCAGAAGCAGTCCGGCCGGGCCGACAGAGCCCATGGTCTGCTGCCGCAAGCGGCGGTTGATATCAGGCGCGCCCTTGAACTGAACGGCGGTGACATGTTGGATCGTTTCGTCCACCGCGACCGGCTGCAGGACGAATATCTGGATTTCTGCGATGAAAAGATTGGGAAAGATCATCGTGTGCGGCGAACCATCGATCATGATTTGCCGCGCGCGCTCTGGCCCATAGGTGGCGTTCATCTGCGCCACATAGTCGGGAAGCCGCTGTTCATTCGTGCCGAACCATTTCAGCGGCTCGCCCAGTCGCCGCCATTCGGGCCTCAGGTCGAATTCGGTATGACCATTGCCGTAATCGCGGGTCAGCGCGGTAGACTCAGTGCCATAGAGATTTGCGATTCCGCTCTTGGTGACCTGAAAGATCGAGCCGTGGACAAAGCCCGGGTGATAGCCGTCGGTTTCGTTTTCCAGCAGAAACTTCCAGTTTGCCTTTGTCCGGTGCTGCAGGAACCCGGCCGTCAGCTCAACCTCGCCCGTGGGCGAGTTGTCGCAAAGCTGATCGATAGCCGCCTTGGCACCACCCAGGTAATCCATGAGCGATTCACCGTCTTCAGCCATCGAGCCAAAAACGAAACCGCGATAGATGCCGATCCGGGGAACCGTTCCCAGCCCGACCCCGACTTTCGATTCGCCCTCATATCCATCGGCAAGCGCATAGCCGATCAACTCACCGGTGTTCGAAAAGGTCCACGAGTGATAGGGGCAGGTGAAAGTGGCGCGGTTTCCCTGGCGATAGGCGCAAAGCTGGTTGCCCCGATGAGGGCATTTGTTCAGCAGAAGGCGTATCTCGCCATTGCGGTCACGAACCATCAGGACGGGTGTCGGTCCTATGGACTTGGTCACATAGTCGTTCGGCTGCGGTATTTCGCTTACATGGCCGACATAGACCCAGCTTCGATACCAGATCTTCCTCAACTCTTCTTGGTAGATGTCGCGGTCATAGTAGAGGCGGCTGTGAACGCGAGTGGGTTCGATCAACCCTTCGATGCCTGCGGGGGCGTCCGTCTGGATCATGGCGTGGGCTCCAAAAAAGCGCGGTCTTTCACGAAATAATAATCGAACGATCGTTCTGGTTTTGGTATCTTGTGCCCGGGCTGTCAAGACCTGATCCGCGAGGCATGTCCGAAAACTTCCGCACTTCGGCGCGGCAAGTTGCCATGAAAATCTTGTAAATGCTTGATAAAATGAAGCTTTGCTGGCCGAAGCGCTGGCTAAAAATGCCAGTTGCGTATGCAGGTTAGATGCCTTAAATAAAACGAACGATCAGACTGACAAAGGGGTTGGGCAGAGCTGATCGCGAAAAACTCGGTCAGGGAGGAACCCTTATGAAAACGAAGACAATCCTAGCCGCCACGCTGGCCATGTTCGGGCTGGCTGCGATGGACGCGAATGCGCAGATCCGAATCGGTGCGTCGCTAGCCGAAACGGGGCCCGCCGGCGCCCTTGGCGACCCGGAGGCAAAGACCTTGCGGCTCATGGTCGAACAGATCAATCAGGACGGCGGAATTCTGGGCGAGCAGATCCAGCTTGTCCTCTACGACGATGGTGGTGACCCGAACAACGCGCGCACATTCGCAACCCGCCTGGTCGAGCATGACGGGGTTGTGGCGATCATCGGCGGCACCACGACCGGCACCTCGATGGCAATCCTGGCCGTCGCGGAAGAGGAAGAGATTCCCTTCATTTCGGTAGCCGGCGGAATCGAGATCATCGACCCGGTGCGCCCCTTCACCTTCAAGACGCCGCACACCGACCACATGGCCTGCCAGAAGATTTTCGAGGACATGCAGGAGCGCGGTATCAGCCGTGTCGGGATGATCTCGGGCACCGACGGCTTTGGCGCTTCGATGCGCAATCAGTGCCTGGGTGTTGCCGGCGATTTCGGAATCGAAATCGTTGCCGACGAACGCTATGCGCCGGGCGACGCCGATATGGTGCCGCAGCTGACGAATATTCGGAACACTGCCGGTCTCGAAGCCGTTCTGAATCCCGGTTTCGGCTCTGGGCCGGCTATCGTGACACGCAACTATCGTCAGCTTGGCATCGAACTGCCGTTCTATCAGTCGCACGGCGTTGCCGGGCAGTCCTATATCGACCTTTCGGGTGCCGAGAATGCCGAGGGCGTGCGCGTGCCGGGAACCGCGCTGCTGGTTGCAGACAGGCTTGCCGACGACGACCCCCAGCGCGATGTCGTCATCGCCTATCGCGATGCCTATGTCGGCCGTTTCAACGAACCGGTTTCGACCTTCGGCGGATATGCCCATGACGCCATGGCAATTCTGGTGGATGCCATTATCCGCAACGGTGACCCAAACCCAGATCCGCGGGATCTGCGCGATGCCATCGAGGCGACATCGGGTCTGGTGGGCACGACGGGCACCTACACATTCTCCGACAGCGATCACCTCGGGCTTGATCTGTCCGCCTTCCGCCTTCTGGAGATCCGCGACGGTATCTGGGTCGAGGTTGAACAGCCCTGATTAACCAGGTGACGCCCGCAGCAAGCGCGGCGTCACCTGATCGGTCCAGAGCGGGAGCCCATACATGTCCGATCTTCTTCAATTCCTGTTTTCCGGGCTGACTGTCGGCGCCGTTTACGCGCTGCTGGCCCTTGGCTTCACCATCATTTTCAACGCTTCCGATGTGGTTAACTTCGCACAAGGCGAGTTCGTGATGCTGGGCGGCATGGGAACCGTGTTCGGAATTGCCGCAGGTTTGCCGGTGCCTTTGGCCGCGCTAGCGGCGATAATGGGAACCGCCTTTCTCGGGGTGGCCCTGAACAAACTCGCGATCGAGCCGGCGCGCGGTGCGCCCGTTGTATCTGTCATCATCATCACGATTGGCGCGGCGATCTTTATCCAGGGCGCGGCGTCAGTTCTCTTCGACAAGCAGATTCACCGTTATCCCGGCTTCTCCGGCGAGCGCGCCCTTCATTTCGGCGGCGCAACGCTTTTGCCGCAAAGCCTTTGGGTGATGTCCGGCGCGGCCATGATCTTCGTCGCCCTTTGGGTGTTCTTCACCCGCAGCCTGACGGGCAAGGCCATGCTTGCAACATCGAACAACCGTTTGGCGGCGGCGCTTGTCGGAATCAACACGCGCTACATCATGACGCTGTCCTTTGGCTTGTCGGCGGCAATCGGGGCATTTGCCGGCGTGCTTGTCACTCCTATCACCATGACCGCCTACAATGTCGGTATCGGCCTTGCGCTGTCTGGCTTCGCAGCGGCAATGCTTGGCGGGCTGGGCAATCCGGTCGGCGCATTGGTTGGCGGTCTGCTCCTCGGTATCCTCGAGGCCCTGACGGCCGGTTACATCAGTTCGCAATACAAGGATGCCGTTGCGTTTATCCTGATCATTCTATTGCTGTTCTTCATGCCGCAGGGCCTGTTTGGCAGCAAGCATGCCGAACGGGTGTAACCGATGCGGCTGAAACCCAAGCATATCTCGTTGCTGGTGCTATTCGTCCTGATTGTGATGGCGCCGCTGTTCTTTCCTTCGGGCTTCTACTATCGCGTGGGTGCCCTGATCTTCATCAATGCGATCGCTGTCACCGGGTTGGTGATCCTGATCGGCTATGCCGGGCAGATCAGCCTCGGGCATGCGGGTTTCGTGGGCATTGGGGCGTATTCCTGTGCGCTGGCGCCCGTTCATCTGGGCATTTCGCCCGTCTTTGCCATAGCGCTCGGGGCCGCCCTTTCGGCCGGTCTGGCCTGGATCGTCGGGCGGCCGATACTGAAGCTGCACGGATATTACCTGGGGGTTGCAACCCTTGGTCTGGGCATACTGATCTCGATGGTTCTTGCCAACGAGGCTCAGTGGACTGGTGGACCAGACGGAATCGCCGTGCCCGATCTGGGGCTGCGCGGCCTTTTGCGCGATTGGGGCTTTCGGGTCAGTGCGGGCGAACTCTGGTACTGGCTGGCCGGTGCGGTGTTGATTGCAGGGGCATGGCTCGCACTCAACCTTTTCGACAGCCCCACAGGCCGCGCCTTGCGTGCCCTGCACGGCTCGGATGTGGCCGCACGGACCATGGGCATAGATGTTCCCCGCCACAAGCTCCACGCATTCGTCATTTCCGCTGTGTATGCCTCGGTCTCCGGCTCGCTTCTGGCGCTCATGAACCGGCTGGTCACACCAGATGTCGCCGGGTTCATGCATTCGGTGCATCTGGTCACCATGACCGTTCTGGGGGGTGTCGGATCGGTGCTCGGCGCCATCTTCGGGGCAACGATCCTGACCGCGCTGCCGCAGGTGCTGACCGTATTTCACCAGTACGAGCACATGGTGCTGGGTTTGGTGATGATCCTTGTAATGATCTTCATGCCCGATGGGTTGCTGCCCAGCCTGTTGAAACGCTTCCGTGGGAGGGCGGGAAAATGACCCCACTTCTGGAAGTAGCGAATCTCAGCATCGCATTTGGCGGCCTGCGCGCAGTCGATGATGTCTCGTTTGAGGTGCGGCCTGGTCAGATCGTTTCGGTGATTGGGCCAAACGGGGCAGGCAAGACCACACTTTTCAACATGATCTCGGGGCTCTACCGCCCCACGCAAGGCTCGGTCAGGTTGGTCGGCGCCGATGTTACTTCGGCCGAGCCGCATTTGCTGGCGCGGCGGGGGCTGGCACGGACCTTCCAGAATCTTCAGGTCTTTCCGTCGATGACGCTGCTGGAAAATGTGATGGTTGGCCATCATCTGCAGGAAGCGGGGGCAACGCTGCCAGACCTGTTCGGCTTGCCCTCATCGCGGCGCAAGACCCGCGCGACCGCAGAAAGCGCTTTGTCGCTGCTGGCTCGTGTCGGGCTTGAGAAGGCGGCATTTCGCGAGGCACTCACCATGTCTTACGGCGCGTTGAAGCGGCTTGAAATTGCTCGTGCCCTGGCGCTCCGTCCAAAGATCCTTTTGCTCGACGAACCTGCGGCCGGCTGCAACGCAGTGGAAACCGAGGAGATCGATCAACTGATTACTGAAATCGCCAGCTCCGGCGTGGCGATTCTGCTGGTTGAGCACGACATGAAGCTGGTGATGAAAATATCGTCGCACATCATCGCCCTCGATCATGGCCGCAAGATTGCCGAGGGCAATCCCGGGGACGTCGCAGCCAACCCGGATGTGATTGCCGCCTATCTGGGCCAGAAAGGGCAGGAGCAGGTTCTTCATGCTGACGGTTGAAAGTTTGCGCTCGCGCTACGGACGAATCGAAGTTCTGCACGGGGTGAGCTTCGAGGTGGGGTCTGGCGAAATCGTCTGCATCCTTGGCGCCAACGGGGCCGGCAAGACCACGCTTTTGAAGTGCCTTTCAGGTGTTCAGCCGGCAAGCGACGGAACCATAACCTTTCGCGGCGAGAATATCGGCAAGCTCCCGGCGCATCGGCGTGTGCAGCGCGGGCTCGCGCAAAGCCCCGAAGGCCGGCAGATCTTTACCAACCTGACCGTCGAGGAAAACCTGCGCCTTGGCGCCTATCTCTTTTCCGATAACCGTGTCGCCAAGGACATGGAAGACGCCTTCACGATGTTTCCCGTGCTCAGGCAGAAACGCAACCTGATTGCTGGCGGGCTTTCCGGTGGGCAGCAGCAGATGCTCGCCATTGCTCGTTCCCTGATGGCGCGCCCTTCTTGCCTGTTGCTGGATGAGCCGTCGATGGGGCTGGCCCCCATATTGGTAGACCAGATTCTGGAAGTGGTGCGGCACCTGAAATCCCTTGATGTAACTGTTCTACTGGTTGAACAAAATGCCTTCGGCGCGCTCAGTATCGCCGATCGGGGCTATGTGATGGAAACCGGGCGTGTCGCTTTTTCCGGCCCGGCTGGCGAACTGGTCGAGAACCCGCGGGTGCGCGAGGCTTATCTTGGCCATTGAAAAAGCCGGGGGCATCGCCTTCAGGCACAGCAGAAGCGCCACTCTGATCTTGCCCCCGTTTCACCGGACAGTGAGGCGGTTGCGGTTTGAGCTGCGATGAACTCGCGGGGCGAGATCAAACGTCTGGTCAAAATCTCCGCGGTTCCCCCTGCTTTGCCCGCAACTCGGCGTCATGTTGTCCCAGTTTTGGTGGCGCGCGGCGATAGCTGACCGGCGTGCGGGAAAACTGCAGCGGGTTGGCCAGCACGGTCAGCCCTGCGGTGCCGCCGTCGGGGTCGGGGATTGTTACCAGCATGCCGCGCGCTCGCGCCTGTGGGTCGTCCAGCGCCTCGGCCACCGAATTGACCGGCCCGCAGGGCACGCCGCGCGCCGCCCACGCTGCGCCCCACTCCGCGGCCCGGGGCGCGGCGCTGGCGGCGGCCCACACCTCGTGCAGCGCGTCGCGGTTGCGCACCCGCGCGGCATTGGTGGCAAAACGCGGATCGGCGGCAAGCTCGGCCATGCCGGCGGCCTCGCACCATTTGGCGAACTGGCCGTCATTGCCGATGGTCAGCACGATATGCTTGTCGGTGGCGCGAAAGGCCCGGTAGGGCACGATATTGGGATGCTCGTTGCCTCGCCGCACCGGATCGGTGCCGCTGAGCAGGAAGTTGTTCGCTTCGTTGACCAGGCTGGCCAGTTGCACGTCAAACAGCGACACATCGATGTGCTGCCCCTGCCCGCTGCGCCCGCGCTCGTGCAGCGCGGCCAGGATCGCGACGGCGGCATACATCCCGCACATCAGGTCGGTGATGCCCACCCCCACCTTCATCGGCTCGCCTTCCGGCGCGCCGGTCAGGCTCATCAGCCCACCCATGGCCTGCGCGAGGAAATCATAGCCAGCCTCGGTCCGGCGCGGCCCGGTCTGCCCGAAGCCCGAGATCGAGCAATAGATCAGACCGGGGTGACGCGCCGACAGTTGTGGCCAGGACAGGTCGAATTTTTCCAGCCCGCCGGGGCGAAAATTCTCGACGAGGAGATCGGCGCCGGCGATCAGCTCTTCCAGCACTACGCGGTCCCCGGCATCGCCCAGATCCAGCGTCACCGAGCGCTTGTTGCGGTTGGCGCAGATGAAATAGGCGCTGCGGTCGCTGTCGCCGCCGGTGCTGTCGGGCAGGAAGGGTGGGCCCCAGCCGCGCGTGTCGTCACCCCGGCCCGTCGCCTCGATCTTGATCACGTCGGCGCCCAGATCACCCAGCAGCTGGGTGCAGCTGGGCCCGGCCAGAATGCGGCTCAGATCGACAATGCGCACCCCCGACAGCGGGCCGGGTGTGCCGCTCTCGCCCGCAGGCGCTGGTTCCCACATCGTGTTCCCTTCCCTGTCATTGCGCGACTTGGCGCAGCGGGGCCGCTCTGCGCTGCGGCAGCTTGCGCCTGAGCAACCGCGAGGCGATCAGCGTGCGCAGGATCTGCGCGGTGCCGCCGGCGATGGTGAACATCCGCGCGTCGCGCACATGCCGCTCCATTGCACAGTCGCGGCCATAGCCCTTCGCCCCGTGGATTTGCAGCGCCATGTTGGTCACCCGTACCGCCATTTCCGAGGCGATGACCTTGGCCCGCGCCGCCGCGACCGGGTCGGGGAAGGGCCGGTCGCTGCCGGGCACCGCCGTGGCGGCGGCATGCCACAGCATGGTTCGGGCAACCTCGACCTCCATGTCCATATCCGCCAGCATCCATTGCAGCCCCTGAAACTCGCAGATCGGGCGGCCGAATTGCTCGCGCTCCTGGGCATAGGCCAGCGCCGCCGCGTTCGCCGCCGCGGCGACGCCCAGCGCCACCGTGCCCGCACCCACCCGCTGGCTGTTATAGGCGTTCATCAACTGCCCGAAACCGCGCGCAAAGCCGCCCGGCGGGGCCAGAACATGGCTGTCGGGCACTTCGAGATCGTTGAAATGCACCAACGTCTCGGGCAGGCCGCGCACCCCCATGGCGTGCTGGCGCTGGCCGATCACCAGCCCGTCACTTTCGCCCAGCACGGCGATGAAGCCGCCGATACCCTGTTCTTCGCCCGCTTCGTCAAAGACGCGGGCAAAGATCAGGTGCAGCTTCGACACCCCGCCGCCGGTGATCCAGTGCTTGGTTCCGTTCAGCACATAGCGCTCGCCGCGCTTGTCGGCACGGGTCGTCATTTCGGTTGCGGCGCTGCCAGCCTCGGGCTCGGTGATGCAGATGGCGGGCTTGTCGCCGGCCAGCACCAGGCTGGCGGCCAGCGTTTTCTGCGCCGGCGTGCCGTATTCCATTACTGCCGAGATGGCGCCCATATTGGTTTCGACGCAGATGCGCCCACAAGTGGCGCAGGCCCGAGCGATCTCTTCGATCGCCAGCGCGGCTTCCAGATAGCTGCGCCCCTGCCCGCCCAGCGATTTCGGAATCGTCATGCCGAACAGGCCGAAATCGCGCATCTTTTCGATCAAATGCCATGGATAGGCCTCGGTCCGGTCGGTCTCGGCAGCGTGCGGGGCAATCTCGGCCTCGGCAAAGGCACGAACCTCGTGGCGAAAGCGCGCCATCTCGTCGGGTAGGTTGAACATGGCATTCTCCTGTTGTCGCGCCATTCCTAGCAGCCGCTATCGTCGTCAGGCAAACGAGATCAGCCGACAGGAAAGAACAGAAGAGGTGAAGCCGGGTCGGGTCATGACGCAGCGCCAGCCGCCACCCAGTCATGGCCCGCAGGCGGTCTCTTTCTCCTATCGCGGTATGGATCACAGACCAGCCAGAAAGGCCCTGCTTTCGCGCTCGGCTGCGGCCAGCGCAAAGCGGGCGTGGTGCAATTCCATCTGCAGCCAGCTCAACTCGGCGCGATTGGCATGCAGTTGGCGGCGCAATTCGCGCTCGCCGTTGCCGTCGCCGATGCGCGCTTGCAAGTACCGGTTCTCTTCGATGATCCGCCTGATCTCGCGTTCGACTTCGCGAATGCGCTCACTCTGGCGATGCTCGGCCATCCCCAGGCTGTGGCCCTGCATGAAGCGCGGCTCGGCGCTGGCCGGGCAAACACTGCGATAGGCACGCCCGGCGCGCCCCTCTCGCAACCCCGATTGCGGCGTGCAATAGCGCTGCAGGCCCTGCCGGTAGCCGCGCTCCCATTCGGTTTGATCGGGCGCAACATCGACCCTGGCGCAGGAATCGACATGGCGGGCGAAACGGCTTTGCGCGACATGGCCTGCCTGCCCGTCGCGCATGCCGATGTCATGCCAGTTGCCTTGCAGGCATTCCTCGCGCGAGATCGAGGCGCAAGCCGCAAGGAGGAACACCAACCCTGCAATCATCGCTGCGGACAGAGGTTTCATTCCAAAGACTCATCGTCTATTCGCCCGAAGGCAGGATCGCGTCAAGTCACCCGTTGATCAAGGACTCGTTGTTGCGAGGGTTTTCGGGCACATTCGGCCATGATCGGAAAATCCGGGCCCGCCTCCTTTTTGGCACTCACTTCACCAACTGGTCGGCAGGTATTGGCGGTGGCCGCCGGAAAGCGCCCTATGTAACAGGCATTGCTGTGCGGCTGGTCGCCGACGGTGATGGGCGCCGCCTCGTTTGCGTCACTCTGTGCGTCAGCCGACCGGAATGCATCAGGTTCCCCCCACCCACGCCCACCAGAAGCCTTTCCGCCCTCCGGTCAGAGCTTCGGCGAGCGTAACCCCATGCTGCTCGATCCGTTCTGCCAACGCTGGATGCTGTCGCAGTAGATCGAGGAGGCGACCCCGAAGAGATGCAGGCGCGCTGGAACGTGGAGACCGGCGCATGACGGAAGACGAGATCGCGCTGGAGGTGGCGGAAGAGAAATTCAACCGGGCGATGGTGAGCAATGATGTGGCGCACAAGCGCCGCGAGGTCATCGGCCGTGGTCGACAAAGGCTGATGCGGGCTAAAGGCCGACCCCTTCGTTTTCGGCGCATGTGCGAGCCGGTCATGCCGGATTGTCTGGGCCCGTGCCGGTGTCATCCCTTTCGTGCTCCGGCCCGGCAGCCGCCATCGCAAGTGCGGTGGCATCGAGCGCAGTGTGAAGGGCGGCGGCAGTCTCACCACCCAGCGCAGCGACGATCTTGCCATGCGCCTGTTTCCACATGGGCAGCGCCTCGGCCAGTCGCGTCTTGCCGGCCTCGCTCAGCCGCACGACGCGCACGCGCCGATCTGTCTTGCAGCGTCCGATCTCGACAAGACCGGCCTTTTCAAGCGCGCGCAGGTTGCGGGTGAGGGTCGATATCTCAAGCGCGAGGATCTCGGAAAGCCGCCCCATGGGCTGCGCCCCCTCGGGGCCAAGCGCGATGGCGTTCATCATCGTTACCTGAGTGGCCTGCAGCCCGGTGGGGCGCAGGGCCGAGTCATAGGCGCGCGTGATCGCCCTCGCGGCGCGGCGCGCGCGAAAGCACAGGCAGTCCGCGGCCATGATCCGTGCGGCATCGAGATGATCCATGGCGCTCCTTCTAGATGTATTCCCCGCAAGTCGAAAGCGGCACTTTGGCGCGGCGCCCATGGGGCCAGCGGGGAAGGTTTTTTCGGTTTTTATCTTATATGGCATCTAAACTTGTATCTACAAGTAATGTCTGTTATGCGAATCCGGAATGTGATTCACCGGGAGGGAAAGATGCGTCAGGCCGGTTTCCCGATGCGCACAACCACGATCTCGCGGCGCCGCGCCCTGATGCTCGGCGTCGCTGCCGCGGTTGCGCCCGCCCTGCCTGCGCGCGCAACCGCGCAGCCCTTCGATGCGCTGCGCTACCGTCTTGATCAGGCGGTGGAGGCAGGTGACGTGCCCGGCCTCGTCGCCCTGGCGGGGCGCGGGCTGGAAGTCTGGGCCCATGCCGCCGGGGTGCGGGATCTTCAAGGCGGCGTGCCCATGACCCGCGATACGATCTTCGCAGTGGCTTCGATCGGCAAGCCGATCACGGCGGTCGCCGCGCTGATGCTGGTTGAAGATGGCGTGATCGGGCTCGACGATCCGGTCGATCCCTTTTTGCCGGAACTTGCTGAGCGTCAGGTGCTCCGCACCCTCAATGCCGATCTGGAAGATACGGTTCCGGCCGAACGCGCCATCACCCTGCGCGATCTGCTGAGCATGCGGATGGGGCTGGGCTTCGTTCTTGCCGATCCGGCCGAAACCCTGATCGCGGCAAGGATGCAGGAACTGGGAGTCGCGCCGGGGCCGCGGATCTTTGGCGAGGATGCCGACACCTTCATGGCGCGGCTGGGCTCGCTGCCGCTGGCGCATCAACCGGGGGAACGCTGGCTCTATCACACCGGGGTTGACGTGGCAGGTGTGCTGATCGAACGCGCAAGCGGCATGACACTGGGGGCGTTCCAGCGCGAACGGATCTTTGCACCGCTTGGCATGACAGATACCGGTTTCCTGGGCCCTTCCGGCCGGCTTGCCACGATCTATTTGCGCGACCCGGAAACCGGCACACTGGTGGTCTGGAACCCGGCATCGGGTGCCGGTTTCGCCGAGGAGCCACCTTTTGAAGCCGGTGGCGGCGGGCATGTCTCCACGGTGGATGACTTCCACGCTTTCGGGCGCTTCCTGCTCGATGGCGGCGTGACCGGAGGGCGGCGCCTGCTTTCAGAAGAACTGGTTGCCGAGATGCTGACCGACCAGATCACGCCCGAGCAGAAGGCGGCATCCCCTTGGTTCCCCGAAGATTTCTGGGAAACGCATGGTTGGGGGCTCGGTCTGGCCTTGCGCACCGAGCCTGAGCCAGTGCGGGGGCGCTTTGGCTGGTGGGGTGGCTTCGGCACCAGTTTCTGGTGCGACCCGGCGACGGATACGGTCGCGCTTCTCTTCACCCAGCGCATGATGGCCGGCGCCGACGATACCGCGCTGCCCGACCACTTCCTGGCAGCCGCCCTTGGCGAAGCCTGAAGAGGCGGCGCCTTTCGATATCGAAAACCCCAACAGGCAGGGTGAATAGGATGACCGAACTGACGCTGACGACTTTTGACTGGGTGCCCGAACCCCCTCGGGGCTATGTCCGCGATCTGCGGCTGCGTTGGGCCATGGAAGAAGCCGGGCTGCCCTACCGTATCGAAACGGTCCCGTTCCACGCGCGCAATGAAGCGCATTTCGCGCATCAACCCTTCGGGCAAGTGCCGTGGTTGACGGATGGCGAACTCTCGATCTTCGAGAGCGGTGCGATCCTTCTGCATCTGGGCGCGCGCAGCGAGGCGCTCCTTCCGGCCAAACCGGCGCAGCGCGGCGCGGCGGTCAGCTGGCTCTTCGCGGCGCTCAATTCGGTTGAGCCGGCCATTGTGCCCTGGTCGCTCTTCATCTTCTCCGGCGACACCGGGCAGACGCCCGGGCGCCAGCGCCTTGACGCCCTTTTGCAGTCGCGCCTCGGGCACATGGAGCAGGTGCTCGCGGGCCGCGACTGGCTGGCGGGCGATTTCTCGGTCGCCGACATTGCGATGGCTGACGCTCTGCGCCTTGTCGACCGGTTCGGTGATCTGGCCGGGTATCCGGCCTGCCGCGCCTATGTTCACCGCGCCACCAACCGCCCGGCTTTCGTCAAGGCGCTGGACGACCAGTTGGCGCATTTCGCGGCGGCGGACGCGATGAGCGGGCAGCGCGGCACGACGACGACAACGCCCCGTGCCGCCGAGAATCCAGACCCAGACGCAGCGCAAGGCGCGTCAACGACGACCACCATCGAAAGGGAGAGATGACATGACCGACACCACAACAGCCACCCGCCCCGACGCCTCGGTGATGAAGGGGGTGATCCCCTATATCGGCTATGGCGGCCGCGCCAACGAGGCAGCGGATTTCTATGCAAAGGCCTTTGGAGCGAAGGATTTCGGGCGCATGCCCAACCCGGATAGCCCCGCCCGGCTGATGCATGCCCAGCTCGGTATCAACGGCGGATCGCTGATGCTGACCGACATGGGCTGCGAGGAGGTGACCGACCCGGGGCCGCTGGGCCGCGCCCATATGCAGCTCATTGTCGAGGACGGGCCCATGTGGTGGGACCGCGCAATCGCGGCGGGCTGCACCGTCGTCATGCCCTATGAGCGACAGTTCTGGGGCGATGACTGGGGTCTGCTCGAAGATCCCTTCGGAATCCAGTGGGCAGTCCTGCAGCCCGGGCCCGGTATGAGCGACTAGGGGAACGAAGTAACCGGGCCGCTGCCCCGATCGGCTTGCGCCCCCTTGGGCACGAACAATTGTGAGGAAAGACGTGTCGTTCGGAAAAGTCTTCATCGCTGCTTCACTTGACGGCTTCATTGCGCGCGCGGACGGAGCCATCGACTGGCTCCTGCCCTTCAATGCAGAAGGCGAGGACCACGGCTACGACGCGTTCATCGCGGGCGTCGATGGCCTCGTCATGGGGCGCGCGACCTACGAGACGGTGCTGGGATTCGGCGACTGGCCCTATGCCAAGCCCGTTGTCGTGATGAGCCGGACGCTCGGCGCCGCAGATGTTCCGCAACACCTGCGCCAGCGGGTGCGCATAACGGCAGATGCGCCCGCCGATATCGTGCACGCGCTGCGGGCCGAGGGCTGGCGTTCGGCCTATGTCGATGGCGGCGAGGTGATCCGTTCCTTCCTGGCCGAGGGGCTTATCGGCCGCATCACGCTGACTCTGGTGCCAATCCTGCTGGGCCGCGGTCGGCCGCTCTTCGGCGCAATCGGGCGAGAGGTGAGGCTCGAGCGCGAAGCAGTGCGGCCATTTCGCAACGGACTCGTCAGCCTCGATTACCGGGTTGAACATTCGGAAAAGGCGGCGGGCTTGGCGGAAACAAAGGGAAATTAGCAGAAGGGAAAGATCATGACCTGCATTCAGGGTTTCATTTGCGCGGTGCCGACGGCGAACCGCGCGGACTTCATTGAGCATGCGGCGCGCGCGGCGCATGGTTTTCGCGATCACGGGCTTGTGGCGGCGGTGGAATGCTGGGGCGACGATGTGCCGGGCGGTGAAGTCACCTCGTTTCCGCTGGCGGTGCAGGCCGGGCCCGACGAGACGGTCGTGTTTTCCTGGTATGTCTGGCCCTCGAAAACCGCACATGACGCGGGCATGCTGGCGGCGATCGCAGATCCGCGCCTCGGCCCCGAGACAAACCCGATGCCCTTCGACGGCAAGCGCGTGATTTTCGGTGCCTTCGAGCCGGTGCTTGAGCTGGGCGAGCCGCGCAAGGGCGGCTATGTTGATGGCTTCGTCGTTGCCGTGCCCCGGGACAAGCGCGAGGTGTTCACCCAGTTCGCCCGGGACTGCGACCCGGTCTTCATCGAACACGGTGCAAGCTGGATCATCGAGGCCTGGGGCATCGATGTGCCCGAGGGCAAGCTGACCGACTTTCGCCGCGCGGTGCAGGCGGGCCCGGATGAAGAGGTGGTCTTTTCCTGGGTGCAATGGCCCGACCGCGCCGCGCGCGATGCGGGCAACGAGAAGATCATGAACGACCCGCGCCTTGCCGACAAAAGCATGCCCTTTGATGGTAAGCGACTGATCTTCGGCGGCTTTGTGCCGGTTGTGGAGGTCTGATGATCAAGAAAAACCACCGCGTCCCAACCATCCGCGATTTGCGCCGTCTCTTACATGACGGTGCGATCACGGCAGCCGACATCCGGCAGGCCGTCGCCGAGCAAATGGACAAGCACAGGGGCCTCAATGCCATCATCACCCCGATGCTGGATGACGGCGACGATGTCGACATGTCGCTACCGCTTGCTGGCGTTCCCATCGGCATAAAGGATTTCTTCGACACCCAAGGCGTCCGGACCACGGCGGGACACCACGCATTCGCCGATCGGATTCCCGTCGAGGATGCCGAGCTTGTCCGCAGACTGAAAGCGGCCGGCGCAATGATCGTCGTAAAAACCAACATGCATGCCCTGGGCATGGGCACGACCTCGCTTGACAGTCATTTCGGGCCGGTCGGGAACCCCTGGCGCGCGGACCTTGTTGCAGGTGGATCGTCGGGCGGATCGGCTGCGGCCATCGCCAGCGGAATCTGCTTTGCCACGGTCGATACCGATGCCATCGGCTCGGCCCGGCTGACCGCTGCATGCTGCGCGGTGACGGGCTTCAAGCCCACCTCCGGTGTTCTCTCGCAAGCGGGCATCCTCGATGGGATTACGCCGGACCCTGCCATTATTAAACTGAGCCACGCCGCCATTCAGGCGCGCTGCGCTGCGGATGTGGAACTACTTCTCCCGGTCCTTTTCGACGCCCCTATGGCACCGGGGATGCACGCACCGCGTCTGGGCGTGGCGACAAACTTCAGCGCGGACGAGGCGGCGAAGGCGGCATTTGGCGCGGTGCTGGCCCGCATCTCGGCCCTCGCGCCGTCCTGGCATCCGGTGGACCTGCCCTTCGCGGAAGCCCGGTTCGACGCCGCCGGGATCGACGAGGAGCGGGCGGGAATAAATGCCCGCCTCTTTGCCGATGTCGACCTGATCGCGCTGCCGACGCTGGCCAACCCGGTTCTGACCATCGCCGAGGCGCGGGAGCAAGGGGATCAGGCCGTATCTCCGGCCAACACGTTTCTCGCAAATTACTTCGGACTGCCCGCGATCTCGATACCAGTGGGCTTTGATCGTGGACGAGCGCCCGTCGGGCTGCAGATCATCGGCCCGCGCGGCTCGGATGCGACGGTCATCGCGTTTGCCAGGCGGGTTCAGCAGCTTTTTCCGCCGATGCTCGCCGACGACCTGCCACTCCCCAGCCGGGGCGAGATGAGTGTGGCGCGCAATGTAGGATACCGATGACCGCCACCATCACCGCATTCGAACAGTCGCCGGATGGCGGCACGGGTTGTCGCGTGACATGCGCGTTCGCTGGGTTCTCGACGAAGTGGGCCAGCCCTGCGACGATCGGCCGCTTTCGTTCAATGTGATGAAGGAACCCGCACATCGCGCGCTTCATCCTTTCGGACGGCGCGCAATTGACAGTCTTTGGCAGCCGTGTTCCGGTCAAGGAGGTATGAAATGACCAAGCAGAAGATCATCCCGCATCTGTGGTTCGACGGTGCGGCAGAAGACTCGGCCGGGCTCTATACGTCGTTATTGCCCGGCTCGGGCATCGGCACAGTCAGCCGCTATGGCAAGGCGGGGTTCGAGGTGCATGGCCAGCCCGAAGGCTCTGCCATGAATGTCGAGTTCCATCTGGGCGGGCAGCCTATGCTGGCGCTCAATGGCGGGCCGCACTTTCGCCCAACCCCGGCAGTGTCGTATTTCCTGAATCTCGACGACCGCGCAGCGCTCGATCGCGCCTGGCAGGCGCTGGGCGAGGGCGGTCAGGTCCGCATGCCGCTCGATACCTACCCGTGGAGCCCGCGCTATGGCTGGGTCGATGATCGCTGGGGCGTGTCCTGGCAGCTTTCGCTTGGCCAGCTTGCACAGACCGGGGGGCAGGCGATAACGCCCATGCTGCTGTTTACCGGCGCGCAGGCCGGGCAGGCCGAGGCGGCGCTGGCGCATTACACGGGGCTTTTTCCCGATTCCGGCATCGAGGGCGTCCTGCGCCATGACGGGTCGGGCGCTGATCCGGCCGATACGGTCATGCATGCGCAGTTCCGGCTGGCAGGGCAGACCTTTATGGCCGGCGACAGTGCGCTGGCGCATGATTTCACCTTTACCGAGGCCAATTCCTTTGTCGTGTTATGCAAAGATCAGGCCGAGATCGACCATTACTGGCACGCATTGTCCGCCCTGCCCGATGCCGAGCGCTGCGGATGGCTGAAGGACCGTTTCGGCCTGTCCTGGCAGATCCTGCCACGGAACCTGCCCGAATTGCTCTCGTCACCCGACCCGAAGGTCATCGAGACCTTCCTGGAGATGGGAAAGATCGACATTGCGGCCCTCGAACGCGCGGCGAAATGAGCGGGACGGCCCGTTCAGATACGGCGTGGCTGACCCTGGCGGAAGTGAAGGACTGGCTGGCCGCCAACGCCTCGGAAACCGAGCGGCAGAAGCTGCTGGGCTACGGCATCCCGAACGAGTGCGCCATCGGTGTTGCCATGGGCCAGATGCTCGCCTTCACCCGCAAACGCCTGAAAGATCCGGCGCTTGCCGCCGCGCTCTGGGCCGATGGCGGCTACGAGATGCGCACGCTGGCAGTGCTGATCGACGATCCCGCCACGCTGACGCTGGCGCGTATGGATGCCATGGTCGCTGAGTTTGACAATTGGGCGACCTGCGACACCGCCTGCTTCCGCCTGTTCGACAAGGCGCCCGCGGCCTGGGAGGCCGTGCCGCGCTGGGCCGCGTCCGAGCGGCTCTACACAAGGCGGGCGGCATTCGCGCTGGTCTGGGGGTTGTCGGTGCATGACAAACGGGCCGGGGATCAGCCGTTTCTGGATGCACTGGCCCTGGCCGAGGCGCATGCCGGCGATGGGCGACCGCATGTGAGCAAGGCGATCTCGATGGCGGTTCGCGCCACCGGCAAGCGCAATGGCGCATTGTGTAGCGCCGCGCTGGGCTGGGCCGGCCGCATCGAGTTGCGCGGCAAGCCCGAGGCGCGGCTCGCCCGCGAGGTGCGGCGCGCACTCGGCTGAAAAGCGTCGCAGCCTGGTTGATTGATCGACTGCCGAACCCAATAAACGAGGACCCATACCATGAGAAACACAGTTTTCGCTCCCATCGCCCTGGCGTTCATGTCAACGACTGCCAGTGCCCCGGCTGTCGCCCAGGATCTTGACGGGATCGATCCGGTAACGGCCTTCGAGGCCATGCCGGAGCCTGTCGAGTCGGGTTATGAGACGGTCAATGGCCTTGAGATGTTTTATCAGGTCCATGGCGAGGTCGGCGCGCCACTGATCCTGCTCCATGGCGGGCTGATGACGATCGAAACGCTTGGCCCGCTCCTGCCCGCATTGGCCGAGACACGAACGGTCTATGCCGTCGAACTGGAAGGTCATGGCCGGACCCGCGATCTCGACCGCCCGTTGTCGCTGCGCCAGTTCGCCGATGATGTCGCCGGTTTCATCATCCAGCGGGGGCTGGCTCCGGCCGATGTCGTGGGCTTCTCGATGGGCGGCGCCACCGCGCTGGGCCTGGCAGCGCATCATCCCGCGGCCGTCAACCGGCTTGCGGTGATCTCGGCCTCTCATCAGACGGATTCGATCTATGAATCGGTCCGCGCAGGTTGGCCGCAGCTGAATGCCGAACTGCTGGCTGGCACGCCAATGGAAGCGGCCTATATGGCCGTCGCCCCTGAGCCAGGACGTTTCGGGGTGCTGGTGGACAAGATGCGCGACGCCATGCTTGCCGGCATGGGGTGGGAGGAGGACGAGATCCGCGCCATCGACGCGCCCACGCTGCTGATTGTGGGCGATACCGACATCGTCCAGCCGGCAAAGGTGCTGGAGCTGTTTCAGTTGTTAGGTGGAACATCGTCGGAGGGGCCTATGGGGCCGCAGGTAAACCCCGACCGGCAATTCGCCGTGCTGCCCGGCGTGACGCATTACGAAATTCTCTACCGCGTCGATCTGCTGATGCCGCTGCTTGATTCATTTCTGTCGGCCGATGAAGACTGAGATATCGCGCCTTGCAGGTTTCGGGGCAGGGTTCTGCGCGCTGCTGGACCAGCCTGATGGGTTGGCGCTTGGCGATCCGGCGGTCAATCCGTTTCGTGCGCTGTTTGCTGCCGTGCCTCGAGCGCGTCGGTCGCCTGGGCCTGCAGCGCCAACACTTCCTCGACAAAACCGAGGATCGTCTCGAGTTCCGACGGGTTGCGCTTTGCCAGCAGGGCGGCACTGCCCTCGGCCAGCGGGCGATAGAGCGCCATGACCTCGGACCGCGCAAGTTCCGTGACTTCTATCAGAATCTGGCGGCGGTCCTGCTCGCTCCGCCGTCGTTCCACTAAACCGCGCCCGCGCAGCCGGTCCACCAGCGCTGTCATCGCCGAGCGGGTCAGTCCAACCCCGGCCGCCAGCACGCTGGGTTGCTGGCTGCCCTGGACCAGCATCGCCAGGCAGCGCCGCTCGGCCGGGTTGAGGTCGAGCCGCCGCCCGGCAGCCTCGTCGAACCGTTGGGTGGCGTCTTGCCACTGCATGATCGCATGGGCGAGCCGTGCCTCCAGCGCCTGGCGATCCGGGCTTGACATGATAATTCAACCATCAAATAGTTCACTTATAGAATCATAATAGCGGCCACGGGTTGACCGCGCAACAGTGAAGGAGACGGAACATGGACACCGACCTCAGCCGGCGGGATGATGCGGCCCAACATGACGCTCGCGCGCAACAGGCGATGAATTGGTATGGGTTTGGCTCGCCGGTGGGGCTTGCGATCCTGATCCTTGCGATCGGATTGAGCACCCTGTGCCTGCGCATCGCGCTATTCGGATTGCCCGGATGAGCCGAGCAGCGCGCGCCGCACTTTCCTTCGATGCGTTGCGACAGCGGTTCGTGCCGCTTTCACCGATGGGTCAGGAAGGCAAAGGTGCAGCCATAGAACGTGTTGTCGTGGATCACCTCACCGCCCGCCTGAAAGAAGGTTCACAGCGTTGAGGTGACCGCCTCCATGCCCGAGGCCGCGAAACGAAAACGCCCGCGAGGGGTATCCTCTGGGCGCAATTCATGGATGATCAAGGGACAGATCAAGGAGGGCTCGAAAGGTTAATCCGTTTTCAGGCATGAAATCAACGCGTTCGCAGTATCCTGTAACGCCGGGCGGATCCCCGGATTGCTCAACGAATCCATTCTGCCATCGTCACGCGATTGGCAAGTCGCTGATATCCGCCTTTGCCAACAAGGGTGCTCACTGTCGCAGCCCCTTGCGCCAACACCTAAAAAAAGCAGTAGCTTCTTCACCGGTTGCCGAGGCGTTTCAGACTGGATTTTTCTGGTGGAGCCGAGGGGAATCGAACCCCTGACCTCGTCATTGCGAACGACGCGCTCTCCCAACTGAGCTACGGCCCCACTGTGCGGCGCAAATAGGGGTATTCACGGGGGCCTGTCAAGGGCCAGATAGGGGACTCTACCACCGCCCGTCAGGGCGCGTGGCCGCAGGCGTTGCGTGGCATGCTGCGGCGGGATATGGTGCGGGCTTGGTCAATTGAAGGCGGATTTCCGGCATGTCGCTGCGCGAGCGTATTTCGGCAGATTTGAAACAGGCGATGAAGGACAAGGATGCCACGCGCCTGTCCACGTTGCGGCTGATCAGCGCCGCGATCAAGGATCGCGACATCGCCTTGCGGGGCGAGGGCGAGGACAGGCAGTTGAGCGAAGCCGAGATCGTGGCGATCCTAACCCGGATGGTGAAGCAGCGTCAGGACAGCGCCCGCGCTTATGAAGAGGGCGGCCGGCTGGAGTTGGTCGAGCGCGAGAATGCCGAGATCGACGTCATCGAGGATTACCTGCCGCGCCAGCTTGGCGAGGACGAGATCGCCGAGGCGATCGAGGTGGTGATCGCAGAAACCGGGGCCGCTTCGATTCGCGATATGGGTGGGGTCATCAACCGGCTGAAGGCCCGTCATGCCGGGCAGATGGATTTCGGCAAGGTTGGCCCGTTGGTCAAGGCGCGGCTGGCGCAGGGAACTCAGGCATAGCTTTTCAGCCTGATCAGCAGATCGGCCAGTTCGTCATGCAGTTTCACGCGTTCGCCGGGGGTCAGAAAGGCGCCCAGTTCGACCTCGCGCCCGCCGCCGGTGAGGGTGAGATACTGCTCGACCGGGCCGCCGCTTGCGCTCAGACGCAACGCCACCCAATGCGGATCGGCGCGCCATTCCTGCACCGGACCTCGCGGGTCGATCCGGCGCAGATGCAACTCATGGCGTGAAAGCGCCATTTCCTCGAACACGCTGCGGTCGCGCCAGTTGCGCCGGATCGCATACCAGAGCGCCCAGAGCGCCAGCACGGCGAAGGGCAAAATACCCCACAGCACGGCATTGCCCAGCACCGCCAGCAGCGGCAGCGCCAGTACCGTCGCGCTGAGCGCGATGACGGTGGCAAAGCCGCGCGGCGCCAGCGCATTATGCGGCCACAGGCGCAACTGCCAGCGATTTCCCGAATGGCGTAGCTCGTAGGGCATGGCGAAAGCTTAGCCGGCAATGCTTGAATGAAAAGGGCCCCGGCAAACCGGGGCCCTGTATCGCGTGGTTTCCCGCACTCAATGCGCCGATTGCCTGTCCCATTCCTCGCGCTTTGGCAGCGTCTCGAAGGTGTGCTCGGGCGGCGGCGAGGGCAGGGTCCATTCCAGCGTGTCGGCGTGTTCGTTCCAGTAGTTGTTTTCGGTCA
>JAFIEG010000116.1 GCA_020832665.1 Pararhodobacter sp. | reverse complement strand
GGTTTGCGTCATTGGGGGGGGCCGTTGACAAAGGGGGGGGGGGGCCCCCCCCGGCCAGCCTCGGGGCCGAGGCTGGACTCCCCCCGGCGTATTTCGGGCAAGATGAAGGGCGCGGCTGTCAGGGCTCGCGCTGGTAGCGCGCTTCCAGCACGTCGAAGGGCACGCCGGGTTCGTCCTTGGCGCAGCGGATCACCAGCGAGGTCTTGACGCTGGCGACATTGTCGGCGGCGAGCAGATCTTCGGTCAGGAAGCGCTGGAAGGTGGACAGGTCGGGCGCCACGCATTTGAGGATGAAATCGATCTCGCCATTGAGCATGTGGCATTCGCGCACCAGCGACCATTCGCGGCAACGGGCCTCGAAAGCGTTGAGATCGGCCTCGTTCTGGCGGTGCAGTCTGACCATGGCGAAGACCTGCACCTCGAAGCCCAGTTCGCGCGCATCGACGCGGGCGTGATAGCCGCGGATGAAGCCGGCCTCTTCCAGCGTGCGCACCCGGCGCAGGCAGGGCGGCGCCGAGATGCCGACGCGCCGCGCCAGTTCGACATTGGTCATGCGCCCGTCGGCCTGCAGTTCGGCAAGGATCATGCGGTCGATCGGGTCGAGCTTGGCGCCGGGCATGGCTGCACTCCGTCAGGGGGCGGTCTTGCGGTTTTGTAGGCGCTTGGCCGGCTGTGCGCAACAATATTTCGCTTTTGCGCAATCCCGTTGCGTGGCGCGGGTCTCTTGCCCCTGGGGCGGTGCATGCTTGCCCCGGCAGCCTTGTATCGATATGCCGGGCCGGGGCGTGCGCAAGGGGTTGCATGGCGTGCCGGCGCCATTATATGCCAAAAAGCGAATATCAGGAGCGAGACATGACCGACACGAAGCATACCCGCCTGCTCATCATCGGCTCGGGCCCGGCCGGCTATACGGCGGCCGTCTATGGCGCGCGGGCGATGCTGGCGCCGGTGCTGGTGCAGGGCCTGCAGCCCGGCGGACAGCTGACCATTACCACCGATGTTGAGAACTGGCCGGGTGACACCACTGTCATGGGCCCCGATCTGATGGCGCGGATGGAAGCGCATGCGCGCGAGATGGGCACCGAGATCGTTACCGACACGATTACCAGCCTTGACCTGTCGCGCCGCCCCTTCACCGCGCTGGGCGACAGCGGCACGCGCTACACTGCCGACGCGCTGGTACTGGCCACGGGCGCGCAGGCGAAGTGGCTGGGCATTCCCGGCGAGGAGCGCTTCATGGGTTTCGGCGTATCAGCCTGCGCCACCTGCGACGGTTTCTTCTATCGCGGCAAGGAGGTGGTGGTCATCGGTGGCGGCAACACGGCGGTGGAAGAGGCGCTGTTTCTGACCAATTTCGCCTCGAAGGTGACACTGGTTCACCGCCGCGACAGCCTGCGCGCCGAAAAGATCATGCAGGAAAGGCTGTTTCGCAACCCGAAGATCGAGGTGATCTGGGACCATGTGCCGATGGAGGTGCTGGGCGATGACCAGCCGCCGGGGGTGAGCGGGGTGAAGCTGCGCCATGTCGAGAGTGGTGAAGAGCGGGTGGTGCGCTGCGACGGCTTCTTCGTGGCCATCGGCCATGCGCCGGCATCGGAATTGGTGAAGGATCAGCTGAAGCTGCACAATGGCGGCTATGTCTGGGTCGAGTCCGGCACCACAAGCACTTCGGTGCCAGGCGTGTTTGCCGCCGGCGATATCACCGATCACGTTTATCGCCAGGCGGTAACTTCGGCGGGGATGGGCTGCATGGCGGCGCTGGATGCCGAGCGCTTTCTGGCCGGGGCTGACTCGGCAGCCGAGACCGAGGCCCGGTCCGAGGCGGTGGGCGAACCTGCCGCCTGAGCCGAGAATGGCGCAGGCGCTGGAGGTTCAGCGCAGGATCGGCTCGAGCGGATCATAGAGAATGGTGCTGGCCTGCGGGCCAAAGGCGATCTCGGGCAGGCTGTCGGGCTTGAAGCGCAGCGCGCGCAACTCGACCTCGCTCACCCAGCGGCGGCGATTGACCACCCCGGCCGGGTCGGCCCAGTCGTCGCGCAGGTCGCCGCCGGTAATCCGGGCGCGGAAATAGATGTCCACCTGGTGAAAGTCGCCCGCCGGATCGTGAAACTCATTGACCAGGCAGGGGGCGCCGACAGCAATTTTCAACCCCGTCTCTTCATGGATCTCGCGCGCAAGATTCACCGGCAGCGAGGTGCCGCGCTCGACACCACCGCCGGGAACGCACCAAAGATCGCTTTCGGCGCCCGGCCAGGCATTGACGATCAGCAACCGGCGCCGATGCAAGATCACGGCCCGCGCCGCCAGGCGGGGAAAAGCGGTTGATGGCGTCATCGTGACCCCTTGCTTCGCCCCCTTTGCCGGTCAGGGCGCATCGGCGCTTCATCCGGCGAGGGGCATTGCCTATATTGCACTCATGCGTATTCTGACCACGATTTTCTTCTGCATTGCAACGCCGGCAGCCGCCGATTGCGTGGTGCTGCTGCATGGCCTGTCGCGCACCGAGGTTTCGATGCGCGCGCTGGGCGAAGCACTGGAATATCACGGCTACCATGTTGTCAATGAGGGCTATCCGTCGAATGACGCGCCGATCGAAGCGCTGGTCGAGCATGTCGGCGCGGCGGTATCGGCCTGCGGCGAGGCGCGCGTGCATATGGTGACCCATTCGATGGGCGGTATTCTGGCCCGCGCCTGGCTGCGCGATAACCGCCCGGCGGATATGGGGCGGGTGGTGATGCTGGCGCCGCCCAATCATGGCTCGGAAATCGTTGACAACATGGCCGAACTCGATGCCTTCCCGGCCATAAGCGATGTGCTGGATTTCCTGCAGGGGCCGGCAGCGCGCGAGCTCGGCACCGGCATGGATTCGGTGCCAAGCAGGCTGCCGCCCGTTGATTTCGAGCTTGGCGTGATCGCCGGCAACCGCGCGATCAACCCGCTGGGGCCGATCCTGATCGAGGGCGAAAATGATGGATCGGTCTCGGTCGAAAGCACGCGTGTCGAGGGCATGGCCGACCATATCGTGCTGCCGGTCACCCATACGATGATGATGATCAACCCGCTGGTGATGGCCGAGGTGCTGGAATTCCTGCGCAACGGGGTGTTCGATCACGGCATCACCCTGGGCGGGGCGCTGCGCAAGCTGGCCAATCCCTGAACTGGTTATCTGAAAACAGGGCGGCCGGGGCCTCCCGCGCCTGGCAGCACATCGCCGATGCGCGGCGCACGGGGCTGCCACCCCCTCTGCCCGCGTGCCGCGTGCATTCACCCCCGCGCGTATTTCGGGCAAGGCGAGGCCAGAAGCGCCGGCGCAGCGAGCGGCACCTTGCCGCGCTGGCCCGGCGCCCGTCAGGCACGGGCATGGGGCGAGCGCACCCCCTGCCCACCGCTGCCCGGCAGCGGGCGCTCAGGCCCATTCCCAGGGCACGGCGAACTCGCCCAGCTTCGCGGCCACTGCTGCCTCGTCAACCTCGCCGTTGCGTTCGATGCGCGCCACCAGGCCGCGCTTCTTGTCTTCGAACACCTCGGCGACGCGGGCCTTGAGCTTGTGCTCGGCAAAAAGCTCATCGAAGACGCGGGTAATCGCCATGCGCCGCAGATCAGGCTTGAAGACCTTGCCGACGGCGGTTTTCGGCAGTTCGGGCAGCACCTCGACATGTTTGGGGATCGCCGCGCGTTCCGGAATTCGCTCGGCGGCGTGGTTGAGCAGCTCTTTCGTCGTGACGCTGGCCCCGCCGACGAGTTCGACATAGGCGCAGGGCAACTCGCCCGCCATCGCGTCGGGCTGGCCGATGGCGCCGGCGAAGGATACCGCCGGGTGGCTGAGCAGCGCCTCTTCGATCATCGCCGGGTCGATATTGTGCCCGCCGCGGATGATCAGGTCCTTGGCGCGGCCGGTGATCCACAGATAGCCATCGCCGTCCACTCGCCCCAGATCGCCGGTGCGCAGGTAGCGGCCCTCGGCATAGAGACCCAGATTCTTGGCCTCTTCGGTATAGGTCGAGCCCTCATAGATGCCGGGCGACGAAACGCAGATCTCGCCGATCTCGTCGACGGCGCATTCATGGGCGATGTCGCCATTGCCGTTGAAGCGCAGGATGCGCACATCCGTATACGGAAAGGGCAGGCCGACCGAGCCGATCTTCTTGACCCCGTCCACCGGGTTGGCAGAGACCAGGCAGGTGGCCTCGGTCAGGCCGTAGCCTTCGACGATGGAGACGCCGCTCGCTTCCTCGAAACGTTTGAAAAGTTCAACCGGCAGCGCGGCAGAGCCGGAAAACCCGTTGCGCAATGTTGAAATATCGGCATTCACCTTGCGCTGCATCAGCGCCGCCAGCGCCGTCGGCACGGTAATGATGAAGGTCGCGCCCCAGCGTTCGACCAGTTTCCAGAAATTGTCGAACACGCCGTCGCCGCGATAGCCCTGCGGGGTGGGAAACACCACATGCGAGCCCGAGCAGACCGCGGCCATCATCACCGGATAGGCGGCAAAGACGTGAAACAGCGGCAGGGGGCAGAGCGTGACATCCTCGGGGCTGAGCAGCAGTTCGGAACCGATCCAGCCATTATACAACAGCCCCGAGGCCATGTGCTGCGCCACCTTGGGCGTGCCGGTGGTGCCGCCGGTGTGGAAATAGGCGCAGACGCGGTCCTTGGTGGGAAGATCGAAGGTCAGCCGCTCGGCGGGCTGGCGCGCCATCTCGGAAGCGAAATCGAGCACCCGTGCGGTGTGGTGGATCTCGTTCTTCGGGCGGATCAGCGGCACGATCCAGCTTTTCGGCGGGGTGAGATAGCGCAGCAGATCGATCTCGAGCACCGTCTTGACATCGGGCGCGTTGGCCACCGCCTCGGCCACCTTCTGGGCGACATCGGTCTTGGGAAAGGCGCGGATGGTGACCACCACCTTGGCCTTGGTCTCGCGCAGGATGCCGGCGATCTTCTCGGGTTCCAGCAGCGGGTTGATCGGGTTCACGACGCCGGCGGCCATGGCGCCGAATAGCGTGATGGCGGTTTCGTTGATCGTGGGCAGGATATAGGCGACAGTGTCGTCCTCGCCCACGCCGAGCGAGCGAAACAGGTTCGCCGCCTGGGTTACCTTGCCGTGGAATTCGGCCCAGGTCAGGGTTTCGGCCTTGGCCTTGGGGTCAGAAAAGAGCTGGAAGGAGATGGCGTTGCGGTTGCCATGCTGGTGGCGCGTGCGGGTGATCTGTTCATAGACCGTTACCGGCAGGTCGCGCTTTTCCCAGGGCATTTCGTTCTGGATTGCGTCACGGTCGGCGATGGTGGCGAATTTTCTGTTCATCCTGTCCTCCCTGAGAGTCGCGCCGGCGGTGCGGCACGGCGCGTTCGCATATGCATTTCAACATGGACATTACGGCCACAAAGCACAATGCAAACCGCGAAGCGGGGTGGGCAGGCCCGCTCAGGCGGCCTCACCGCCGGTGAATTGCAGCCGCGCCAGCCGCGCATAAAGCCCGTCCTGGGCCACCAGCGCGTCATGCGTGCCTTCGGCCACGATGCGACCCTGATCGAACACCACGATCCGGTCGGCCTGGCGAACCGTGGCCAACCGGTGTGCTACCACCAGCGTGGTGCGCCCCTGTGACAGCCGTTCAACGGCCGCCTGCACCGCGCGCTCGCTTTCGGCATCGAGCGCCGAGGTGGCCTCGTCCAGAAGCAGCACCGGCGCATCGCGCAGGATGGCGCGGGCGATGGCGATGCGCTGCTTCTGCCCGCCCGAAAGCATCACCCCGCGCTCGCCCAGTTCGGTGTCATAGCCCTGCGGCAAGGCGGTGATGAAATCATGCGCGGCGGCGGCGCGGGCGGCCTGCTCTATCTCGCTATTGCTGGCATCAGGGCGGCCGAAGCGGATATTCTCGCGCGCGGTGGTGGCAAAGATCACAGGGTCTTGCGGCACCAGCGCCATGGTCGAGCGCAGATCCTGCCGGGCGAAGTTGCGGATGTCCACGCCATCGAGCCGGATCACCCCCTCCTGCGGGTCGAAGAAGCGCATCAATAGCTGGATGATCGTGGTCTTGCCCGCGCCCGACGGGCCGACCAGCGCCACCGTCTCGCCCGGGCGCACCGTCAGCGACACGCCATCGAGCGCCGACTGGCCGGGGCGCGAGGGGTAGTGAAAGTGCACCTCGTCAAATTCCACTGCGCCCTTCACCGGCACCGGCAGGGCGGCGGGGCTGGCCGGGTCGTTGACGGTGTCGGCGGTGTCGAGCAGCTCGATCAGCCGCTCGGTGGCGCCGGCGGCGCGTTGCAGCTCGCCCCACAACTCGCTGAGCGCGCCCACCGAGCCCGCCACGATCACCGAATAGATGACGAACTGCACCAACTCGCCAATGGTCATGGTGCCGGCGCGCACATCCAGCGCCCCCACCCACAGCACGCCCACGATGCCGGCAAAGACCAGAAAGATGACGATCACGGTCATTAGCGCGCGGGTGGCGACACGCTTGAGCGCGATATCGTAGGAGCGTTCGGTGACGGTGTTGAAGCGCGCGATGCTGGGCACTTCATGGGTGAAGGCCTGCACCGTCTGCACCGCGCCCAGTGCCTCGGATGCATTGCCCGAGGAGGCGGCTATCCAGTCCTGGTTTTCGCGGCTGAGACGGCGCAGGCGCCGGCCCAGCACCACGATGGGCACGATCACCGCGGGCACGATCAAGAGCACCAGCCCGGTCAGCTTGGGCGAGGTCAGCGCCAGCAATGCCAGCCCGCCGATGAGCAGCAGGATATTGCGCAGCGCTACCGAGACTGACGAGCCGACAATCGACTGGATTAGCGTGGTGTCGGTGGTCAGCCGCGAGAGCACCTCGCCGGTCATGATGCGTTCGTAAAAGGCCGGGCTGAGGCCGATCACGCGCTCGAACAGAGCGCGTCGGATATCGGCCACCACGCGCTCGCCCAGCCTTGTCACAAGGTAGTAGCGAAGCCCCGTGCCCAGCGCCAGAAGCGCGGCGATGCCCAGCGCGGCGGCGAAATACTGGTTGAGCAGCACCAGATCGCCATCCTGAAAGCTGTCCACCACGCGACGCACGGCCAGCGGCAGCGCCAGCGAAACCATCGCAGTGAGGATCAGCGCCCCCAGTGCCCCGCCGAGCAGGAGCCGATAGCGCGCCAGGAAGGGCCAGAGCCCGATCAGGGCGCCGATGCGCTTTGAACGCGCGCGTTCCTCGCTTGTCGGTTGCGTGCTGTCGCTCATGCCTGCCTTCCGTCTGCGTCTGGGCGGGGGTTTAGGCGAGCCCGAGGCAGGGGGCAAGCTTGCATCGCCCGGCCCCTGCCTGCAATGCTGTGCCAGGCAGGCAGCGAGGGGCGGGAGGCGCGCGCATGGGAACCAATGGCCGGGCGGCATGCCCCTTGCGGGCGAGGGCCTTGCTGGCGGTACTGGCCGTGGCGATGCTGGCGCCGGCGCCGGCGCGCGCCGGGGTGCTTGCCGCCTTCGACGAATTCGTGGCCGTCTCCACCGGCTGGTTCGTGCGCGCCATTTTCAGCCATTTTCCCGGCACCGAAGTGCCCTGGATCGTCGGCTGGCTGGTGATCGGCGCGACGGTGTTCACGCTCTATTTCGGTGCCATCCAGCTGCGCGCCTTTCGCCATGCGCTTGATCTGGTGCGCGGGCGCTATGCCAACCCCGACCATCCCGGCGAGGTCAGCCATTTTCAGGCGCTGGCGACGGCGCTTTCGGGCACCGTGGGCCTTGGCAACATCGCCGGCGTGGCGGTGGCGGTGTCGATCGGCGGGGCCGGCGCCACCTTCTGGATGATCCTCGCGGGGCTTCTGGGCATGGCGACCAAGTTCACCGAATGCACGCTGGGGGTGAAATACCGCAACCGCTACGCCGACGGCACGGTTTCGGGCGGGCCGATGTATTACCTTGAAAAGGGCTTTGCCGAACGCGGCCTGCCGCTGGGCCGGCTGATGGCGGTGCTGTTCGCCATCTGCTGTGTGCTGGGGGCGCTGGGCGGGGGCAACATGTTTCAGGCCAATCAGGCGGCAGCGCAGGTGCAAGGGGTGCTGGGCGTGCCCAGCTGGGTAACCGGGCTGGTGCTGGCGGTGATTGTCTTCGTGGTGATCGTGGGCGGCATCCGCTCGATCGCGCGGGTGACCGAAAAGGTGGTGCCCATCATGGGCGTGGGCTATGTGCTGGTGGGCGCAATGATCCTGGCCATGCACTGGCCGCTGATCCCCTGGGCGCTGGGCGAGATATTTCGTGGCGCCTTTACCGAAACCGGCATCACCGGCGGCATTGTCGGCGCCATCATCCAGGGTTTTCGCCGCGCGGCCTTTTCCAACGAGGCCGGCATCGGCTCGGCCGCCATAGCGCATTCGGCGGTGCGCACCGAAGAGCCGGTGACCGAGGGGCTGGTGGCGCTGCTCGAGCCCTTCATCGACACGGTGCTGGTGTGCACGATGACGGCGCTGGTGATCATCATCACCGGCCAGCTTCTGCAGGATGCTGCCACCGGGCGCTACATACTGGACGAGGCCGGGCGCATTGCCACCGCCACCGGCGCCACGGGGGGCGTGGCGATCACCTCGGCGGCGTTCGAATCGGCCTTTGGCTGGGCGGGATACGCGCTGGCGCTGGCGGTGTTCCTGTTCGCCTTTTCGACCATGATCACCTGGTCCTATTACGGCGTGAAGGCCTGGACCTATCTGTTCGGCGAGGGGCGCATGAAGGAGCTGGTCTTCAAGCTGGTCTTCTGCGCGGTGATCTTTGTCGGTGCGGTGGCCAGCCTCGATGCGGTGATCGATTTCTCCGACGCGGCGCTGTTTTCCATGGCGGTAGTCAATATCATCGGGCTTTATTTCCTGATGCCGATCGTTAAGCGCGAGCTCGACAGCTATCTGCGCCGGCTCAAGGCGGGCGAATTCACCAGGCAATGGTAGCCCGCAAGCCGCCGTCGCCGGCGGCCGCCCCACCGCCCACCCGCGCCCGCCGGCGGC
>JAFIEG010000020.1 GCA_020832665.1 Pararhodobacter sp. | reverse complement strand
TTCTCGGCTTTCGGCCGGTCTCTGGCGGCCTTCTTGCCGGGCTGGCGTGGGGGGGCGGCGGTGGGGCGGGCGGGGGGTGCGCCCCCCCCCCCGGGCGGGGGGGGGGGGCGGGGGCGGGGCGGCGGCGCGGAACTCGGCGCGGAACCCTGTCATGCGATCACCTGAAGCGGCTGGAAGACCGGGCCGGCGGGGCCGTGTTCGAAATGTGCGCTGATATGGAAGACCTGCGCCAGCAGCGCCGGGGTAAGCACCTGCGCCGGCGGGCCATCGGCGACCAGCCGCCCCTGATCGAGCACCACGAGGCGGGTGCAGTGGCGCACGGCGAGGCCGAGATCGTGCATGGCGGCGATGACCGTGCGCCCGGATGCGGCGGTTTCGGCAAAGAGCGTCATCAGCGCGATCTGGTTGGCCGGGTCGAGCCCGGCGGCGGGTTCGTCGGCCATCAGCAGCGGCGTTTGCTGCGCCAGCGCGCGGGCGATGAGCACGCGCGCCTGCTCGCCGCCTGAAAGCTGCGTGGCGATGCGGTGGCGGAAATCCTCGAGCCCCATGCGGGCGAGCGCAGTGTCGATTGCGCTTCGGTCCTCGTGCCCCGGGCGCTGGCCAGGGGAAAGATGCGGGGCGCGGCCCAGGGTGACGATCTGTTCGACGCTGACCGGCCAGGCGATCTCGCGCGTTTGCGGCAGCCAGGCAACGTGGCGCGCGCGCGCGCGGCGTTCCATCGCGGCGAGGTTGCTGTTGCCCTGCGCCGGCATCAGCCCCAGGGCGGCGCGCAGCAGCGTTGTCTTGCCGGCACCGTTGGGGCCGAGCAGGCCCACGAATTCGCCTGCGCCGATGGCGAGCGAGACATCGTGCAGCACCTGGCGGTTGCCGCGGCTGGCGGTGAGGTGGTCGAGTGCGAGAACGGTCATGGCCGCCGCCCCGTGGCGGGCGGGGCAGGGGGGCGCTGCCCCCCCTCCTGCCTCGGGGCGAGGCTGGACTCCCCCCGGCGTACTTGAAGCAAGATGAAGGGCAGGGCGGTCATCACAGCCCCTCGCGTCGGGTGCGGTAGATCAGGTGCAAGAAGAGCGGCGCGCCGACCAGCGCGGTGAGCACGCCGAGCTTGAGGTCGCGCTCGGGCAGGATCAGGCGCACGGCGATATCGGCGGCGAGCACCATCGCCGCGCCGCCCAGCGCCGAGGCGGCGAGCAGATGCGAGGGGCGCGCGCCCACCGCCGGGCGCAGGATATGCGGCACGACGAGGCCGACGAAGCCAATGGCGCCGGCCACCGCCGTGCCTGCGCCGACCACGCAGGCGGTGCCGGCAACAAGGGTCAGCCGCAGCCGGGCGAGCGAGTGGCCGAGACTTTCGGCTGCATCCTCACCCAGTGTCAGCGCGTCGAGCCCGCGCCCGAGCGTGGCCAGCAGTGCCCAGCCCAGCGCCATCAGCGGTAGCGCCAGCCAGACATGGCTCATCGAGCGATCGGCAAGCGAGCCCATCATCCAGAACATGATCTCGGCGGCGGCGAAGGGGTTGGGCGAGAGGTTGAGCACCAGCGAGGTGAGCGCGCCGGCCATGGCCGAGACGGCGATGCCGGCCAGGATAAGCGTGATCGAGCGGCCCTGGCGCCCGGCAAGCATGAGAATCAGTGCCACCGCCGCCACCGCGCCGGTCAGCGCTGCCAGCGGCAGCGCCAGCGCAAAGGCGGCGGCGGCGCCGGTTTGCAGCGCGATCACCGCCCCCAGCGCGGCCGAGCCCGAGACGCCGATCAGCCCCGGCTCGGCCAGAGGGTTGCGCAGATAGCCCTGCATGGCGGCGCCGGCCAGGCCCAGCGAGGCGCCGATCATCGCCGCCAGCAGCGCCCTTGGCAGGCGGATTTCGCGCATGACCAGGGTTTCGGCGGTGCCCTCGCCGCGGATCAGGGCGGCCAGCGCCTGCGCCGGCGCAAGGCCCGCCGGGCCGATCAGGAGCGAGGCGCCGAAGAGCACGGCAACCAGCGTTGACAGCAGGGCGAGCAGGATGGCGAGTCGCATCATTCGCTCCCCGTTATCTGCTCATGCAGCCCTGCCAGCCGCGCCAGCGTGCGCAGCACATGCGGCGTGCCGCAGACCCATTCGGCATCGGAGATCGTGCCCGAGCGGCCTTCGCGCAGCGCCGCCATGGCGGGGTGGTCCATCACCGCCTCGGCGCGCGAGGCGCCGGGGTAGCGCTGGCCCTGGATGAGCAGTTCGGGCGCCAGCATGACGATCTGCTCCATCGGCAGCGTGCCACCGCCCGCGATGCCGGCCTCCTCGGCGATATTGGCGAAGCCCGCGCGGGTGAGGATCTGATGCGCCATGGTGCCGGGCCCCGAGGTGTAGTTGGAGGAGTAATGGAGCACGGCGCGGGGGCGGGCCGGGTTGCCGGGGGCGAGCGCGGCGAGGCCGGCCTCGAATTCGGCGATCAGCGCCTCTGCCTCGTCCTCGCGGCCCAGCCATTCGCCGATCTGGGCGATATTGGCGGGAATCTCTTCGAGCCGCTCGGCAAGAGGCATTTCGCGCACCTCGATCCCCAGCCGGCGCAGCATGCTGACGGTGTGGCGCGGGGTCCAGCTGACCGCCAACACCAGATCTGGGGAAAGCGCGTGGATTTCCTCGGCGCGGGCGTGGTTGATGTGAAAACCGGCGGCCTGATCGGCCATGACCGATATCATCGGATCGGCCGCCAGATGCGTGACCGAGATCAGCTGGCCGGGCGCGGCCAGCATCATGGCCAGCTGATCGGTGCACAGATTGAGTGACACCACCCGGCGGGGTGGTTCGGCGGCCGCCGCCGTGGCGCAGATCAGCGCCACGGCGAGCGCCGCAAGGCTAGAAGCGCGCGGCAACGCCAAGGTGGAACGACCGGTTGGGTGTGCCAAACCCCGGCAGCACCTGGTAATCTGCATCGAGCAGATTCTCGATGCGCAGATAGATGTCGGCGTTATCGGTGGCGGCGTAGCGCAGGCGTGCATTGACCACGGTATAGTCCTCGAAGCTGTCACCGAATTCATCCGCGCGCCCGGCGACATGCTGCAGATCAAGCCCGCCCCGCCAGCGCGCCGCCAGATTGGCATCGAGCCCCAGCGACAGATCATGGCGGGGCACCCGGGTCAGGCGGTCGCCGTTCGGGGTGCGCGCATCGGTATAGGTGTAGTTGCCGGTCAGCGTCAGCCTGTCGGTCATGGGCACACTGCCTGAAAGCTCCAGCCCGTGGCGGCGCGAGGTGCCGGGCAGGTTGTTGAGCGTATTGGGAAAGTCGCTGGCGTCATAGGTGATGAGATTGTCGGTGTTGAGCCAGAACAGCGTGGCACTGACGCGCGCGCCGCCGGCGAAATGGTGATCCAGCCCGATTTCGGCGCTGAGGCTGGTCTCGGGCTCCAGATCGGGGTTGCCGACGAACCAGCCGTAATCGTCGAAACGTTCGGAAAGCGAGGGCGGGCGGAAACCCCGCGCCAACGCCCCGCGCAGGGTGGTGTCGGGCGTTGCCTGCCAGGCGGCGGTGAGGCGCCCGGTGACGAAACTGCCGAAGGCCGAGTTGCGGTCGATGCGCGCGGTGGCGCCGATATCGAGGCCCTGATCGACCGCCCAAAGCGCCTGCATGAAGGCGCCGCTGGTGCGGGTGCTCTCGCTGCCCCCGACGAGGGTATCGGCGGTGGCGGACTCGCGCATGGTATCGGCGCCCCAGACAAGGGTCAGCCCCGGCGTGGCCTCGGTCACGCCCTGATAGGCCAGCCCCGTGCGCCGGCCCTCGAAGCCGTTGACAAAGGCTCCGTCCTCGAACTGGTCGCGGCTGATGCGGTAGCCGGTGGCGGAGAATTCGTGCTGCATCGCGCCGGTATCGAATTCGGCAAAGGCGCGCAGCCCGGTCTGGCGTATGCGCGCCTCGTTATCTGCATCGGCGCCGAAATCGTCGTATTCGTTGAGTGAGCGCTGCCCGAAGCCGGCGATACCAAGCGTGAGCGAGTCGCTGGCGCGGTAGCGGGCCGAAAAGGACAGGCGCGTGGACTCAAAGCCGTCGGGGTCGCCATCGGGGTTGTAGCCGGGCGTGCCGGGGATGCCCTCGTAAGACGTGAAGCCGCGCATGCGCCGATGGGTCAGGCTGAGCGAGGTTTCCACCCGCTCGTCGCGAAAACTGAAGCTGTAGCCGACGGCGGCGCTGCCATAGCTGCCGCCCTCGGCAAAGGTGGCATGGCTGGAGCCGTCGGTTTCGGGCCGTCTTGAGGTGATGTTGACCACCCCGCCCACCGCCGAGCCGCCATAAAGCGCCGATTGCGAGCCGCGCAGCACCTCGATGCGCTCGATGTCATCCAGCGACAGGTGGCCGAAATCGGTGGCCGTCGAGGTCGAGGACGGGTCGTCGATGCGAATGCCATCGACATAGACCGCCACATAGCCCTGCGCGGCGCCGCGAATGCGCAGCCCGGTGCGCCCGCCTGGACCGCCGTCGCGCACCATGCTGACACCGGCCAGCCGAGCCAGCAGATCGGAAAGCTGGGTGGCGCCGCTGTCTTCGATCTCGGCGCGTTCGATCACGCTGACCGAGGCGCCCGAGCGCTGGATCTCGGTGGGCACAAGGTTGGCCGAGACCGTGATCTCGTCAAGATCGATGGTGGCAATGATCTGGGCCTGCGCCGTGGGTGCCGCGGCAAGGCTCAGGCCCAGCGCGGTAGCACCATTTAGCGCGGTGGAACGAAAAAGGGGGTGGGCAATCGGATGCATCATTCGGCAACTCCCGCATTGGCGCCTGGCGCCGGTGACAGAATTGTCCGGGAGTCGGAACTCCGCAGACGGTGCTTGTTGCATCACCTCTACGGACGGACCGTCATCCATGGCGCGCCCCGCGCCCGGATGGGGTGATCACCTCGGCAGGTCTCCTGACTCGCGGGTCACAGCTTCGCCGGGCCTTCCCATGGCGCGGAGCACCACAGTGGCATATGCCGGCTTCGCTCACCGCTCACAGTTGCGGGGGCAGTCGCGGAATTGGCGCTTCCCTATCGGGTCGAACCGCACCGCGTTCCCTTTTCAGCAGACGGCGTGCCGCCTGCACCGAAGCGAGGCTTTCCTATGTCATACGCGTTCGTGAGGCAAGCCAAATCACGCCCCGGCAAGCTTTCGCAGCCAAGCTTTCCGGCGCCCTTCACCCTGCCGTCAAATTCGCTCGGGGGGTGAACAGGCCGAAGACCAAGAGGGAGGAAGTTCGAGCGCCAGGGTGCTGTCGGACTTTCCTGCGGCTGCCCGTCGCTACTGATTGCCGCCTTCGTCTCCGTTTGGCTCGGGCGAGCGCACCGGGGCAGGCTTGCTGGGCTGGCGGGTAAAGCCTTTCAGCCCGCTGACCGGTTGCCGGTCGCGGGGGATATCGACCGCGCTCAGCGAATAGGCTGTCAGCAGCTCGGCGAGCGAGCGCAGCGCATGCATGTGAATGCGCTCATAGCCATGGCTGGAATCCACACCAAAGGTGACCAGCGCAGTGCGCACATCCGCGCCGGCCTCAATCGCCGATGCGCTGTCGGAGCGGTAGTGTCGAAAGACATCCTTCTGCATGCGGATGTCGTGCTCGCGGCACAGCGATGCCAGCTTGCGCGTGAGATGAAAATCGAACGGGCCGGTCTGATCGGCCATGGCGACGGTCACGCCGAATTCCGAACTGTTCTGCCCCGGCGCCGTGGTGCCGTTATCCACCGCCACCAGCGAGGCGATGTCGGGCAACAGGATCGAAGCCGCGCCATGGCCCACCTCTTCGGCGATGGTGAACAGGTAGAAGGCATCCACCGGCAGTTGTGCCCCCTTCGCGGCCAGCGCCTTGAGCGCGGCCAGCATAACCGCGGCGCCGGCCTTGTTGTCGAGATGGCGCGAGACGATAAACCCCGAATCCGGAAATTCGGGCTGCGGGTCGATCGCCACCATGTCGCCGATCTCGATGCCCAGCCGGTGCAGATCGGGCAGGCTGAAGGCCTTGGCGTCGATGCGCAGCTCGACATGGTCCCAACCCACCGGCTGGGTGTCAATCTCGTCATTATAGGTGTGCCCCGATGCCTTGAGCGGCAGGATTGTGCCGCGATAGCTGCCCTTGTCGGTGAACAGCGTCACCCGCGCGCCTTCGGCAAAGCGCGCCGACCAGGTGCCTACCGGCGCCAGCTCCAGCCGGCCATTGGGTTTGAGTGCGCGCACCTGCGCGCCCAGCGTGTCCAGATGGCTGATGATGGCGCGCGCCCCGCCATGCACTTCGCCCGTCAGCCGGGCACGGATGGCGCCGCGCCGCGTCAGGTCGTATTCCACGCCCATCGCATCCAGCTCGCCGCAGACATGGCGCACCACGGTGTCGGTGTAGCCGGTGGGGCTGGGTATCGCCAGCAGCGCCTCGAGCGCGCCGCGCAGATAACCCAGATCGATTTCGAGCCGTTCGCCGCTCATGCTTTCGTTCCCTTCTGCTGCACCCTGCGTACAGATTCCGGCACCGACAGCGGAAACAGCAGATCGATGAATCGCTCGGCGGTGGGTTGCGGCTCGTGATTGGCCAGGCCGGGGCGCTCATTGGCCTCGATGAACACATAATCGGGCAGGCGGGGCGATTTCACCATCAGATCAATGCCGGTGACGGGTATCTCGATCGCCGCGGCGGCGTTGATGGCGGCCGCTATCAGCACCGGATGGGTCTCGGCGGTCACATCGTGAATGGTGCCGCCGGTGTGCAGATTGGCAGTCTTGCGCACCACGATCTCGACGCCCTGTTCGGGCACATCCTCCAGCGTGTAACCCGCCGCTGCCAGGCAGCGCTCGGTCTCGGCGTCAAGCGGGATGCGGCTCTCGCCATCTGTGGCGGCGGCGCGGCGCCGGCTTTGCGTCTCGATGAGTTCGCCCACGCTGGCGCGGCCATCGCCGACCACCCGTGCCGGGCGGCGCAGGGCGGCGGCAACCACGCGCTGGTCGATCACCACCAGCCGCAGATCCTCGCCGGTAAAGCATTCCTCGACGATGACATCGTCGCAAAATCCGCGCGCCAGCTCAACCGCGGCTTCCACCTGAGCCGCCGTCGTCAGCCCCACGGCAACCCCATGCCCCTGCTCACCGCGCGCGGGTTTCACCACTAGTGAGCGATGCTGAGCCAGAAACGCCGCCCGCGCCTCGGTGCTGTCCTTTTCAAGCTGCGCCGGCACAAGCACGCCGGCGGCCTCGACCACGCGGCGGGTGACGCGCTTGTCGTCGCAGATCGACAGGCTCACCGCCGTGGTCAGATCCGACAGCGCCTCGCGGCAGCGCAGGCTGCGCCCGCCATGCGTGAGGCGGAAGAACCCCGCCCCGGCGTCGATCATCTCCACCCGGATGCCGCGCCGGCGGGCCTCGTCGACGATGATCCTGGCATAGGGGTTGAGCCGCTCATCGGCCGGCGGGGCGCTGGTATAGAGCTTCTCGTTGATCACGTTGCGACGCTTGACGGCAAACACCTGCACGCGACGAAAACCCAGCTTCTCGTAAAGCGCAATCGCCTGCTCGTTGTCGTGCAGCACCGACAGATCCATGAAGGCGGCGCCGCGGGCCTTGAAATGTTCGGCCAGCCGCCGCACCAGCGACTCGCCAAGCCCCGCATGCGGCGCCTGCGGCGCCACGGCCAGACACCAAAGCGACGAGCCGCGCTCGGGGTCGCCAAAGGCGCGGGCATGATCCACCCCCATGACCGAACCCAGTATCTCGCCGCTCTCGCTGTCCTCGGCCACCAGTACCGCCAGCGTGCGCGCGTCGCGCGCCGTCCAGAAGAAATCGGGCGGCACCGGCACCATGCGCCGCTGCGCATAGATGGCATTGACCGCCTCGGCATCGGCACGCGTGGCCAGCCGCCTGATCTGGAACCCCTTGCGCCGGCGCGAGGCCACCCGATAAGTGGCCAGATCCAGCCGGAAGGTATGCGACGGGTCCAGAAACAACTCCTGCGGGGCATGCGCAAGCAGCACATGCGGATCGCGCACATAGAACGCGATGTCGCGCCGCTCGGGCCCCTCGGCGCGCAGCGCCTCGGCCAGCTTCTCGCTGCTGTCAAAGGTATGCGCAAAGATCAGCCGCCCCCAGCCGCAATCGACCATGGCATTGGCCTCGGCCCCGCGCGGGTTCTGCGCGGCGGCGCTGCGCAACCGCTTCAGCCGATGCGCCTGCGCCGCGCGCCGCTTCGGAAATTCCGGATCCGCCATGCCCGCACCCCTTTCTCGAATCCTCCCCTTCATCTTGCGAAAAAAAATACGCCGGGGGAGTCGCCGTCAGGCGACGGGGGCAGCGCCCCCGATCCGCTCAGATACCCTGCTCCTGCAGCCACATTTCCAGCACCGCCACCTGCCACAGCTCCGAGCCGCGCAGCTTCGTCACATGCGCCGGCGGGTCGGCGAAAAGCGCCTCGAGGTAATCTTCACGAAACAGGCCCCGCCCGCGCGCCGCGCGGCTGGTCAGCGCATCGCGGCACATCTCCAGATAGGAGCCGGCGACATATTTCAGCGCCGGCACCGGGAAATAGCCCTTGGGCCGGTCGATCACTTCGGCCGGGATCACCTTGCGCGCGGCCTCTTTCAGCACGCCCTTGCCGTCCTGTGCAAGCTTGTGCTCGGCGGGGATGCGCGCGGCCAGCTCGACCAGCTCGTGATCCAGAAACGGCACCCGTGCTTCCAGCCCCCAGGCCATGGTCATGTTGTCCACCCGCTTCACCGGGTCATCGACAAGCATGACATTGGTATCCAGCCGCAGCGCCTTGTCCACCGGATCGTCGGCGCCGGCGGCGGCGAAATGCGCCTCGACAAAGGCGCGCGATTCGTCGCGCCCGGCCAGCCATTCCGGCGCCAGATGCTGCGCCAGCTTGTCATGGGGGCGGTCGAAGAAGGCGTCCATATAGGTTTCCACCGGGTCGTTGGCATCGCGCATCGGCGGATACCAGTGATAGCCGCCGAACACCTCGTCGGCGCCCTGGCCCGACTGCACCACCTTGATCGTCTTCGCCACCTCGCGCGAGAGCAGGTAGAAGCCGATATTGTCATAGCTCACCATCGGTTCCGATTGCGCGGCGATGGCATGGGGGAGATTGGCGCGCATCTCGTCCGAGGGGATGAAGATCTTGTGGTGTTTCGTGCCGTAGTGCTTTGCGATCAGGTCGGAATACTGAAACTCGTCGCCCTTCTCGCCATGGGCTTCCTCGAAACCGATGGAATAGGTGGCCAGCCCCTTCTGGCCCTCCTCGGCCAGCAGGCCGACGATAAGCGAGCTGTCCACCCCGCCCGAAAGCAGCACGCCCACCGGCACATCGGCCACCATGCGCCGGCGCACGGCGCGGCGCATGCTGTCGAGCACCATGTCGCGCCATTCCTCGGCAGGGCGGGTGGCATCTTCGGGCGAGCGGGTGAAATCGGGCCGCCACCAGGTGCGTTCGGTAAAGGCGCCGTCGGATTCGATCACGCGCAGCGTGGCCGGCGGCAGCTTCCGCACGCCGGCAAGGATGGTGCGCGGGGCGGGCACCACGGCGTGCCAGCTCATGTAATGGTGCAGCGCGATGCGGTCGATGCCTGTATCCACCCCGCCCGCGGCCAGAAGCGCCGGCAGGGTCGAGGCAAAGCGCAGCCAGCCCGCCCCTTCGGCATAGTAGAGCGGCTTGATGCCGAAGCGGTCGCGCACCAGCGTCACCCGGCCCGTGGCGCGCTCATGGATGGCGAATGCGAACATGCCGTAGAAACGATCCAGCGCGGCCTCGCCCCATTCGGCCCAGGCCTTGATGATCACTTCGGTGTCACCGGTCGAGGCGAAGCGGTGGCCCTTGCCCTCAAGCTCGCGGCGCAGCTCGGGGTAATTGTAGATGCAGCCGTTGAAGGCGATGGTCAGGCCCAGATGCGTATCGACGAAGGGCTGCGCGGCATTCTCGCTCAGATCGATGATCTTCAGCCGCCGGTGGCCAAACCCCACCGGGCCGCGCAGCACCACGCCGGCCCCGTCGGGCCCGCGCGGGGCCATGGCATCGGCCATCTTCTCGATCACGCCCGCCGAGGCGATATCACCCTTGCCAAAGCGGATTTCGCCACAGATGCCGCACATGCCGGTTGCCGACCCTCCGTTGTGGTTTCGTTTGACCCATAAACATTAGTATCGTAATCATTAGAGTGCAACCGTCCGGAGGCCCGATGCAGCCCGAAAACGACCATGCAAGCCTTGTCAAACAGATAAGGCGCCTTGTGCGGGCGCTCGACATGCAGTCGCGCCGGATCGACCGGCAGGTGGGGCTGACCATGCCGCAACTGATCGTGCTGGGCGCGCTGGGCCGGCTGGGCGAAGTGACCTCGCGCGCGCTCGCCGCCGAGGTCGATCTGAGCCCGCCCACCGTGGCGGGCATTCTCGACAAGCTCGAAGCTAAGGGGCTGATCAGGCGCTACCGTTCCGAACGCGACCGCCGGATCGTGCATGCGCGGCTGACCGAGGCCGGGCGCCTGGCGCTGGCGCGCGCGCCTGATCCATTGGGCGCGCAGCTGGGCGGCGGGTTTCGCGCCCTGCCCGAGCCGCAGCGGCGCGCCATCCTGCAAGGTCTTGCGCTTCTGGGCGAACTGGCCGCCGCCGATGCAAGGCAGGAAGTCGCCGCCGCGCCGGCGCCCTCGCCGTCGCCTCGCCAAAGCGCCGCCGTCACCGGCACGCGCGGCTTGTCGTAACGGCCACCACCCGCCGGAGGAGCCGCCAACGGCGAAGAAGCGCGCTCACCGTCGCGCGCCCCGCTCGGGCAAAGGCTGCCGGTGCTGCAGCCGAAGCAATCAGCCGAAACCGGTATCATACTGTCGCCAGATGGTTCGATCACTCGCGGCGCTGGTATCAAGGACTCGCCAGCGCCTCGCCAACCGTAGGATGGGCAATATTGCCCATCCTACCCGTTCGGCGGTCGCGAAGCGATCAACCGGGCTCGGTATCAACCCCGCTGGCGCAGCCGGGCGCGCAGAAAGGCCCAGCCGCCCGGCGCGAAGAGCGCGGCGAGCGCGAAGCCCAGGGCAAAGGCGGCAAGCTCGGCGATCCAGCCATGGCCGGCCTCGACCATCAGCCCGATGGCCAGCCGCGCGCCGAGCAGCGCCCCTACCAGCCCGAAGGCGCGCCAGCGCCCGGCGCTGTCTTCGGCGTCGTGCCAGCGCCACCAGGTGGCGGCGCCGACCAGCGCAAAGACCATCGGCATGCCGCCGAAGAGCCAGGCGAGTTCATGCTCGCCCAGCACCAGCCCGAAGATCACCGCGCCGCCCAGCGTGGCCGGCACCAGCACGGCCAGCGTGCGCAACGTGCCGAAGGCTTCGGTGACGTATTTTCCCAGCGCGGCCAGCAGCACGATGACGAAGAAGGCGTGCAGCGGGCCACCATGGATGAAGGAAAACGCCCCGTAGCGAACAAGATACGCCACCGGGAAATGGCGGTTTTCCAGCATCACCACCTGCACCGCGCCGGAGTAGCCCCAGCGCGTGATCGCCTCGAGCCGCCAGCCAAGCGCCTGCGGCCCACCGATGAGCCCCTGCGCGCCCAGCCACAGCACCGCCTCGATACCGGCAATGGCGAAGAGCAGCAGCCAGACCAGCGCCGGCAGCTTGTTGATCGGGGGGGCGGCATGGTCGATCCGGCGCCCGCCCGCGCCTTCATCGTCGGTCTCGGCGCCTTCGTTTCGTTGTGGCCCGCCGGTCATGTCCTTGCCATCCTTGCCAAGCCCTCGGTTGACGCCCCGTGCCCCGAGCGATAAGCGACAGCGCGCAGGATTTCCACCACGGAGTGCCGCCAATGGCCGAGGCCACCCAAGCCGCGCGTTTCGCGATGCGCATCTTTTCCGGCATCCAGCCCTCGGGCGGGTTGACGCTGGGCAACTATCTCGGCGCGCTCAAGCGCTTCGTCGAGAAGCAGGAAGAGGGGATCGAGGCGATCTATTGCCTCGTGGACATGCACGCGATCACCGTCTGGCAGGAGCCCGAAAAGCTGCGCCACGCCACGCGCGAAGCGGCGGCGGGCTTCATCGCTGCGGGCATCGATCCCGAGCGCTCGATCCTGTTCAACCAGTGCCAGGTCACCGCCCATGCCGAGCTTGCCTGGATCTTCAACTGCGTGGCGCGCATGGGCTGGATGAACCGCATGACTCAGTTCAAGGACAAGGCCGGCAAGGACAAGGAGGCCGCGTCGCTGGGCCTTTACGCCTATCCGGCGCTGATGGCGGCCGACATCCTGGCCTATCACGCTACCCATGTGCCGGTGGGCGAGGACCAGCGCCAGCATCTGGAACTGACCCGCGATATCGCCATCAAGTTCAACCATGATTACGGGGTGGATTTCTTCCCCGTCACCGAGCCGCTGATCGAGGGCGTGGCGACGCGGGTGATGAGCCTGCGCGACGGCACGAAGAAGATGTCGAAATCCGACCCCTCCGACATGAGCCGCATCAACCTGACCGACGATGCCGATACCATCGCGCAGAAGTTCCGCAAGGCGCGCACAGACCCCGAGCCGCTGCCCGAAACCACCGAGGGTCTGGAAGACCGCGCCGAGGCGCGCAACCTGGTGAACATCTACGCCGCGCTGGCCGGGGTGGATGCCGTGCAGGTGCTGGCCGAATATGGCGGGCAGGGCTTTGGCGTGTTCAAGCCGAAGCTGGCCGATCTGGCGGTTTCGGCTCTTTCGCCCATCAGCGCCGAGATGGGGCGGCTGATGCAGGACCCGGGCGAGATCGACGCCATTCTGGGCCGTGGCGCCGAGCGCGCCGAGGCCATCGCTCGGCCGATCATGGAGCGCTGTTACGATATCGTCGGCATGGTGCGCTCGCGCCGGACCGGGTGAGGCGGGAAAAGGCGCGTCAACGCGCCTTGAAAGGCCCTTCAAAGGGCCTTTCCCCCGCGCCGGCGGCATTAGGCGCGAATCTGCCGGCCCATTCCCGGTCACCGGCATTTCCGACTGCGCGCTTGACAGGCTGCCGGCTTTCACCTAACTGCACCGCAACTTTCCCGGAGGCCAATCGCTTCCGGTCCCGTCGCCTTTGCGGGGATCGCCATCCGTCAGCGCGTTGCGCCCACGGGTGCCTTTTCGCATTGGCCCGTTGCTTGCCAGCCAGGAGGCGCGCATGTTCGAGAACCTGTCAGAACGTCTGGGCGGTGTCTTCGACCGGCTGACCCGGCAGGGTGCGCTGTCAGCCGATGATGTAACCGCCGCCCTGCGCGAGGTGCGCGTGGCGCTGCTGGAGGCCGATGTCTCGTTGCCCGTGGCGCGCGATTTCATCGGGCGCGTGAAATCCAAGGCCACCGGCGCGGCGGTCACCAAATCGGTCACGCCGGGCCAGCAGGTGGTGAAGATCGTCCATGACGAGCTGATCGCCACGCTGAAGGGCGAGGGCGATCCGGGCAAGCTGAAGATCGACAACCCGCCCGCGCCGATCCTGATGGTCGGGCTGCAGGGCTCGGGCAAGACCACCACCTCGGCCAAGCTGGCGCGGCGTCTGAAAGAGCGTGAGGGCAAGCGCGTGCTCATGGCCTCGCTCGATACCAACCGCCCCGCGGCGATGGAGCAGCTGGCGATTCTGGGCCAGCAGATCGGCGTCGATACCCTGCCCATCGTCAAAGGCGAGAGCGCCGTGCAGATCGCCAAACGCGCCAGGCAGCAGGCGACGCTGGGTGGCTATGATGTCTTCATCCTCGACACTGCCGGGCGGCTGCATGTCGACGAAGCGCTGATGGACGAGGTCCAGAAGGTGCGCGACGTGGCCAGCCCGCGCGAGACGCTCCTGGTGGTTGATGGCCTGACCGGGCAGGACGCGGTGAATGTGGCCACCGAATTCGAGGACAAGGTCGGCATTTCCGGCGTGATCCTGACCCGGATGGATGGCGACGGGCGCGGCGGTGCCGCGCTTTCCATGCGCGCCGTGACCGGCAAACCGATCCGCTTTGTGGGCCTTGGCGAAAAGACCGACGCGCTGGAAACCTTCGACCCCGAGCGCGTGGCGGGCCGAATTCTGGGCATGGGCGATATCGTCGCGCTGGTGGAAAAGGCGCAGGAGACGCTCGAGGCCGAGCAGGCCGAGCGCATGATGAAGCGCTTCCAGAAGGGTCAGTTCAACATGAACGACCTGAAGTCGCAGCTCGAACAGATGCTCAAGATGGGCGGCATGCAAGGCGTCATGGGGATGATGCCGGGCATGGGCAAGATGTCCAAGCAGGCCGAGGCGGCTGGCTTCGATGACCGCATGCTCAAGCGCCAGATTGCGCTGATCCAGTCGATGACGAAGAAGGAGCGCACGCGCCCCGAGATATTACAGGCCAGCCGCAAGAAGCGCATCGCCGCCGGCGCCGGGTTGGAAGTGGCCGAGTTGAACAAGCTTCTGAAGATGCAGCGCCAGATGGCCGACATGATGAAGAAGATGGGCAAGGGCGGCATGCTGAAACAGGCCATGCGCCAGATGTTCGGCAAGGGCGGCTCCCCCGACCCGGCGCAGATGACGCCCGAGGCGATGCAGGCCGCCGCACAGCAACTGCAGGGGCCGGGCGGGCTGCCCGGCGCCATGCCCGGCATGGGTGGCGGCGGCATGGCCCTGCCCGGCGGGCTGTCGGGGCTTGGCCTGGGCAAGAAGCGCAAATGAGCGGCCTGCCGGCACATATGACCCTCATCGCGGGCAAGGCGGCCGATTTCGCCGCCCATCTGCGCGCCGCGTTGCCCGAGATCAAAACGGCGCGCTGCATCCTGCGCGCGCCGGTGCTGGAAGACGCGGTGCACTGGAACGCCATCATGGTGCCCGATGATGAGGGGCATCTGGGCGGGCCCCACACCGAAGAGCGCGCCTTTGTCGAATTCGCCGCCACCATCGGCACCTGGCTCTTGCGCGGGCATGGCTTGTGGACGGTGACCGACCATCACCACCGGGTTCTGGGCTTCGTGCTGGTGGGGTTCGAGCCGGGCGATCAGGCGCCGGAGCTGGGCTGGCTGTTCCTGCCCCAGGCGCGCGGTCAGGGCCTTGCCTCCGAGGCCGCCGCCGCCGCGCGCGCCCATGCGCTGGGCGAGATGGCCCTGCCCGAACTGGTCAGCTATATCGACCCGTCCAACGCGCCCTCGCGCCGGGTGGCACAGCGGCTGGGGGGCTGGCGTGACGGCACGATAACGGGCCCGGCCCCGGCCGAGCCCGAGGCCGCCGCCGGCAGCCGGGCGGAAATCTGGCGTTACGCCCCGAAACCGGTGGAGCTGGCATGAGCGACGATACCACACGCGCCGCCGATCTCTTGCGCGAGCACCGCGAATCGATCGACCGGCTGGATGCGATACTGGTCTATACCCTGGCCGAGCGCTTCAAGCAGACCCAGGCGGTGGGCAGGCTGAAGGCGCAGCATGCGCTGCCGCCCTCGGACCCGGCGCGCGAGGCGCGCCAGATCGAGCGGCTGGAATGGCTGGCCAAGGAGGCCGATCTGGACCCCGAATTCGCCAAGAAGTTTCTGTCCTTCATCATCTCCGAGGTGATCCGTCACCATGAGAGGTTGCAGGGCTGACCCCGAACCGTCCCTGCCCGCCGGGCGGGGCCGCATGAGCCATATGAACAGGAGAAAATGCAATGGCTACCAAGATCAGACTCGCCCGCGGCGGCTCGAAGAAGCGCCCGTATTACGCCATCGTCGTGGCCGACAGCCGCATGCCGCGCGACGGTCGCTTTCTGGAGAAGCTGGGCACCTACAACCCGCTTCTGGCCAAGGATGACGAGAACCGCGTGAAGCTCGATCTGGAGCGCGCGCAGCACTGGCTGCAGCGCGGCGCGCAGCCGACCGAGCGTATCCAGCGTTTCCTCGAGGCGGCCGGGCTGCGCGAGAAGGCGGCGCGCAACAATCCGAAGAAGGCGCAGCCGGGCAAGAAGGCCCAGGAACGCGCCAAGGAGCGCGCCGCAAAGGCCGAGGCGGCGGCGGCCGAGTGAGTGGGGCAGGGGGGCTTTCCGCCCCCCTCTTCGGCTGCGCCAATTCTTTGGGCTCCGCCCGTTCCTTCGCTGAAATCGTTCCACCGGAACGATTTCCGGGCGCTCGGAACCCCCGAGAGTATTTCGGGCAAGATGAAGGCGCAAACCGGGGGCTCGGATGGGCGATGATCTGATCTGTGTGGGCGCGATTGCCGGTGCCTATGGCGTGCGCGGCGAGGTGCGGCTGAAGAGCTTTTGTGCCGAGCCGCGCGACATTGCCCGTTACGGCCCGCTGTTCAGTGAGGATGGCGCGCGCCGGTTCGAGCTGGTGCTGGGCCAGCCCGTGGCCGGCGGTTTTGCGGCAAGGCTGAGCGGGGTGGAGACGCGCGAGCAGGCCGAGGCGCTGCGCGGGCTGCGCCTGCATGCGCCGCGCTCGGCGCTGCCGGCGCTGCCCGATGACGAATTCTATCATGCCGATCTGATCGGGCTGGAAGTTGTCGATACCGGCGGCGCGGTTCTGGGCCGGGTTGCGGCGGTGCTCAACCACGGCGCCGGCGATCTGCTCGAGGTGCGCCGCCAAGGCGCCGACAGCGTGCTGTTGCCCTTCACCCGCGCGCATGTGCCGACCGTTGATCTGGCTGCGGGGCGGGTGGTGGCCGATCCGCCAGAAGGGTTGTTGTGATGCGCTGGTGGTGGCTTTTGTGGCGCCGGCGGGCGCAGTCGGAGGGCGAAGCCGGGGCCCCGGAAGAGGCGCGCGCTGCGGCGGCGATGGCGCGGTTGCGTGGCCAGTGCGGGATGGCGGCAGGCGAATGCGTGCCCTGGGACGCGCCGGTGGCGGGCCCGGGCGCAGGCGCGGGCGAAGGGGAAGCGGGCGATGAGCGGCGCTGAGGATAAGGGCTCTGCCCCGGCGCGCTCGCATGGGCGGCTACGTCCAAGTGTCTCGCGCAAGCCGCGGGCGCTGATGGAGGGCCCACCGCGCCTGGCCGGGGCCTGGTGCGCGAAGGTGATCACGCTTTTCCCCGAGGCCTTTCCCGGCACGCTGGGTTTGTCGCTGACCGGCCGCGCGCTGGATCAGGGGTTGTGGGCGCTCGAGCCCATCGATCTGCGCCCCTTTGGCGAGGGGCGCCATCGCAATGTGGATGACACCCCCGCTGGCGGCGGGCCCGGCATGGTGCTGCGCGCCGATGTCATCGCCCTCGCCCTTGCCGTGGCGCAGGTGGGCCTGCCGGGGCGCGCGCAATGGCCGCTGGTGTATCTGTCGCCGCGCGGCCGGCCCTTCGATCAGGCGATGGCGCGGCGCTTTGCCGCCGGCGCGGGAATCACGCTGATCTGCGGCCGCTTCGAGGGGCTCGATGAGCGCGCCATCGAGCATTTCGGCATGGAAGAGGTCTCTTTGGGTGATTTCGTCCTCACCGGGGGCGAGATTGCCGCGCAGGCCTTGATCGACGCCACGGTCAGGCTTATACCGCGCGTGCTCGGGAATCAGGCCTCGGTCGAGGATGAGTCGTTTTCCGAGGGGCTGCTGGAACACCCGCAGTACACAAGACCCGCCGTCTGGGAAGGCCGCGCGATACCGGATGTTCTCTTGTCCGGCAATCACGCGAGGATCGCCACCTGGCGGAGGCAGATGGCCGAAAGGCTGACCAAGGAACGCCGCCCTGATCTCTGGCGGGCTTACCGTGAACGCCACGGTGGGAACCCGGATAGGGACCAAGAGCTCTGAGGGGGCATCACGTCGCGGGGAAGAACCGCGCCTGTTGAAAGGAAGAGTGCGATGAACCTTATCGCGCAGATCGAAGCCGAGCAGATTGCCGAGCTTGGCAAGGACATACCGGATTTCAAGCCCGGCGACACTGTGCGCGTGGGCTACAAGGTGACCGAGGGCACGCGCTCGCGGGTGCAGAATTTCGAGGGCGTGTGCATCGGCCGCTCGGGCGGTGCCGGCATCGGCGCCTCGTTCACCGTGCGCAAGATCTCCTTCGGCGAAGGGGTCGAGCGGATGTTCCCGCTGTATTCGACCAATATCGACTCGATCACCGTGGTGCGCCGCGGCAAGGTGCGCCGCGCCAAGCTGTATTACCTGCGTTCGCGCCGGGGCAAATCGGCACGCATCGCCGAAAAGACCAATTATCGCCCGCTGAAGAGCGGCGAAGACGCCTGAGGAGAGCGGCCATGAAAGACGCGACCCATCCCGAATACCACATGATCAACGTCAAGCTGGTCGACGGCACCGTGGTGCAGATGCGCTCGACCTGGGGTGCCGAGGGCGACACGCTGTCGCTCGATATCGACCCTTCGGTGCATCCGGCCTGGACAGGCGGTTCCACCCGGCTGATGGACACCGGCGGCAAGGTCTCGCGGTTCAAGAACAAATACGCCGGCCTGGGTTTCTGAGCCAGCCCGGTCAACATGGATTAGGGGGCGCGGTTCAGGCCGCGCCCTTTTCCGCTGTGCGCCACGAATTGGCACGGGCGGCAAGAAGAATGAAAAGACGGGCAGGAAATGGCGCATATCATCGTGACCGGCAACGAGAAGGGCGGGTCGGGCAAATCCACCACCGCCATGCATCTGGCCACGGCGCTGGCGCGCATGGGGCACAGGGTGGGGGCGCTCGATCTTGACCTGCGCCAGCGCAGCTTCGGCCGCTATATCGAGAACCGCCTCGCCCATGCCGCCGCCAAGGGGCTCGATCTGCCGGGCCCAGACTACCGCCCTTTGCCACAGATCGACCCCGCATCGCTGGCCCCGGGCGAGCAGCTGGCCGACCGTCAGCTTGCCGCGGCGCTCGATTCGCTGCACGCCGAGAGCGATTTCATCGTCATCGATTGCCCCGGCTCGCATACCAGGCTGTCGCAGATGGCACATGCGCTGGCCGATACGCTGGTGACACCGCTCAATGACAGTTTTGTCGATTTCGACCTGCTCGCGCGCTTCGACCCGACCACGGGCGAGGTTACGGGTCCGTCGATCTATGCCGAGATGGTCTGGCAAGCACGGCAGAGCCGGGCGCAGGCGGGAATGAAACCCATCGACTGGGTGGTGCTGCGCAACCGGCTGGGCGCGCAGCAGATGCACAACAAGCGCCGCGTCGGCAAGGCGCTGGGCGCGCTGTCAAAGCGCATCGGTTTTCGCGTGGTGCCCGGTTTTGGTGAGCGCGTGGTGTTTCGTGAGCTGTTCCCGCGCGGGCTGACGCTGCTTGATCTGCGCGATGCCGCCGGCGAGGCGCTGAACCTGTCGAACATCGCCGCCCGGCAGGAGCTGCGCGCGCTTCTCGCTTCGCTGCGCCTGCCGGGTGTGGCGGTCAGTGTCTAAAGAAGCGCTTTTCAGGCAACTGCTCGGGCAGTTTGTTTTGTAGCTCTTCCAGCCGGTCCAGAAACGAATCATGCTCCGGCTCGCGGTAATTGGCGAACAGGTTGAAGGGGAACCGGCCGCCCTGACGAATCCGGGCCGAGGTCGGTGGGGTATGGTGCATGGCGCTCTCCATCGTGCCGATGACAATTAACACTTTCCTAATCTTGTCGCGGCGCATGGCGGATTTGTGTCGGGCTCTGGATCGTTTCGTGGAAGCGCAGACGCCCTTTGCCGCATGAGCGCCACGAAGCGTTCCGCCGGCGCCGGGAATTGCGTCGGGGTCGTGTTGCCTATCGGAAACTTTTTCCCTAATGCGGAAACCGAACCGGTTTAGGAGGAGCACGCATATGAGCGAAAGAATCGAGCGCGCGGGGCTGCAGGTCGATGCAAGGATGGTCGAGTTCATCGAGAACCGCGCCCTGCCGGGCAGCGGCGTGGCGCCGGCGGCGTTCTGGTCGGGGCTGGCGGGGCTGATCGGTGATCTGGGCCCGCGCAACCGGGCGCTGCTCGAGCGCCGCGCGGCGCTGCAACAGACAATCGACGACTGGCACATCGCCCGGCGCGGCCAGCCCCATGACGCCGCCGCCTATGAGGCGTTCCTCCGCGAGATCGGCTATCTGGTCGATGAAGGCCCCGATTTCACGATCGAGACCGCCAATGTTGATCCCGAGATCGCCAGTGTCGCGGGTCCGCAACTGGTGGTGCCGGTGATGAATGCGCGCTATGCGCTCAACGCGGCCAATGCGCGCTGGGGCTCGCTCTATGATGCGCTTTACGGCACCGATGCGCTGGGCGATCTGCCCCTCGAAAGCGGTTTCGACAAGGCCCGCGCCGCGCGTGTGGTGGCCCGGGCGAAGGCGTTTCTCGACGAGGCCGCGCCGCTGGCTGAAGGCAGCCATACGGGCGTCAGCGGCTACCGGGTCGAGGGCGCCGCGCTGGTGCCCGCGCTGCGTGAGCCCGCGCAGTTCGCGGGTTTCGCCGGCGATGCGGCGGCGCCCTCTGCCATCGTGCTGCGTAATAACGGGCTGCATGTGATCATCGAGATCGACGCCGCCCACCCGATAGGCCGCGGAGACCTCGCGCATGTGGCCGATATCCGGCTGGAAGCGGCGATGTCCTCGATCATGGATTGCGAGGATTCGGTTGCCGCCGTCGATGCCGAGGACAAGGTGCTGGCCTGGGGCAACTGGCTGGGGCTGATGAAGGGCGATCTTGAAGAGCGCCTTGTCAAGGGCGGCAAGCCCCTTACCCGCCGGCTCAACCCCGATCTGGCTTTCACCGCGCCCGATGGCGGCACGATCACGCTCAAGGGACGGGCGCTGATGCTGGTGCGCAATGTCGGGCATCTGATGACCAACCCCGCCGTGCTCGATGGCGAGGGAAACGAGGCGCCCGAAGGCCTGCTCGATGCCATGGTCACCACGCTTTGCGCCATGCACGACCTGAAGAAACGCGACGGGATGCGCAATTCGCACACGGGTTCGGTCTATGTGGTCAAGCCCAAGATGCACGGGCCCGACGAGGTGGCCTTTGCCGACGAGATTTTCACCCGGGTCGAGGCGGCGCTGGGTCTCGCGCGCTACACCGTCAAGCTGGGCATCATGGACGAGGAACGCCGCACCAGCGTCAATCTGAAGGAATGCATCCGTGCCGCGCACCACCGCGTGGCCTTCATCAATACCGGCTTTCTGGACCGCACCGGCGACGAGATCCACACCTCGACGGAGGCCGGGCCGATGGTGCCCAAGGGCGAGATGAAGGGCGCTGCCTGGATCAAGGCCTATGAAGATCGCAATGTCGATATCGGGCTGGCCTGCGGGCTGGCCGGGCGCGCGCAGATCGGCAAGGGGATGTGGGCAATGCCCGATCTGATGGCCGACATGCTGCGCGACAAGATCGCGCATCCGAAAGCCGGCGCCAACTGCGCCTGGGTGCCCAGCCCCACGGCGGCGACGCTGCATGCGATGCATTATCATGCCGTCGATGTGCCGGCGCGTCAGGCCGAGATCGCCGCAGGCGGGCCGCGCGCCACGCTGGGGCAGTTGTTGAGCATCCCGCTGGCCGAGGGGCGCAACTGGACCGAGGAGGAGTTGACGCGCGAGATCGAGAACAACGCGCAGGGCATATTGGGCTACGTCGTGCGCTGGATCGATCAGGGGGTGGGGTGTTCCAAGGTGCCCGACATCAATGATGTGGGGCTGATGGAAGACCGCGCCACCTGCCGCATCTCTTCGCAGGCGCTGGCCAACTGGCTGCATCACGGCGTAATCAGTGAAGAGCGGGTGATGGCGGCGATGAAGAAGATGGCGGCGGTGGTGGATCGTCAGAACGAAGGCGACCCGGCCTATCGGCCGATGGCGCCGGGCTTTGATGGGCCGGCCTTTGCCGCCGCCTGCGATCTGGTGTTTCGCGGCCGCGAGCAGCCCTCGGGTTATACCGAGCCAGTGCTGCATGCCTGGCGTCAGCGGGCCAAGGCGCAGCGCTGAAGGCGCGCACCGGAAGCGGCCCGCGCCGGCAGCGCTGAAGGTGGTGTTCGCGCGTCGTGCCGAAAGCACGCCTTCGGCGTGACGGTGGGCGGGCGGGCGCTGCCCGTGCCTGTCGGCCCGGGTGGAAAAAGGTCGTTTGCGTAGCTGGCCACCTTAAACGCTGACCAGGCCCGGGCTTGCGGCGCGCCAGTGGTTTTCCGAAACGAAAAACCGCTTTTCGCATCGGAAAACCAGTGCTACCTTTCCCCCAACCTGGAGGGACGCTTGGCGCGGCAGATCGAAATCTGGCAGGGTGTCGTGGCTGGCGCCGGCATCGCCGCCCCGGCCCCGAAAACACAGGCCCGCGCGGCATGATCCAGCTTGTCCCGGTCATTGCGCTGATCCTTCTCGCCTCGGGGCTGGCGATTGCCTATGTGATCGGCGGCGCGGCGGTGCTGACCTTCATCGCCACCGACCGCACGCGCTTTCTGGCCGTGCTGCCGCAGCAGATTTTCTCGCGCATCGATGTCTTCGCGCTGATGGCGATGCCGCTTTTCATCCTCGCCGGCGAGATCATGAATCGCGGTGGCGTGACGCGGGTGCTGATCAACCTGGCGATGGCAATGGTGGGGCGCATCCGCGGCGGGCTGGGGCATGTCAACATCATGACCTCGGTCTTTTTTGCCGGCATCTCGGGCTCGGCGGTGGCCGATTCGGCGGCGCTTTCCAACACGCTGGTGCCGGCGATGCGCGAGCGCGGCTATTCCCTGCCCTATGCCAGCGCCATCACCGCTGCCTCGTCGATCATCGGGCCGATCGTGCCGCCCTCGATCATCCTAATCTTCTATGGCGCGATCATGAGCACCTCGGTCACCGCGCTGTTCATCGCCGGCATCATGCCGGGCCTGGTGCTGGCTGCGGCGCTGTTTGCAGCCAATGCCTTCTTTGCCTGGCGTGACAGCCATCCGCGCCTGGAACGCGCCGATATCCCGCCGCTGCCGCGCACGCTGGCCAATGCCCTGCCGGCGCTGTCGATCCCGGCGATCATCCTGGGCGGCATCGTCTTTGGCCTGATGACCCCGACCGAGGCGGCCGCGGTGGCCGTCATCGCCGCCGTCGGCGCCAGCGCCTTCTACACGCGCATCGGCCTAGCCGAACTGTCCGAGGCGCTCAAGCGCACCGCCATGCTGTCGGGGGCGATCTTCATGCTCATCGCGGCGGTGGCGGCGCTGGGCCATCTGGCGGCGCTCGAGCGCATCCCCGAGGCCATCGCCGCGCAGGTGAACGCGATGGGGCTGGGCCCGGCGCAATACATGTTCCTGATGATGGCGATCTTCATCATCGCCGGCATGGTGCTGGATACGGCGGTGGCGCTGTTTTTACTGGTGCCGCTTCTGGCGCCGGTGGCCATATTGCAGGGCGCCGATCCGGTGCATCTGGGCATCGTGATCTGCTTCAACCTGTGTATCGGGCTGATCTCGCCGCCGCTGGGGGGCTGCCTGCTGATGGTCTCGGCGGTGACGGGGGTGAATTACTGGACCCTGGCGCGCGCCATCATGCCCTTCTTCATTCTGCAGATCGGAGTGCTGGCGCTTCTGGTGATGATGCCTGAAATCTCGCTCTGGCTGCCGCGGCAGCTGGGTTTCATAGGCGGCTAGCGCCGCGCATAATCGAACTGATCAACAAGGGAGAAGAAGAATGACACACCAAATTCTGAAAGCCGCGGCGCTGACCGGGGCGCTGGCATTGCCCGGCGCGGCGATGGCGCAGGTTTCCATCTCGCTCGACAGCCCGCCCGATCTGGAGGGCTCGGGCAGTTATGTCTGGGCACATGCCTTTGCGGGGCATCTGAACGAGAACGGCATCGAGGCGCAGGAATTCCAGCGCGGCGCGCTGGGCGGCGATGACGAGGTGTTCGACCAGGTAACCCAGGGCCTCCTGGAAGTGGGCATGTCGCCGCTCAATATCGTGGCTTCGGTCGATACGCTGATCTTCGGCCTGCGCCTGCCCTATTTCTTTGCCGACATGGAAGAAGTGGATCGCGCGCTTCTCGAAGGCGGCATGCTCGAGCGGATAAACGAGGCGCTGACACCGGCCGGCGTGCGGGTGCTCGATGTCACCGTGGTCGGCGCGGCCACCGGCATTTTCAACACCCGCCGCGCGATCAACAGTATGGCCGACATGGAAGGGCTGCGCATGCGCGCGCTCGATGAAAGCCAGATCGCGCTGTTCCAGGCCTGGGGCGCGGCCGGCACCATCGTCAACTGGGCCGAGGTGCCCAACGCGCTGCAAACCGGCGTTGCCGATGGCTATCTGAACCCGGCCTTCGTGCCGCTTCTGTTTGGCCATACCGAGTTCATCCGCCACTTCACCGATGCCGCCATCGCTCCCTCACTGCGCATCGCGATCGCCTCGGAAGACTGGTATCAGGGACTAGGCGAGGCCGACCGCGAAGTGGTCGATGCCGCCGTCGAGGCGGCGCGCGCCGCCAACCGTGAATGGCTGCCCACGCAGGTAGGTGTGATTGATCAGTTGCGCGAGGCCGATGTCGCGGTGGTGGAGCTGAGCGACGAGGCGCGCGAGGAATTCCGCCAGGCCTCGATGGTCACCTATGAGCAGATCGTCACGCCCGAGCAACTTGCACAATGGCGCGAAGCGGCGGGGCGCTGACCCCATGCGCCGGCTGGCCCGCGGCCTTGACCGTCTGTCGGCGGCGCTGAACACCGTGGCCCTGTGGGGCGCGGTGCTGGCGGTGCTGGTGATGGTCTTTGCCGCGGGCTGGCAGGTGGTGGCGCGCTACGCGCTGGCCGCGCCGCCGGTCTGGACCGAGGAGCTGGCGCGCCGCTCCATGGTCTGGGCCGGCATGCTGGGTGCCTCGGCGGCGTTCCGCGCCGGGGTTGATCCCACGCTTTTTCCGCAGGCGGTATTGCTGCGCGGGCTGCCCGGCAAGGGGCTGGCGCTGATCCGCGCCGCCGGGGCGCTGATCTTCGTGGCGCCGGTGATCTGGTTCTCGCTCTTTGGGCCCAACATGAACATGGCGCGCGGCTTTCTGGGCCGCTCGCTCGACCGCACCGCCGAGATGATCCCGCTCTCGATGATCTGGTTCACCGCCGCCGTGCCGTTGGCGTTTGCGCTGATCGCCCTGCATGTGATCGCTGCGCTGGCCATGCGTCTGACCGAACCGGCAAACGGGCCGAGCAGCGCCGCATGAAGGGCGGGCCGGGGAGAGTGGGCGTGCAAAGGCTTTTCAAAGGCGCGACGACGCGTTTTTTCCCGGGCATGACCGAGACGACAAGGATAATAACCGAATGAAACTCTTCATCGCCGGCCTGGCGACCGAAACCAACAGCTTCTCGCCCCTGCCCACTGGCATGGCCGGCTTCGAGGAAGGCGGGCTATACCATGGCGATGCCACGCGCCACCCCGTCACCTACTGGACCGGCGCGCTGCATCTGTGGCGCCGGCGCGCCGAGGCGCGCGGCTGGCAGGTGGCCGAGAGCCTGGCCACCTTCGCGCAGCCTGCCGGGCCCACCGTGCGCCTGGTCTTTGAGGCGCTGCGTGATGAAATCCTGATTGATCTGCGCGCCGCCATGCCGGTCGATATGGTGCTTCTGGGCCTGCACGGCGCCATGATCGCCGATGGCTATGACGATTGCGAGGGGGATCTGATCGCCCGCATCCGCGAGATCGCACCCGAGGCGAAGATTGGCGGGTTGCTTGACCCGCATTGCCATTTGACCGAGCTGATGCTCGAAAAGGCCACGGCGCTGATCTGCTTCAAGGAGTATCCGCATATCGATATCGAGGCGCGCGCCGAAGAGCTGTTCACCCTCGTCGCGGATACCGCCGAAGGGCGCTGCAACCCGGTAATGCGCGATTTCGATTGCCGCATGATCACGGCCATGCCCACACCAGAGGGCCCGATGCGCGCCTATGTCGATGCGATGATCGCGCGGGAGGCCGAGAAGGGCGTGCTGTCGCTGTCGCTGGCGCATGGTTTTCCCTGGGGCGATCACCCCCGCACCGGCGCGCGCGCGCTGGCCGTCACCGATGGCGATGCAGCGCTGGCTGAACGTCTGGCGCGCGAGCTGGGCGAAAAGCTCTTTGCCGAGCGCGACGCCATCTTCCAGCCGGTGCATGCCATCCCCGAAGCGCTCAATCTAGGCGAAGCCGCGCCTGCCGGCCCGGTGGTGCTGGCCGACATGTCCGACAATGCCGGCGGCGGCGCGCCTTCGGATGCCACCTTCCTTCTGCGCGCGATGCTCGAGCGCGGCATGGCCAATTTCGCCACCGGCATCTTCTGGGACCCGGTCGCCGTGCGTATTTGCACCGAGGCCGGCGAGGGCGCGCGCCTGGCCCTGCGGCTTGGCGGCAAATGCGGCCCCATGTCGGGCGATCCGCTCGATCTCGAGGTCACGGTGCGCAGCATTGCCAGCGGTCTGACTCAGCGTTTCGGCTCGCTGCCGGTGCCGCTGGGCAATGCCATCTGGCTGTCAACCGGCCCCCACGGCGATATCGACATTGTCGTCAATGACAGCCGTGGCCAGACCTTTCACCCCGAGGCCTTTACCGGGCTGGGCATTACGCTGGACGACAAGCGCTTCATCTGCGTGAAATCCTCCAACCATTACCGCGCCGGATTTGCCCCCATCGCCGCGCAGATTGTCCCGGTGGCCAGCCCCGGCGCCATTACCCCCGATTTCGCCAATATCCCCTATCGCAACCGCGCCCCGGATTACTGGCCCAGGCAGGAGAACCCCTTCGCATGAGCAATCCCCTGATCGAGGCCCGAAACGCCTTTACCGCCCACCACCGCGAAGCCCGCGAAACGCTCAACGCCCGCGAATGGGGGGTGATCGACACCGCGGGAGACGGCCCGGCGCTGGTGCTGATCCCCGGCACGCTGGGAAGGGCCGATATCTTCTGGCAGCAGATAACGGCGCTCTCGCCCCGGCTGCGCGTGATCGCGCTCACCTACCCCGCCTCGGGCGGTATTGCCGATTGGGCGGATGACCTGTGCGCGCTTCTCGATACGCGCGGCATCGACAGCGCGGCGGTGCTGGGCTCGTCGCTGGGCGGCTATCTGGCGCAGTACATGGCCGGCGCGCACCCTTCCCGCGTCTGCCACCTGTTTGCTGCCAACACGCTGCATTCGGTACAGGGCATCCACAACCGCCCGCCCTATTCCGCCGATCTCGACGCCGCACCCATCGAGGCCCTGCGCGCGGGTTTCATGGATGCGATGCAGGCCTGGGGCCAGGCGCGGCCCGATCAGGCCGATCTGGTGGAATTCCTCATGGGCGAGGTGGCCGGGCGTATTCCCGAAGGCGAGATGCGCACGCGCCTCAATGCGCTCAAGCGCGGGCCCGAACTGCCGCCGGTGGCGCACGAACCCGGCTTGCTGACAGTGATCGACGCCGCCGACGACCCGCTGATCCCGCCCGAGATGAGTAAAGCGGTGCGCGCCCGGTTGCCCGGCGCGACCTGCTTTGGGTTCCGCCATGGTGGGCATTTCCCCTATCTGCTGCGGCCTGATCTGTATTCCGGCCTGATCGCCGCGCGGCTGGGGCTGGAGCCGCTCGCCAGCGACTGGCAGGGCAGCGGGAAGGAGCTTGAGGCATGATTGTTCTGAGCAATGACGACATTGCCGGGCTGCTGCCCATGGATCAGGCGATCGAGGTGGTGGATTCGGTGATGCGCAGCGTATCGGCCGGCGGGGCGGAACTGCCGCTGCGCCATGTTGTGCCGGTGGGCGGCAAGAACATGATGGGGGTGATGTCGGGCGCGCTGTCCGAGCCGCATTGCTATGGGGTGAAGCTGGTCAGTCTGTTCCCCGAAAACCCCGCGCGCGGGCTGTCGGGCCATCGCGGCGCGGTGGTGCTGTTCGAGGCCGAGACCGGCGGCGCCGTGGCGATGATGGATGCCGGGCTTCTGACCGCCATCCGCACCGCCGCCGCCAGCGCCGTGGCCACGCGCGCGCTGGCACGCGAGGATGCGCGCGTGCTCACAATCATCGGCACCGGCGAGCAGGCCGAACACCACCTTGCGGCCATGCTGGCGGTGCGCCCGGTGGCCGAGCTGCGCATCGTCGGGCGCCGGGCCGAAAAGGCCGCCGATTTCGCCACACACGCCGCGGCGCGCCACCCCGGGCTGAGTATCTCCCACGGCAGTGATGCGCGCGCGGCGGTGGCCCGTGCCGATATCGTCTGCACCGTGACCAGCAGTGCCACGCCGGTGTTGTTGGGTGAATGGCTGGAAGCGGGTCAGCATCTCAATATCGTCGGCGCCTCGATCCCCGCCAAGCGCGAGGTTGATGACGCGGTGGTGCAGCGCGCCGCGCTGTATTGCGATTACCGCCCCTCCTTCTTCGCGCAGGCAGGCGAGATCGTCGCCATGATCGGCGATGGCAGCATCGGCCAGGACCATCTGCGCGCCGAAATCGGCGAGGTGTTGAACGCCCAGGCGCCCGGGCGCGGCAGCGACGGAGAGATCACGCTTTATCGTTCGCTCGGCATTACCGCGCAGGATCTGGCCGTGGCGCATCATGTCAACGAAGCCGCCGCGGTGCGGGGCAAGGGGCAGCAGGTCAGTTTCTGATGCCAGATTCGTCTGATCTGCCCGGCGACGAAGCCGGAAAGCCCGGCAATGCCGATTATGAAGAGCGTTGCCAAGGTCATCAGCGGTTTGCTGAAGCGCGCGCCGCATGACATCCGCACTCAGCTAGCCTGCAAGAGCGGTGCAGAGGATCGCGCCGGCGCACCGACGGGGCCAGATTCTGCGAGCTTTGCTGTCCCGCCCGGTTCAGTCGTTTCCGAGTAGGTTTGTTAAATCATTCGCATCAGCTGCGACGCGCGCGGTTTTTTCTCGGCGGCCGGTTGTCCTGCGCTTGTGTCGCGGGCAACTGCGTGGTGGCGAGATGGCGCGGTGGATAGGCCGGAACGCCCGTGAGCTTGCGCAGCAGGCGCTTGAGCTGGTTGCGCTCGCGCTCGCTCAGGCCGGCCACGGACAGGTCTTTATGCCGGCGCACCTGTTCCTGCATGTCGCGGGTCAGGGCCTCGCCGGCCTCGGTCAGTCGCAATTCGACGGAGCGGCGGTCATGGGCGGGCTGATGGCGCACGACGAGCCCCTGGCTTTCCAGCGATTTCAGCATTTTCGTTGTGTGCGCCAGCTTTATCGACAGCACTTCGGCCAGCACCCCATGCCGGATGCCGGGGTTGTGCCGAATGATGATCAGTGCCGAAATCGCGCCCAGCCGCAACTCATGCTGTTCGAATGCCTTGTAGAAATGCGCAAAGACCTGCAGCTGGGCCAGGCGCAGAAGGAAACCCGCGGCGTTTTCGAGCCCGCCATAATCGACATCCCGCGCCGTGATCGGCTGATCGCGGTTCATTGCGCCACCATTCGCCATTGCCGCCCCTTCTGCCTTGGCCTGCCCCGGGAGGGGTGGCCGCCGCCATGTGGTTTGCCATGTGTTCCACCCAAACCCACCGGGCAGCCCAAGATGAAACGTCGGCCACATTATGTGAATCTAGTTTGAATCGAAAGAAAAGCCGGCTGGCCAGCTTGCACCGGTCCAGCTCGGTTCGCGCGACATGGGCGGCGAATTTCAGCGCGTGCAGATGCGCAAACGCGCCTTGCCAGCGCGCAAAGGGCGTGGACCAGTAGCCGGGATAGGGAATCCAGGCAGGCATGGGCCGGTCAACCTTTCGACTGAAAGGGTGAAATGAATTCGCCCGGGTCGTCGCCATAGAGCAGGGCGACATCATCGGCGCGGTTGCTCAGCACATGCCGCTGGTTGAGATAGGCCTTGTCGGTGATCTCGCCCTTGTCCGGGTTTGGCGGGGCGGCGAGCAGCCGGGCGCGCGCCGCCTGGCGCGACGCCCCCTTGCCCGCTTCCTTCAGTTGCGCCAGCCCCTGCGCGACATGCTCGCGAACCGCCGCATGGGCCAGCACAAGGGAAAGCGGCGTTTCGGCATCAGCCCCGGCAAGGCGGCGGCAGGCGGCCTCGTTGGGGAAGATCAGAAAGCCGACCGCGTGGCGGTCGTGCCCGGCGATGACGATATCCTGCGCGACGGGTGCCAGCGCATCGATGCCGGCAAGACGCAGCGCGCCGACGCTGACCCAGGTGCCCGAGGTGAGCTTGAAGTCCTCGCTCACCCGCCCGTCGAAGAAAAGGCCCGCATTCGGGTCGTCGGGGTTGGCAAGGCGCACGGCATCGCCGATGCCGTAATATCCTTCCTCGTCGAAGGCCTGCGCGGAAAGCTCGGGCCGGCGGTAATAACCCGGGGTGACATTTGGCCCCTTCACCCGCACTTCCAGCTTTTCTCCCGCCGGCACGAGTTTCAGGCTCACCCCTGGCACCGGCACCCCGATATTGCCGCTGCGGTCGGCCTGGAAGTGGCAATAGGTGGCCAGCGGCGCGGTTTCGGTCGATCCCCAGGCCGAGACCATCGGCATGGCGCGGCCCGTGGTTTCCTCTGACAGCGCACGCAGCCGGGCCCATATGCTTTCGGGCAGGGCAGCCGCAGCGTAGAACAGGTAGCGCATGTTGAAGAAGATCTCGCGAAATGCCGCATCGCCTTCCAGCGCCTGCAGCAGAAGGTCATAACCGCGCGGCACGTTGAAACAGGCGGTGGGGCGGATCTCCATCATGTTGCGCACCGTGCGCTCGATCATGCCGGGCATGGGCTTGCCGTCATCGATATACATTGTGCCGCCGTTGCGCAGCACCGTGTTGGTGGTGAAATTGGCGCCGAATGTGTGGCTCCAGGGCAGCCAGTCCACCAGCGCCGGCGGCTCCTCGGCCAGAAGCGGGCAGACCGCCAGATGCGCCTCCTGGCTGGAGGTGAGCATGCGGTGGGTGTTGATGACCACCTTGGGGCTGCCGGTCGAGCCCGAGGTGAAGAGAAGCCGCGCTACCGTATCCGGCGTGATCGCCTCGAAAGCGGCGCGGACCCGCGCGCTGTTGGCGTCGCCCTCGATCACGCTTGTCGGGGTGACGCCCTCGCCGGGATTCGAGGCGACAAGGCGCGCGCCGTGCCTGCCACCAAGCGCGCCAAGCGCGGCAGCATAGGCGGCAGGGTCGGAAACGAAGATGACGCCGGGATCGAGCAGATCGATCATCGCCCTGAGCTTGCCGTGGTCGCTGGACATCAGCGAATAGGCCGGCGAGACCGTGGCGACGGGATGCCGACATGCATCGCCGCGAAGGCAAGCAGCGCGTGGTCAATGGAGTTCTCGGAAAGGATAGCCACTGGCCGGTCGGCTGTCGCGCCCGCCGAAAGCAGCCAGTCGCCGATCTCGCGTGCGCGGGTGCGAAAAGCGGCATAGCCCATCCTGCGCCAACCATCGGGCCCGTCGCGTTCGGCCATGAAAATCCGTTGGGGCGATAGTTGCGCTGCAGTTTCGAGCCAGTCACCAACGCATCGGGCGGCAGGGCCGGGCCGGATGCCGCTGGAGAGATAGATCACCCCGTCAGCGCCTTCACGGCGAATGGTCTGCGGCGATGCGAAAAGCCGCCCCTTCCAGGCGGTGGCGTCCGTCGCGCCCATCGTCCCGGATGTGCCGCTCATGCCCCCCCATTTCTGCCCGCCCGCTCCCCCGCAGGCACGACTTAAAAACTTTCCTGGTAAAGTAAATCTACCTTGATCGAGATCAGCTCGCAAGCGGTTTGCCCGGAGTTTCTCAACGAGACATTGTTTCTCAACCGTGCCCACATCCGCGATCTGAACTTTCCTTGGTCGACGATTACAACCGCAGCGGCCCCACCTGGCACTGACCAAATGCTTGCCCGTTGCCGTGGCGTCTCGCAAGATGGTGCTCTGCGGGAGGGCACTTGATGGCAGTGAGCAGGGTAGGGGGCGGAGGTGCCGGGGCGGGTCAGGGCGCGGGCGATTTCGACGACTTGCTTCTGGCGCTGCACGACCCCGGTAGCGGGATGGGTGCCGACCCCGAGGCCGCGCTTTCTGCGCTTGGAACCTTTGTGGCGCATGACGCCGCCTGGTTGGGACACGGAGCCAATCATGACGAGGATGATGGCAACACGGTTCCCAGGCTGCTCAGTCAGCATCGCCGCGTCCTTCCGGCCGATTTCCTTGATGCCTGGCAGCGCATCCGGCGCTTTGATCCGCTTGCCGCGCAGATATGCACGCCCGGCGATCACGCCGAAATGGCTGACGGCGACGATCTGGCGCCGCCGCTGCGCCGCTTTCTGGCGCGCTACGCGATCGGTCGGGCCTTGTGTGTTACGGCGCCGGGGCTGTTTTCCGAGGGGTTTTTGTTCCTGTCGCTTTATCGCCCGCCCGGCTCGCCGCCCTTTGATGCCGGCGAGACAGAACTCGCGAGGCGCTACATCCGCCACCTGTCGGTGGCGCTGCGCAACCGGGCGCTGTCTGGCCCTATAGCCCGGCGCCCGCTCTCGGCGGCGCTGACACTTCAGGGCAGGCTGGAACACGCATCGGCCGCGTTGCTGGCGCGGATCGAGGCGCAGGGTATTGCTCTGGTGGACGGCTGCCTGCCGGAAACGGTGATGCGCACGCTCACGCGCCGCGGGTTTGTCGAGTTGGAGGGCGCGCGGCTGATGCTGGACTATGCCTTTGGCCTGCAGATCCTCACGCTTGCCGACCCGGTGCCGCCCGCTGTGCTTTCCCCGCGCGAGGCCGAGGTGGCCGCGGCCTATGCCACCGGGCAGGGTTACCGCGATATTGCCGCCGCGCTTGGCATATCGCCCCATACGGCGCGCAACCATATCCGCACGATCTTTCGCAAGCTGGGTATCGGCTCGAAGCTGGAACTGGCCGCGCGGCTGAAAAAATCCGCCGATCAATAGCGCAGATGCGTCATGCCCCGCCATCGGGCCCCTGTCTAGGTTTGGGGTCTTGCATGGAGGAGTGCCAGATGAACCTGTCGGAATATGTTGAACATGATGCCGCCGGCCTTGCCGAACTGGTCGCCCGTGGCGAGGTGTCGGCGCCAGAGCTGAGCAGCTGCGCCGATGCCGCTATTGATGCGGTGAATGACAAGCTGAACATAATCGCCCATCGGCCGGAAGCGCCGATCGCGGGCAGCGGCGAGGGCCCCTTTGCCGGGGTGCCCTTTCTGGTCAAGGATCTGGTGCTGCATGTCGAGGGCGTGCCGCACCGGATGGGCACGCGCATGCTGGCGGGGGGGCAATATGTGCCGCCGCACAGCTCGGAGCTGTTCAAGCGCTTTCAGCGCGCGGGGCTGAACACAATGGCGGTGACAACCACGCCCGAACTGGGTTTCAACGCCACTACCGAGGCGCTGGCCTATGGCCGCCCCACGCGCAACCCCTGGGATGTGACGCGCTCGCCCGGCGGCTCTTCGGGCGGGTCGGCGGCGGCGGTTGCTGCCGGGGTGGTGCCGATGGCGCATGCCAATGACGGCGGCGGCTCGATCCGCATCCCGGCGGCCTGCTGCGGGCTGGTGGGGCTGAAGCCCACGCGCGGGCGCACGCCGCTGGGGCCCGATTACAACCTGCCGCTGATGGGCATGGGCATCGAATTTGCCGTCACCCGAAGCGTGCGCGATGCAGCGCGGCTTCTGGATGCGGTGGAAGGGCCGGAAACGGGCGCCCTGTTTGACATCGCCCGCCCGGCGGTGCCCTATGCCACGCTCTTCGGCCAGCCCACGCGCAAGCTGAAGATCGCGCTTGCCACCGCCCTGCCGGGCACGCCCGAGCCCGATGCGCCGCTGATGGCTGCCCTGCGCGAGACCGCCCATCTGCTGGCCGCGCATGGTCACGAGATCGTCGAGGTCACCCCGCAATTTGATGTCGAGGCCTGGAGCCGCGCCACCTATGTCGCCTGGATGGGCTTTCTCGCCAGCGGCGTGGCGGGGCTGTCGCAGGTGCTGGGCACCGCCCCCTCGCGCGATAATCTGGAAGCAGCGACGCTGGCCTGCGCCGAGGCCGGCATGAAGCTGACGGCGCTGGATTACGAGTTGGCCTTCATGCAGATGAACGGCATCTGCCGCTCGCTGGGCGGGTTCATGTCCGGCTATGATGCGCTGCTCATGCCGATGATGCGCCAGCTTCCGGTGCCGCTGGGCCATATGGATCAGGATAACGCCGATTTCGATGCCGAGGGCTGGTTTCGTCATGTCTTTGACAATTTCCCCTATGGCGGGCTGTTCAACATGACCGGGCAGCCGGCAATCTCGGTCCCCGCCGGGTTGCATGAAGGGTTGCCGCTTTCGGTGCAATTGGTGGGCCCGATGGGCGACGAAGGCACTCTCTTGCAGATCGCCCGCGATCTGGAACAGGCGCGCCCTTGGGCCGGCCATCGCCCGCCGGTCTTTGCCGCCGGCTGAGCGGTGTAATGGCTTCACACGGCCTCAGCCGTGTTGGGTTGTTGCAACGGCAGCCCACGGGGGCGGAAGTCACATGCCGCCCCCGCACAAGGAGTCGGACGCTGTAATGAGGGATTTTGCAGCGCACTCGAAGGGCTGAACGTGGACAAGCTTGTAAGCGCGGGTGTAACCGCTGCGGCTTGCCCTCACCATCAATACCCGAAAATCGTTGAGTGCAAGTGGAGGCGGGTACCGGAATCGAACCGGTGTACACGGATTTGCAATCCGCTGCGTAACCACTCCGCCAACCCGCCTCGGGGGCCGTGGACAGCTTGCGTCTAGGCGATTTGGGGGCGCGGTGCAAGCCTGAGCCGGCAGGCGTCCGGTTGGTTTCGGGCGCGGTGTCGGTGGGGCCCTTGCAGGGGTTTGCTGCCGCTCATGGATGGCGTGGCGCGAATGCATCACCTCGCAGGGGTTGCATTGCCCAGGCCGGGCCGGCTGGCTTGTATGGCGGTGGCGCGGGGGCTAATGTCCCTTGCAAATGTCTTGCGGCATGGCGTGCTGCTGGTGCCGGGATATCGATGCGAGGCGAACGAATGGAGATCGCTAAGGCTTCTGGCGGGGCCTGGGCATTGCGCCCCCGGCTCGCCGGCCCGGTGCAGGATGGCGCTGCTGCGACACCTTCAACCGAGGCCGCGTTGCGCCGATGGGCCGGGCTGGCGCTGATCGTTGCCGCGCTGGCGTTGCTGACGGCCTGTTCCCTGCCGCGCACCGCCGCCATGCCGGGCGAGGTGCTGCGCGGCACCGGCGGAGAAGATTCCGAGTTTCAGGTTGTCGCCGTCACCCGTGCCAGCCTGCCCGAAATCACCAGTTGGCCGCCGGCGGCCCCGGAAGGGCGCCACCACTGGGTGGGCACCGGCGCCAGCGCGGTGGCGCGGCTCGTCCGCGCCGGTGACCGGATCACGCTTTCGATCTGGGACAGCCAGCGCGATTCGCTCATCACCCCCGATGAACAGCGGGTGGTGAATATGGAGCAGATCGAGGTTTCGCCGGCAGGCGAGATTTTCATCCCCTATATTGGTGATTTCCGTATCTCGGGCATGACCACCGACCGCGCCCGCCGCGATATCCAGCAACTGATGGAGCGGATCGTGCCCGATGCGCAGGTGCAGCTCGCCGTCGAGCCGGGCAGCCGCAATACCATCGACCTGGTCAGCGGCGTCGCGCGCCCGGGGCGCTATGGGCTGGGCGAAATCAGCCCGACGATCATGAGTGTGCTTGCCGAGGCCGGAGGCATCATCCCGGATCAGCGCAACCCGCTGGTACGGTTGCAGCGTTCCGGCCAATCCTACACCATTCCCGCGGTCGAGCTGCTTGCCAACCCGGCGCATGACATTCAGCTTCGCGGCGGCGACCGGATCGTTGTCGAACCCGACCGGCGCAGCTACATCGCCCTTGGCGCGGCGGGCACGCAGCAGGTGGTGTATTTCGAACGCGAGCGGATCAGCGCGCTCGATGCGCTGTCCACCGTTGGCGGGCTGTCGGAAAGCCGCGCCGATCTTCGCGGGGTGATGGTGCTGCGCGAATATCCCGAATCGTTGCTCAGGCCCGGCGAGGGTGCACCTAACAAGCCGCTGGTGATCTTTACCTTCGATATGAGCAATGCCGACGGGCTGTTCGCGGCGCAGCGTTTCTACATCCAGCCCAACGACGTGGTTCTGGCGACCGAATCGCCGGCGCCGATGATGAACCAGATCTTCGGCATGGTGCGGCTGTTTCGCAATCTGCCGAGCTGATGCCGGCCGCGCCGGCCCATCCTCCGGCGCTGGCGGTCGGCGCCCGCCCCCGGGGTGGTAGTCGCCCGTGCCGTCTTGTCACCGGAAAAGCGTGTCAGTCGCTTTCGGGCTTGCGTGCCACCAGCCGGTAATAGGACACCGCCGGCGCAGAGGGTTGCTTTCCGTCAGGCTGGCCTTCGAACAGAAGCGGCATCAGCAGCGCGGTTACCGCGTTGCGCTGGCCAAGCCGGGGCAGCAGCCGGGATTGCATCCTGAGCTTCCAGTCGTCGAAAAAGCGGATGCCGAATTCCTGCAGCTTGCGCACATTGGGCAGCACATAGGGGGTCTCGTCCTGCACCCGGCGCAACTGCAGCCCGGCGCGCGACAGCGCCCGTCGCCACCGCTGCGGGGTGCGATAGCCCGCAGATATGCCCCATCCCACTTCCAGCAGGCGCCGCGCCTGCGTCATCTCGGGCGAGACCTCGCCCTTGCCGATTTCGTGAAAACAGTCATAGATCACCAGCCGCCCGCCCGGCTTCAGGCTGCGGGCGATGGCCTGGCAAACGGTATCGAGATCCTTGGCATAGCACAGTGTCTCCACTCCGAAGACCAGATCGGCTGGGGCAAGCTCCTCGGGGACGGGCTCGAAGCTGCCCTGTACGAAGCGTACATTCTCCAGCTCCGCGCTGCGCGCGCGTGCCTTCTCGACATGCTCTGCCAGCAGATCGAGCCCGGTGAAGCGGATCTCGGGGTGCTTCTTGGCCAGAAAGATGGTGTTGAGCCCCTTGCCGCAGCCCAGTTCGAGCACATCGCTGACCTCGCCCATTCGCCTGATCTGCGCGGCCACGCCGCGCGCCTGCGAGAAAAAACCCTGCCGGTTGAAGACGCCTTTGTAATTGAGCCCGAAATGCATGCAGCCGGGAACCGAGAGGTATTTCTCGTAGAACTGCTCGTAAACCAGCACCGACTGGCGGTAATAGGGCTCGGTCACCTCGGCGCCGGCATCGCGCAGCAGTGCTTCGATGCCAAACACGTTGTCGATCTGTTGCAGCGCGTCGGAAAGGCTGACTGGCGGCGGCCCCAGTGGCGGCAGATCGGCAGGGGCCAGCTTTCTTGCGGTCTTTTCTGCCATCTTCGCCTGCATTCTCTCTTGATCCGTGGGCAGACTAGCCCTCACCGGCAGCCGGCACAAGTGCGATACAGGCGCCGGCCCGGTGCAAGTCTGCCGGGCGGTTCAGCGCCTCATCCGTTCCACGGTGAGGGCGCCATTGGTATAGACGCAGATATCCGCCGCGATCGCCATCGCCTTGCGCGCCACCGTTTCGGCGTCGAGATCGCTTTCCATCAGCCCGCGCGCGGCGGCCAGGGCGAAATGCCCGCCCGAGCCGATGGCAGCCAAGTCATGCTCGGGCTCCAGCACATCGCCGGCGCCGGTGATCACATACATGTCTGCGCCGTCGGTGACGATGAGCATCGCTTCGAGATTGCGCAGGAACTTGTCGGTGCGCCAGTCCTTTGCCAGTTCCACGCAGGCGCGCGCCAACTGGCCGGGGCTGGCCTCGAGCTTGGTTTCCAGCCGCTCCAGCAGCGTGAAGGCATCGGCGGTCGAGCCGGCGAAACCGGCCAGTACTTCGCGCCCGGCGGGGCCAAGCCGGCGCACCTTGCGCGCCGTGCCCTTGATCACCGTCTGCCCCAGGCTGACCTGCCCGTCGCCGGCGATGACCACCTCGCCCCCGCGCCTGACCGCCAGGATGGTGGTGCCGTGCCAGCCGGGAAATTTCGTCTCGCTCATGGCCTGCCCCTGTTTCCTGCCTTCGCTGCCTTGTCCGGCCCCTATATGGCGGTGCCCGCCTTGCGCGGCAAGCCCGCAGGATGTCCCGCTTCGCCTGTCCCGCCAAGTGCCTGCCGGCAGCGAAATTCGCCTGCCAGCCCATCGCCAAGGCCGCATGCGCCGATTATGCTGGCTGCCATGGAACAGGTTCACCCGCCCCTTGCGCTGCCCGGTGCCGATACCACCGAGGCGCTTGCCCTCGCGCTGGCGCCGGCGCTGGGTGCGGGCGATGTGCTCCTGCTGGAGGGGCCGATCGGCGCGGGCAAGACCCATTTCGCCCGCGCCCTCATTCAGGCGCTGATGCCGGAGCCCGAGGATGTGCCCTCGCCGACCTTCACGCTGGTGCAGCTCTATGACGGGCCCGGTTTCGATATCTGGCACGCCGATCTTTATCGCCTGGGCCACCCTGACGAGGCCATCGAGCTGGGGCTGGAAGAGGCATTCGAAACCGCGCTCTGTCTTGTCGAATGGCCCGAGCGGCTGGGCAGCGCCCGCCCGCAAGGCGCGCTGACGCTGCGCCTTGCGCATGCGCCGGGGGGCAAGGACGGGCGCGAGGTGGCCTTTCTCTCTGGCAGCGGGGCATGGCGGAAGCGATTGGCGGCGCTGGACCTGCAAGGCGCTGTGGCGGGGGTAGTGCCGGCAGGTGAGAAGGCGCGCCATGGCTGAGACGCATTTTTTTAGCCCCGCCGCCGGCCCGCGCCTTTTTGCCGAGCCACCGGGCGCCGATTTCCCTGCGCGGTTGGCCGAGGGGCTGCGCGCGCGCCTTGCCGGCCAGCCGCCCGAGGCGATGGCGAATATCGAGATCATCACCAACTCTGCCGGCATGCTGGGCTGGTTGCGGCAAGCACTGCTGGCCACCGGCCCGGGGTTTTTGCCGCAACTCAAGCCGGTCACCGACCCTGCCATCGCCTGGCAGCCCGGCCAGCCGCCGCCTGCGCAGATCATGCCGCCCCCGGCCCCTTCGCTGCGCCGGCGGCTGGAACTGGCGCAGCTCGTGCGCCGGCTCATCGAGGCCGAGCCCGACCTTGCGCCACGCGCCGCCGCCTTTTCGCTGGCCGAAAGCCTGGCCGCGCTGATGGACGAGATGCAGGCCGAAGGTGTGCCCTTCGCCGCGCTCGACGGGCTGGACGTATCCGAGCATTCCGCGCATTGGGCGCGCGCGCTGGGCTTCCTGCGGCTGGTGGCGCGCTATCTTGGCCCCGATGCCGCACCCGACGAGCAGCGCCGCCAGCGCCTGGCGGTCGAGGCAGTGATCGCACGCTGGCAGGCAGCGCCGCCGGCGCATCCGGTGCTGGTGGTGGGCTCGACCGGCTCGCGCGGGGCGACGGCGGCCTTGATGCGCGCCGTGGCGCGCCTGCCGCAGGGCGCGACGGTGCTGCCGGGCTTCGATTTCGACATGCCGGCCGATATCTGGGAAAGCCTCGACGATGCGCTGCATGGCGAGGATCATCCGCAATTCCGCCACGCCGCGCTGTTGCGCGCGCTGGCTCTGGCGCCGGGCGATGTGGCGCGCTGGAGCGGCGCCGATGGCCCCGCACCGGCGCGCGCGCGGCTGGTGTCGATGGCGCTGCACCCGCCGCCGGTGACCGATCGCTGGCGCGCCGAGGGGCCGGGCCTGGGCGACCTGCTGGCGGCCACCGAGGGCCTTTCGCTGATCGAGTCACCGACGCCGCGCGCCGAGGCGCTGGCGATCGCGCTGGCGCTGCGCGATGCGGCGGCGCGCGGCCAGCGCGCGGTGCTCGTCACCCCTGACCGCCGGCTGGCGCGGCAGGTGACGGCGGCGCTTGACCGCTGGCATCTGCGCCCCGATGACAGCGCCGGGCGGCCGCTTTCGCTCAGTGCCTCGGGCCGGTTCCTGCGCCATGTGGCGGCGCTCATGGCCGGGCCGCCCTCGGGCGAGGCGCTCTTGATCCTGCTCAAGCATCCGATCACCCATAGCGGGGCGGGGCGGGGGGAACACTTGCTGCTGGCGCGCGATCTCGAACACTGGTTGCGCCGGCGTGGCCTGTCGCAGCCGGCGCCCGCGGATATGGCGCGTTGGGCGGGAAAAGACGCCGCGCGCCAGCGCTGGGCCGGCTGGCTGGAGCCGGTGCTGACGCAGGCGCCGGCATCAGGCGAGGCGCCGCTGGATGAATGGCTCAAACGGCATCGCGCGCTGGCCGAATATCTGGCGCGCGGCGCTGATGCCCATGAGGGCGAGGCCGAAGAGGCCAGCGGCGCGTTGTGGCGCGAAGCGCCGGGTGAGGCCGCGCGCGCCGTTCTTGACGATCTCGCCGCCGAGGCCACCCATGGCGGCAGCATGGCGCAGCTCGATTATGCCGCGCTCATCGACCGGCTGCTGGGAGCCGAGGCGCTGCGCGAGAGCGTCGCCGCACATCCGCTGATTGCCATCCACGGCATCCGCGAGGCGCGCGAGCTGGCCGCCGATCTGGTGGTGCTGGGTGGCTTGAACGAAGGCACATGGCCCGCTCTGCCAACGCCTGATCCCTGGCTCAACCGGCAGATGCGGCTTCAGGCCGGGCTGTTGCTGCCCGAGCGCCAGATCGGCCTAGCCGCGCATGATTTCCAGCACGCCGCCTGCGCCCCGCGCGTGGTGCTCAGCCGCGCGCGCCGCGATGCTGAGGCCGAGACGGTGCCGGCGCGCTGGCTCAACCGCCTGCTCAACCTTGTGGGCGGGCTGCCCGAGCAGGGCGGCAGGGCAGCGCTGGATGCAATGCGCGCGCGCGGGCGCCACTGGCTCGATACCGCCGCTGGTATCGAGGCCGATACGCGCGCCCTGCCGCCCGGCATCGGCACCCGCAACCCGCGCCCGGCGCCGGCCCCGCCCGCCAAGGCGCGACCGCGCGAATTGCCGGTGACCGCCATCAAGCAGCTGATCCGCGATCCCTTTCACATCTATGCCCGCCATGTGCTGGGGCTCGAAGCGCTCGACCCGCTTGCGCCCGCGCCCGATGCCAGGCTGCGCGGCACCGTGCTGCACCGGCTGCTTGAGCATTATGTGCTGGCGCATCCGCCGGGCACGCCGGCAGCACCCTCGACGCTTCTGCACATGGCCGCCGAAAGGCTGGCCGCCGAGGTGCCCGCCCCGGCGGTGCGGCATTTCTGGCTGGCGCGGCTGGCGAGCAGCGCCGCCGATTTCGCGCGCTGGAACGCCGCGCTGGAGGGTCAGCCGGGGCTGGCCGAGGTCAAGGGTGCGCTGACGCTGACGCCGCCGGGCTTCACCCTTGTCGGCAAGCCCGACCGCATCGACCGCCTGCCTGATGGCGCGCTGGCGATCTATGATTACAAGACCGGCCAGCTTCCCAGTGCCAAGCAGCAGCAGTATTTCGACAAGCAGTTGATACTCTTGGCGATGATGGCCGAGGCCGGCGCTTTTTCCAGGCTGGGCGCGGCGCCGGTGGCCGAGGCGGCCTTTGTCGGGCTTGGCGCCGGTTTCGATATCTCGCCCGCCGATGTCAGCCCGGCATCGCTTGATGAGCATGGCAAGCGGCTGGTCAAGCTGATCGAGAATTATCTCGACCCCTGCCAGGGCTACACCGCGCGCCGCGCGATGAAGGCCGACAGCGATGAAAGCCCCTATGACGGGCTGGCCCGGCTGGGCGAGTGGGAGGTCACCGACGAGGCCGAAACCATCCCGGTAGGGCAGGGCAGCGATGATTGAGCACATCGTTTTCGACGAGGCCACACAGCGCCAGATAGACGCCGCCGCGCCTGAGCTTTCCACCTGGCTGTCGGCCAATGCCGGCTCGGGCAAGACGCGCGTGCTCACCGACCGCGTGGCACGGCTGTTGCTGCGCGGGGCTAACCCGCAGCGCGTATTGTGCCTGACCTATACCAAGGCCGCCGCCGGCGAGATGCAAAACCGCCTTTTCGCCACGCTGGGCGAATGGGCGATGCTTGATGACGCAGGCCTGGCCCGTGCGCTGGCGGCGTTGGGCGAAGATGGTGCCGACGGCGCCGAGGTGCTGGCGCGCGCGCGCCGGCTTTTCGCCCGCGCCATCGAGACACCGGGCGGGCTGAAGATCCAGACCATCCACGCATTTTGCAGCGCGCTTCTGCGCCGCTTCCCGCTCGAGGCCGGGGTCTCGCCCGATTTCACCGAGATCGAGGAACGCAGCCTGGCGCAGTTGCAGGCCGAGCTGCTGAACGAGATGGCCGAGGACGAGGAGGCGGCGCTGCTGGAAGGGCTGGCGGCGGCAATTGGCGAGGACCGGCTGAGCAGCTTGCTGGCCGATATCGGGCGCCATCGCGATGCCTTTGCCCCCGGCACGCCCATGCCCGATCTGCACGCGCTTCTGGGCCTGCCGCCGGGCTACGACGAGGCGGCGCTTCTCGCCGAGGTTTTCACCGGCGGCGAGGCCGATATGGCGACGGCGCTGGTGACGCCGATCAGCGGCAGCGACAAGCGCGGCGATCCGGAATTGGGCGCGGCGTTGGCGTTGCTGCGCGAGCCACCGAGCCGGCGCGTCCTGCCCGATCTCGAGGCGAGGCTGCTGTTTGGCGCGAAGACAAAGGCGCCCTTCGGCTCGAAGGCCGCGAAGATCCCGACAAAGGTTCTGCGCCAGTCGCTACCAGCCGATGCCATCGCCGCGCTCGATGCGCTGGCCGACCGGCTGGCCGATGCCCGCCCCCGCCGCCTGGCGCTGGAAGTGGCCGAGCGCAGCGCCGCGCTGCACGCCTTCGCCCGCGCCTGGCTGCCGCGACTCGATGCCGCCAAGGCCGCGCGCGGCTGGCTGGATTTCGACGATCTGATCGCCCGCGCGCAGCGTCTCATGTCGCGCCCGGATGTGGCGATGTGGGTGCTCTACAAGCTCGATGGCGGTATCGACCATATCCTGGTGGACGAGGCGCAGGACACCAGCCCCGGCCAGTGGCTGGTGATCGAGCGCCTGACACAGGAATTTACCGCCGGGCAGGGGGCACGGCAGGGCAAGCGCACCATTTTCGTGGTGGGTGATCGCAAGCAGTCGATCTATTCCTTTCAGGGCGCCGATCTGCGCGGGTTTGACCACATGCAGGAGGCTTTCGCCGAGGGGCTTGCGGGCGTGGGACAGCGGCTCAACCCCATGGAGCTCCAGCATTCCTTCCGCTCATCCGATGCCGTGCTGCGGCTGGTCGATCATTGCTTTGCCGATGCCGGCGCCGCCGGGGGGCTGGGCATGGCGCCGCAGCACATGGCCTTTCACCCCGATTTGCCCGGGCGAGTAACGCTGTGGCCCGTCATCGCGCCCCCCGAAAGGGCCGAGCAGGGCGAATGGGATGATCCGCTCGACCGGCCGAGCAGCGAGAATCACGAGATCCAGCTCGCCCGCGCCATCGCCGCCGAGTTGCGCGCCATGATCGAAAGCGGCGAACCGATTCTTGATGGCGGGCAATGGCGCCCGATGCATGCCGGCGACGTGATGATCCTGGTGCGCCGGCGCAAGCTCTTGTTTCACGCGCTGATCCGCGCCTGCAAGGCCGAGGGGCTGGAAATTGCCGGCGCCGACCGACTGAAGCTGGGCGAGGAACTGGCGGTGCAGGATATTGTGGCGCTCTTGCGCTTTCTGGCCCTGCCAGAGGATGACCTCGCGCTGGCCCAGGCGCTGCGCTCGCCGCTGATCGGGCTGAGCGAGGATGCGCTGTTTCGGCTGGCGCATGGGCGCGGGGCGGCCAGCCTGTGGCAGCGCGTGCGCGCTTCGGGCGGGCAGGTGGCGGCGATGCTGTCCGACATGCTGGGCCAGGTCGATTTCCTGCGCCCCTATGAACTGGTCGAGCGTCTGCTCACCCGCCATGACGGCCGCCGCCGGCTGCGCGCGCGTTTCGGCGCCGAGGCCGAAGAGGCGATCGAGGCTTTCGTCGATCTGGCGTTGCGTTTCGAGGAGGGGCATGTGCCCTCGCTTGATGGTTTTCTGTCCTGGCTCGCGGCCAGCGATGTCGAGGTCAAGCGCCAGGTCGAGGGGGCGGGGCGGCGGCTGCGGGTGATGACGGTGCACGGCGCCAAGGGGCTGGAGGCGCCGGTGGTGGTGCTGCCCGAAACCGCCGACCGGGTCGATCAGGAGCGCGCGGCGTTGACCGCGCCCGGGGGCGTGCCGATCCTGCGCGCCGGGCGCAAGGATGATGCCCCGTCGCCGCAGCGCGAGGCCGATGATGCCGCCAAGGGCGCGCGCGCGGAAGAAAGCGACCGACTGCTCTATGTGGCGCTCACCCGTGCCCGGCAATGGCTGATCGTCGCCGGTGCCGGCAAGGCCGATAGTGGTGCAAGCTGGCACGAGCGAGTAGCGAAAGCGATGCAGGCGCTGGGCGCGGTGGCATGCGAGACGCCGGCAGGGCAGGGGCTGCATTACGCGCATGGCGACTGGCCCGCCGCCGCCGCGCCGGATGGCGGGGCCAGCAGTGGCCCGGCGGCGCCCGCTGACCTGCCGGCGGTGGCCACACCACCCACGGCGGCTGCGCTCAGCCCCTCGGCGCTGGGCGGGGCCAAGGCGCTGCCCGGCGAGGGCGGGGCTCAAACTGCGCTGGCGCTGGCGCGCGGTTCCATGATTCACCTTCTGCTCGAGCATCTGCCGGCGCTGCCGCGCGGAGATTGGCCTGAGCAGGCAAACGCCCTGCTGGCCGCTTTCGACGCGCCCGAGGTCGAGGCTCTCGCCTGCATCATTGAGGCAATGGCGATTCTGAACGATTCGTCGCTGGAGTGGCTGTTCGCGCCCGAGGTGCTGGCCGAGGCCGCGCTGGGCGGCGACTGGCTGGGCCGGCCGCTCTGGGGCGCCATCGACCGGCTTCTGGTCGAGCCCGAGCGCGTGCTGGCGGTCGATTTCAAGAGCAACCGGCTGGTGCCCGAAACCGCCGCCGATACCCCCGAGGGACTGCTGCGCCAGATGGCGGCCTATGCGCATCTGCTGCGCGCGATCTATCCCGCGCGGCGCATCGAGACAGCGATCTTGTGGACTTCATCCGCCCGGCTGATGCCACTCGATACGGCGCTCATGGAACCGGCGCTGGCGCGCGCGGCGCATGAGCTGGGGCTGAACTGATGAGGGGCGAGACTGCCCGTCATGCCGGCGCCCGCGTGTTTCAGCGGGCGATGAAGTCACCAGCAGTCGGGGCCCTTGTCGGCGAATTTCGCCACCAGGAAATCGATGAAGGAGCGCACCTTGGGCTGGGTGTAGCGGCCGGGCGGATAGACGGCGTGAATGCCCAGCGTCGAGCGGGGCAGGTCGGGGATGACATCCTCCACCAGCCCCTGGGCCATGGCCTTGTGATAGAGATAACTGGGCAGATAGGCTATTCCCAGCCCCTTGATGGCGGCGTTGAGCAGCGACTGCCCGTCATTGACCGTCAGCCATCCGGTGCCGCGAACCTGACGCTCCTCGCCCGAGGGGGCGATGATTTTCCAGACATTGGCGCTGGACTGGTTCGAGTAATGCAACAGCCGGTGCTCGGTCAACTCGTCGATGCGCGTGGGCCGGCCATGCTGTTCGAAATAGGAAGGCGCGGCGATCAGCCGCTGGGTGGATTCGCAGATACGCCGCGCGCGCAGGCTCGAATCCTCCAACTCGCCGACACGGATGGCAAGGTCGAACCCTTCCGAGATCAGCTCGACATAGCGGTTCTTGAGCACCATGTTGACGCTGATTTCGGGGTATTGGGCGAGAAATTCATCCAGCACCGGCGAAAGCAAGGCGACGCCGAAATCGGTAACCACCGACATGCGCAAAAGCCCCGAGGGCGCGGCCTGCATCGCGGTGACGATGCTGTCGGCCTCGCCGGCATCGTTGAGAACACGACGGGCACGGTCGTAATACACCAGCCCGATCTCGGTGGGGCTGACGCGGCGGGTGGTCCGGTTGAGCAGACGCGCGCCGAGCCGTGCTTCCAGCGATGAAACATGCTTTGAAATGGCGGATTTCGACATCCCCATCTTTCGCGCGGCATCGGTAAAGCCGCCCTGGTCAACTACCGTGGCGAAAGCTTCCATTTCCGTCAGTCGATCCATGTCGCACCCATGAAGAAGCATCGTTAATTTCGGCTGCTCCTTTTAGAGCCTCCAATTCGGGCGCGAATGTGGAACCCGCCGGGCTTTCCTCGGACGTGTTGCATGAAATTGTGCACATTCCCGCCTCTAACGGCGAGAATGTAGCCAGTGGCGAAACGCCGGGTTGCCGATGCCGGCACATAACCGCGCCGGGATGCGGCCAGTTTCTCCTTCGGAAACGCGGGCGAGTTGCGATGATGCGGTGAAACTGCTCTCAAAACCGTATCACGCCCGCCACCAAATGACCTTGCTCAGAGCGTCGCCGCCAGGCGCGCGCCCTGGTCGATGGCGCGCTTGGCGTCTAGCTCGGCGGCGACATCGGCGCCGCCGATGACATGCACGCGCCGCCCCTTCGCCTGCAGCGCATCGGCCAGCGCGCGCAGCGGCTCCTGCCCGGTGCACAGCACCACCGTATCGGCCTCCAGCATCTGCGGCCCTTCATCGGTGTCCAGCACCACCCCTTCGCGGGTGATCTCGCGATAGCCGACGCCACCTCTCATCGTCACCCCCCGCGCGGCCAGGCTGGCGCGGTGAATCCATCCCGTGGTCTTGCCCAGCCGCTTGCCGGGGCGCTCGGCCTTGCGCTGCAAGAGCGTCACCTCGCGCGCTGCTGCCGGCGGTTGCGGCGCTACCAGCCCGCCGGGCGCATCCTCGGGGTCGGCCACGCCCCATTCGCGCCGCCATTCCCCGACATGCAGGGTCGGGCTTTCGCCTTCATGGGTCAGGTATTCCGATACGTCAAAGCCGATACCGCCGGCGCCCAGCACGGCCACGCGCCGCCCCGTCTTGGCGCCGCGCTTGAGCACATCGATATAGTTCAGCACATGCGCCCCGTCCTGCCCCGGTATCTGCGGGTCGCGCGGTACCACGCCGGTGGCCACGATCACCTCGTCGAAGCCCTCCAGCATCTCGGCGCTCGCCTCGGTGTTCAGCCGCAGCGTGATCCCGGCGCGCGCCACCATGGTCTCGAACCAGTCGACCAGGCCGTGAAACTCTTCCTTGCCCGGGATAACCCGCGCCATGTTGAGCTGCCCGCCGATCTGGCCATCGCGCTCGAACAGCACCACCTCATGCCCGCGCTGCGCCGCCACCAGCGCCGCCATCAGCCCCGCCGGGCCGGCACCCACCACCGCCACCGATTTCGGCGCAGCCGCCAGCGCATAGTTCAGCTCGGTTTCGTAACAGGCGCGCGGGTTGACAAGGCAGGTCGATATCTTGCCGGCAAAGGTATGGTCAAGGCAGGCCTGGTTGCAGCCGATGCAGGGGGCGATTTCCTCGGCCCTGCCCTCGGCTGCCTTCTTCACGAACTCCGCATCGGCCAGGAAGGGCCGCGCCATCGACACCATGTCGGCGCAACCCTCGGCCAGCACGGCCTCGGCCACATCGGGCGTGTTGATCCGGTTCGAGGTGATCACCGGAATGCCCACCTGCCCCATCAGCTTCTTCGTCACCCAGGCAAAGGCCGCGCGCGGCACCGAGGTGGCGATGGTGGGAATGCGCGCCTCGTGCCAGCCGATGCCGGTGTTGAGAATGCTCGCACCGGCCTCTTCCATCGCACGGGCCAGTGTCAGCACCTCATCCCAGCGCTGGCCATCGGGCACCAGATCAAGCAGCGAGATGCGATAGATGATGATGAAATCATCGCCCACCGCCGCGCGCACGCGCTTCATGATCTCCACGGGCAAGCGCATCCGGTTCTCGTAAGTGCCGCCCCATCGATCCTCGCGCCGGTTAACATGCAGCGCCAGGAACTGGTTGATGAAATACCCCTCCGAACCCATCACCTCGACACCGTCGTAACCGGCCTCGCGGGCACGCTCGGCGGCGGTGGCGAAATCACTGATCTGCTTCTCGATGCCCGCCTCGTCCAACTCGCGCGGCACGAAGGGCGAGATCGGCGACTTGATCTGCGAGGACGAGACGCAATCCTTGCCATAGGCATAGCGCCCGGCATGCAGTATCTGCATGGCGATGCGCCCGCCGGCATCGTGAACGGCCTGCGTCATCTTGCGATGATTGGCGATGTCGTCCTCGGAAAACAATCCGGCCGCGCCGGGGAACACCGCGCCTTCGGTATTCGGCGCCATGCCACCGGTGACGATCAGCCCCGCCCCACCGGCGGCGCGCTCGGCGTAATAGGCCGCCACCCGGTCCCAGTCGCCGCGCTCTTCCAGCCCGGTATGCATCGAGCCCATCAGCACCCGGTTGCGCAGGCTGACATGGCCCAGATCGAGCGGCGCCAGCAGATGCGGGTAAAGCGATGCGCCTTGCGGCACCTCGCCGGGCGCGGTGACGGGCTGTCCTGAGCGGGCGCTGGTCATGGCATGGCCTCCGGTCTGGTTGTGGCTCGAACCCTGCGATGCCTGCCCCGCCTTGTCACCCCGAACCTTGCGTCAATACGGCGGCACGAAAGCAAGACCCGCCCGCCCCCTGCTCCGGACGGGCTCCTTCATCTTGCCCAAATACGCCGAGGGAGTCGGCGCAGCCGACGGGGGCAGCGCCCCCACCCGCGCGCGCCAGCGCGCGGGCCCGGCCCAAGCCGCGGCGGTTGCCCGCAAGGGCGACCGGCAAGGCGCGGGAGCACCCCCGGCGACACTCCCGCGCCCTCAGCTTGCATTCGCCGCGCGCATGCTGGCCACGAAATCGCGCAGCGCCTGCAACTCGGCGGCGCTGCCCACCGGATGCTCGCGCGCCGACATCACCGAGAGCGTCACCACCCGTTCGGCCAGCGGCATGATAGCGCGCCAATAGGCTGGATGCAGCGTCTCGGGGTTGCCCTCGTCATGGATGCGCAGCCACAGCGCGCCATCCTGCAAGAGCGTCTCCTCGATGCGCACATCACCGGCCTCGCCGCGGCGGCTGAGTTGCGCGCGTCCCGCCGGTGTGGCCAGGAAAGCCGCCAGCCGCTGCAACTCTTCCGGTGTGCCGCTGCCCGGTGCGGCATGGCCGCTGACCGTGGCGCTCAGCACCGGGCTGGGCTGGCGGTCCGACCGGCAGCGCGCCAGCAGCACGAAGGCTTGCCTGTCGCTTTCGCGGGTGGCCTCGTCATCGATGCAATAGGCATCCGGGCCGGCAATGGTCAGGGCGCCGTCAAGCACCGTCACCGATCCCGCCCCGCCGCTTGTCAGCCCCACCCTGCTGGCGGCGCGTTCGAGCGATACATTCTCGAAACAGGCCGCCAGCATCAGCAGGGCGGCCAGCAGGCCAAGCGTCAGCGCGCGGCGATCAGAGATCCATGTAGACATGGGCTTCGTCGTCGCCGCCCGGATGGGTGACCGCGCCCTTGCGAGCGCCGCCCACAAGCTGCGCGTACTTCCACAATGCCCCGCTCGAATAGATCGTCTTGCGCGGCCCTTCCCAGGCATCGCGGCGCGCGGCCAGTTCCGCGTCGCTCAGCGCCACTGACAGCTCGCCGGTGATGGCGTTGATGGTGATCATGTCGCCATCGCGAAGCAGCGCGATCGGCCCGCCATGCGCCGCCTCGGGCCCGACATGGCCCACGCAGAAGCCGCGCGTGGCGCCCGAAAAGCGCCCGTCGGTGATCAGCGCCACATTCTTGCCGCGCCCCTGTCCGCTGATGGCAGCGGTGGTGGCCAGCATCTCGCGCATGCCGGGCCCGCCGGCGGGCCCCTCATTGCGGATGACGATCACCTCGCCATCACGGTATTCGCGCCCCTTGACGGCGGCAAAGGCGTCTTCCTCGCTTTCGAAGACGCGCGCGGGGCCGGTGAACACCTGTTCTTCCTCGCTCATCCCGGCGACCTTTACGATAGCGCCGTCGGGTGCCAGGTTGCCCTTCAGCCCGACCACGCCGCCGGTTTTCGTGATGGGGCTGGCAGCGGGGTAGATGACGCGGCCATCGGCCTCGCGCTCCACCATGTCGATTTCCTCGCCCATGCTGCGGCCGGTGGCGGTCATGCAATCCTCGTGAATCAGGCCGAGCTTGCGCAGCTCCTTCATCACCACCGGCACGCCGCCGGCTTCATACAGATCCTTGGCCACGAATTTGCCGCCCGGTTTCAGATCGACGAAATAGGGCGTGTCGTGGAAGATGTCGCAGACATCGAAGAGGTCGAAATCGATGCCCGCCTCATGCGCGATGGCCGGCAGGTGCAGCCCGGCATTGGTCGAGCCGCCGGTGCAGGCGACGATCCGCGCGGCGTTCTCCAGGCTCTTGCGGGTGACGATGTCGCGGGCGCGTATGTTCTTCTCGATCAACAGCATCACCGCCTCGCCCGAGGCCTCGCCATACTGGTCGCGGCTTTCATAGGGCGCCGGCGCGCCGGATGAATTGGGCAGGGCCAGCCCGATCGCCTCGCTCACGCAGGCCATGGTGTTGGCGGTGAACTGCCCGCCGCAGGCCCCGGCCGAGGGGCAGGCGATGCGTTCAAGGATATCGAGCTCGGCATCGCTGTAATTGCCCGCCTGGTGCTTGCCCACCGCCTCGAACACGTCCTGCACGGTCACGTCGCGGCCATCCAGCCGCCCCGGCAGGATCGAGCCGCCATAGATGAACACCGAAGGTGTGTTGAGCCGCACCATGGCCATCATCATCCCCGGCAGCGACTTGTCGCAGCCCGCCAGCCCCACCAGCGCGTCATAGCAATGCCCGCGCATGGTCAGCTCCACCGTGTCGGCGATGGCCTCGCGGCTGGCGAGCGACGAGCGCATCCCCTCATGGCCCATGGCGATGCCGTCGGTGACGGTGATGGTGGTGAATTCGCGCGGGGTGCCGCCGCCCTTCTTGACGCCATGCTTGACCGCCTGCGCCTGCCGGCTGAGCGCAATGTTGCACGGCGCGGCCTCGTTCCAGCAGGTGGCCACGCCCACCCAGGGCTGGTGGATCTCTTCCTCGGAAATCCCCATCGCGTAGAAATAACTGCGATGCGGCGCCCGCGCCGGGCCCTCGGTCACATGGCGGCTTGGCAGTTTCGACTTGTCGAAACGCGGGCTGTTCATGGTTACTCCTCCCCAAAAGGTTTCCCGAAATCGGCTTGACTCAAGGGGATAAAGCCTGCCGGAGGCCGGGGCAAGCCGCGATTGGTCGCGCCCCGCCGGTCGCTGCGGCGGCGCCCTAGCCGCGCGGCGCCCTGTCGCAGCCCGCCTGGCTTGTGCCGCACGCGGCGCCGTGGCAGTCAGCCGGCCATGACCCGCGCGATTTCCCTGCTCGACCGCCTGCCGCTTCCCATCGCGCTCATCCTCGGGCTGGGGCTGGGGTTGGCGCCGTTCGTGCCCGAGCCACATCTTTGGGAAAAGCTGAAGATGCTGGCCGAGGGCACACTCACCCGGCCAATCGATATTCTCGATCTCTTCTACCACGCCATCCCCATGGCGATCATGCTGGCGAAGCTGGCGCGCATGGCCTGGCTGGCACGGGCGGGAGGGGCCGGCTGAGCTGGCGAAAATCGCGCTCGACAAGCCCCGAGCGTGGCGCTATGCACATCGCCATGATCGACCGCGCCACCCCCTTCGCATTGCTGCGACGCCGACGCATCCGCGCCTGACGGTCGATCCCGCCTGCAAGGCAGGCAACCCCCTACCCACATCGCAATGATTGACTTGCCCCGGCGCCTTTGGCACCAATCGGGCTTTCCGCAAGGGCCTTGCCATGATTTCCTCCATCCTGCCGACCTATAACCGTGCCCCCCTCAGCTTCGTCTCGGGCGAAGGCTCCTGGCTGACCGACGAGGGCGGGCGTCGCTTTCTCGATTTCGGCGCCGGCATCGCGGTCAACGCGCTTGGCCATGCCCATCCGGCGCTGGTGGCGGCGCTCACCGAACAGGCGGGCAAGCTCTGGCATGTCTCCAACCTCTACCGAATTCCCCAGCAGCAGGCCCTGGCCGATGCGCTGGTGGAACAGACCTTTGCCGAAAGCGTCTTCTTCACCAATTCCGGCACCGAGGCGGCGGAGCTGGCCATCAAGATGGTGCGCAGATACTGGTTCGAGCGCGGCGAGGAACGGCTGACCATCCTCACCTTCGAGGGCGCCTTTCACGGCCGCTCCACCGGCGCCATCGCTGCCGCCGGCTCGGAAAAGATGACCAAGGGTTTCGGCCCGCTGATGCCCGGTTTCAAGACCCTGCCCTGGGGCGACCATGACGCGCTCGATGCCGCGCTCGACGACAGCGTGGCGGCCGTGCTTATCGAACCGGTGCAGGGCGAGGGCGGCATCCGCGCGCTGCCCGATCAATGCCTGCGCGGCTTGCGTGAAGCTTGCGAGCGCAGCGGCGCGCTTCTGGTGCTTGACGAGGTGCAGTCCGGCATGGGGCGCACGGGGCGGCTGTTCGCCCATGAGTGGGCCGGTATTGACCCCGACATCATGATGGTCGCCAAGGGCATTGGCGGCGGCTTCCCGCTGGGCGCGGTGCTCGCCAATGAGCGCGCGGCGGCGCCGATGGGCGCGGGCACGCATGGCTCGACCTATGGCGGCAACCCGCTGGCCTGCGCGGTGGGGTTGAAGGTGATGGAGATCATCGCCGAGCCCGAATTCCTGGCCGAGGTCAGCCGCAAGGCCGGGCTGATGCGCCAGAAGCTTGAAGGGCTGGTCGCCGCGCATCCAGACATTTTCGAAGAGGTGCGCGGGCTGGGGCTGATGCTGGGCCTGAAATGCCGCAAGCCCAATACCGATGTAACCGCCGCAGCACGCGATGCGGGGCTGCTGGTGGTGCCGGCCGCCGACAATGTCATCCGCCTGCTTCCGGCGCTCAACGTCCCCGATGCCGACCTGGCCGAGGCCAGCGCGCGCTTCGACCGCGCTGCGCAGGCGCTGTCAGTCGGCTGATCGCTTTCCCTGCTCCAAGAATGTCCCGGGGCACCGGGGGCAGCGCCCCCCCGAACACCCGGCCAGCCCAGAGACCCGACATGAACCATTTTCTCGACATACACCTGACCGACCCGGCCGCGCTGCGGTCGATGATCGAAAGCGCCAGCGCGATGAAGGCGGCGCGCAATGGCCGCGGCCTGGCCGCGCCCGATGACGAAACGCCGCTTGCCGGGCGCATGGTGGCGCTGATCTTCGAGAAGCCCTCGACGCGCACGCGGGTGAGCTTTGATGTCGGCGTGCGCCAGATGGGCGGCCAGACGATGGTGCTTTCGGGCTCGGAAATGCAACTCGGTCATGGCGAGACCATCGCCGACACGGCGCGGGTGCTGTCGCGCTATGTCGATCTGATCATGATCCGCACCTATGAGGAATCGGTGCTGCAGGAGCTGGCCGAATACGCCTCGGTTCCGGTGATCAACGGGCTGACCAATCGCACCCATCCCTGCCAGATCATGGCCGATGTGATGACCTATGAGGAACATCGTGGGCCCATCGCCGGGCGCAAGGTTGTCTGGGTGGGCGATGGCAACAATGTCTGCGCCTCGTTCCTGCATGCCGCCGGGCAGTTCGGCTTCGATTTCACCTTCACCGGCCCGCCGCCGCTGGACCCCGAGGTGGAATGGCTGGAATTCGCCCGCGGCAAGGGCATCGCTGTCGAAATTGTGCGCGACCCGTTCGCCGCCGTCGAGGGCGCCGATCTGGTGGTCACCGATACCTGGGTGAGCATGCATGACAGCCAGTCCATCCGCGAGCGCCGCCACAACATGCTGCGCCCCTATCAGGTCAATGAGCGGTTGATGGCGGCCGCCAAGCCCGATGTGTTGTTCATGCACTGTCTGCCTGCCCATCGCGAGGACGAGGTGACCAGCGCGGTGATGGACGGGCCGCATTCGGTGATCTGGGACGAGGCCGAAAACCGACTGCACGCGCAAAAGGCAATCATGCGCTGGTGCCTGGGTGTGTGATACCGGATTCGCGTAATTACTTCGGTTGCGGCACGCGCAGCAACTGCCCCGAGGGGGGCGAGTAGCGCCCGCAAGCCGCGCTCTCACCCACCCATCCGCACGCCTTGCGGGCGCATTCAGGCCAAAGTATCGGCCGAGCCGATCAAGTGGATTTGGTATGAGGCGCTGGCGGTTTTCGGCCGTGGCGCAATGCCGTAGGGCGGGGTTTACCCCGCCATCACCCTCGCTGGTTGCGCCGCGGCCGTCTTGTTGAATCAAGCTCGGCGTTCAGCCCCTGGCGGCGGCGAGCTGGTCCCAGCAATCGAGTGCCTTGCCGGCATACATCACCGCCGGGCCGCCGCCCATCTGGATGCACATGGCCAGCACGTCGCCCAGCTCCTCGCGCGTGGCGCCGGCCTTCATCAGCGCGTCGACATGAAAGGCGATGCAGGCCTCGCAGCGCACCGCCACGGCAATGCCCAGCGCCACGAACTCCTTTTCCTTCACGCCTAGCGTGCCGCCTTCCTTGACCGCCTTCGACAGCCCGCCAAAGCCCTTCATGGCGTCAGGGATGGTTTTCGCAAGCGCGCGGCTCTGTTCGCGGGTCGCGGCGATATAGGCTGGGTAATCCATGACATTCCTCTTGTTGAATATTGCCCCGCCTGCCTTGCATGGCGCGGCCGGGGCTGCCTTGACATGGATCAAGCCGCCCGGGTCAGGCCTGAATCGGGCGCTCGGCAATCAGCATCAGGTTGCCTGCGGGCATTTCCGGGCGGGCGATTTCGACTGCCCCGAAGCGCAACAGCGTGGCGGCGATGTCGTCGATATCCTTGTAGCCGATGGCCTTGTCCTGCGCGCGCAGGCTGGCATCAAAGGCGCGGTCGCCCTCGGTGACCAGTTCGCCGCCCCGGCGGAAGGGGCCGTAAAGGCAAAACCGCCCGCCCGGCGCGAGGGCGCTGGCGGCCTCGGCCAGCAGGGTCTCGGCCTCGGGGGCCGAGATGAGGTGCAATAGGTTGCTCAGGCAGACGGCGTTGAAGGGCCCATTCGCCGCTGCCCAGCCGGGGCGGCAGGCATCGAGCGCGACCGGTGCGGCGAGATTGGCGCGCGGCGCGTGCGCAATGCGAGCCGCGATCGAGGCCAGCGCCGCCTTGTCGATATCGGAGGGCTGCCACTCAAGCGCCGGGAAGCGTTCGGCGAAGGCGCAGATATGTTGGCCGGTGCCGCTGGCCAGTTCCAGCACCCGGCCGCTTGCGGGCAGGTATTGCGCCAGTATGGCGGCGATGGGCTCAAGATTGCGCGCCGCCGAGGGGGCGTGGCGAATGGCGCCTTCGCCTGCCGCCGCGCTGTCAGGCAGGGTGAGGCGGCGCATCAGCGATAGCGAGCCGGGCTGAGCGCTGCGATGATCTCGGGCGAAAAGCCCGAGGCGGTACCGCCGGCGGCCTCGGCCATAACCCGCGCCGCGCCAGGCGCCGAGAGAAAGCCCTGCCCGCCCTGGCCCGCGCACCACAGGAAGGCGGGGTTGAGCGGGTCGCTCCCCAGCACCGGCGCCCGGTCGGGCGAAAAGCTGCGCAGCCCGGCCCAGGTTACCTCGACCCGTGTTACCGGCACGGTGACCATTTCCTCGTAGCGCGCCAGCCCCTCGGCGATGACCATGTCGTCGGCCCATGCGTCATGCGGCTCGACCGGGTCTTCATCGGCGGGCGAGACCAGCAACTTGCCGGCTTCGGGTTTGGCATACCAGGTCTCGCCGGCGCTCACCGTCATCGGCCAGGCGCGAATGTCATGCCCCGCGGGCGCCGGCAGTTGCGCGATCGAGCGGCGCAGCGGTTGCAGTCCGATACCGGGCAACCCTGCCAGCTGCGCCACGCGGTCGGCCCAGGCCCCGGCGGCGTTGACGATCTGGCGCGCGACTATGGTCTCGCCATTGCCCAGTGTAACCTCCCAGCCCTGCGCGGTGGCGCGAATCGCCGTGACCGGGGCGTTGGTGCGGATCTGCCCGCCCTTTTCGCGGATGTGCCGGGCGCATGTTTGCAGCACCAGATCAGTGTCGATATTCTGTGCGGCGTCGCTATGGGCGGCCATCGCCACCCGCTCGCGGTTTAGAATCGGCACGAGTTGCAATGCCTCACCGGGGCTGATGCGGGTCAGTTGCAGAGCGGCGCAATCCTGCTCGAAGGCGTCGCGTTCATGCGCCTGCCCCACCACCATGAGCCCGCGCGGGCTGAGCGCGCCCATCTCGGCCAGCGCCTCGCCGCTGGCGCGGGCCAGCGCAACCGTGGCCGGGGCGCCGTACTCGGCCTCGTAAAGCGCGGCCGAGCGGCCCGAAGCGTGGTAACCGGTCTGGGCCTCGGCCTCGACCACCACGACATCGCCCAGCGCGGCCAGCTGCGCCCCGGCCGAAAGCCCGGCGACGCCGCCGCCGATGATCAGGAAATCACTCATCCCGCCCTCTTGAGCCCCCTTGTTGCTTGCGCCGGGCAGAGTGTCAGAACGGCGCGGCAGGGGCAAGCAGACCCCCATTTGCGAGAAGGAGCGGCCCGGCGGGCCGCTCCATTCCTTGCCGCGAGATCAGTGCGTCATTCGGCGGGCACGGCCTCGGCCTGCCGGGTCGCGCCGAAATGGCGGCGGTTGAGATGCAGCACCAGCCAGATCATCGCCGCCTGCGAGGCGAGCGCCATCGCCGTCAGCGCCCAGAAGCCCAGGCCGAACTTGGCCATCAGCCCGGCCTCGACAAGGCCCTTGTTGATGAAGAAATGCATCATCACCGCAAAGCCGACCCCGGGGCAGACCAGCGCATAGGCGCCGGGCGAGTTTTCGCGGCCGAAAAGGAAGCGCCCGGCATAGCCCTGGCGCGCCAGGATCGACAGGCCGAACAGGCCGAACAGCACCTGCACCGAAACCAGCTTGGCGAGGAAGGCCAGCGTCTCGCCCGGCACCGAACCCGCCGCCAGATGCTCGCCCAGCCCGTGATCCTGACGCAGCGCCAGAATACCCAGCACGGTGACCAGCGGAACGATGATCATCAGCGTCGGCGCGGTCTCGGGGTTGGCGCCGTTCTCCATCATCGAGCGGATGCCCAGCACCAGCGCCACGGCGGCAATCAGCCCGGCGGTGACCAGGAAGAAGGTGGAAAGCACCAGCCCGGTGGCGGCAATCGCCGGCGTCAGGCTGAGCGCCGCCGGGGCGGCAAGGCCCACACCGACCATCGAGAAGGCAAAGGCGGGCAGGATCTGGCCGAAATTGTTGTTGGCCGCACAGTTGAAGCCGCCCTCGGTCAGTACACGGCCGATGAAGCCGCCGTAAAGGCGAAAAGCCCAGACGCCGATCGCCATGAAGGCGATCATGGCCAGCGGAAAGAGGTATTCAACCACGCTCCACAGCCCCGGCACGAAGACCATGCCAAGGATGAAGCCGACATTGACCACCATCGCCAGCGCCAGCGGCGCCGCCATCACCTGGCTTTGCGCGTTTGTCTTCGCGAATTTGGCGAAAGCCTCGCTGCGCCGCCATTCGGCAAAGCGCCGCAGGTTCCAGACCAGCGATTTCACATGCAGGATGGCAAATCCGGCGATGCCGGCCATGGCCGCGGCGATCATCGCCTTGACGAGCGGCGAGCCGGCGGCAAAGGCGGCGGCGATATCCTCGAACACCGGCACCGGCTGGCCGGGATGGGGAATCCAGAACATCAGCCACATGAAGAAGGTCACCACCAGACCGCCGGCGCCAAGCGCGGCAAGGAAATACAGCGGCGAATAGGTATCGGATGGGCGGGTCATTGCTTGCATGGGACGTTCCTCCAAATTCGTTTCGGCTACATATATGAAATATTGAATATTAGAATACAAGAGCCAGTTTGTCGCACCCGCCATGCGCATATCTTGTGGATATCTCGGCCCGGTGCCGCATATGCTGTGCGGCGCGCTTGACTCAAACCTTCGGTGACGCAAGACTTGCCGGCCAGACAGGCAGGAAGACCAAGTGCGATTCACCCGGCTGCGCCTCAACGGTTTCAAAAGCTTCGTGGACCCCACCGAACTGGTGATCCATGACGGGCTGACCGGCATTGTCGGGCCCAATGGCTGCGGCAAGTCGAACCTGCTGGAGGCCCTGCGCTGGGTAATGGGCGAGAACCGGCCCACCGCCATGCGCGGCTCGGGCATGGAGGATGTGGTCTTTGCCGGCTCGGGCATGCGCCGCGCGCGCGCCTTTGCCGAAGTGGCGCTGAGCCTCGACAACAGCGAACGGCTGGCGCCGGCGGGCTTCAACGATTCCGATCAGCTGGAAGTCTCGCGCCGGCTGACGCGCGATGCCGGCTCGGCCTATCGCATCAACGGCAAGGAGGTGCGCGCGCGCGATGTGCAGATGCTCTTTGCCGATGCCTCGACCGGGGCGCACAGCCCGGCGCTGGTGCGTCAGGGGCAGATCAGCGAGTTGATCAACGCCCGCCCGCGCGCGCGCCGCCGCGTGCTGGAAGAGGCCGCCGGCATATCGGGGCTTTACCAGCGCCGGCACGAGGCCGAGCTGCGCCTGTCGGCCACCGAGACCAACCTCGCCCGCGTCGGCGACACCATCGACACGCTCGCCCAGCAGTTGGCCACGCTCAGCCGCCAGGCCCGGCAGGCGGCGCGCTATCGCGAGATCGGCACCGCGCTGCGCCGGGCCGAGGGGATGCTGCTGTGTCGCCGCCTGCGCGAGGCCGAGGCGACGGCGCAGGCGCGCCGGTCGGAACTGGCCGAGGCATCTGCCACCGCCGCCTGCGCCGAGCGCGAGGCGCGCACGGCGACCAGCGCGCGCGAGGAAGCCGAGGGCGCGCTGCCGGCGCTGCGCGAGGAAGAAGCCATCGCCGGCGCTGTGCTGCAACGCCTGACGGTGCGGCGCGAGGCGCTCGATGCCGAAGAGACGCGCGCAAGGCAGGCGGTTCAGGAGCTGGGCGCGCGCATCGAACAGTTGCGCCGCGATGCCGAGCGCGAGGCGGCGCTGGTGGCGGACGCCGATGAAACCGTCAGCCGGCTGGAATGGGAAGCGGCGGCGTTGGACGAGGCCGTCGAGGGCCACGAGGCGCGGCTGGCCGAGGCCGAGAGCGCCGCGCAGGAGGCGCGCGAAGCCGCCGCCGAGGCCGAGGCGCAGCTGGCCGAGGCAACCGAATCGCTCGCCGAACTTGCAGCACGCCATCAGGCGCTGGAGCGACAGGCAGGCGAGGCCCGCGCCGCCGCCCGGCGCATCGAAAAGGCCGAGGCCGAAGCGCGCGAGCAGGCCGCCGGGGCCGAAGTGCGGCTGCAGGCGGCGCAGGAAGCCCAGCAAGCGGCCGAGACCGAGGCCGAAGTGGCGCAGGCCCGGCTTGATGCCGCCGAAGAGGCGCTGGCGGAAACCGAGGTCGCGCGCGCCGGGGCCGAAACCGCCGAGGCCGAGGCCCGCTCCCGGCGCGCCGAGGCCGAAGGCGCGGCGGGCGCGCTGGCGGCAGAGGCGCGCGCGCTGGAAAGGGTGATCGCGCAAGAGGCACGGCCGGGCACGGCGCTGCTTGATGCCGTGCGCGTGGCGCCGGGGCTTGAGGCGGCGCTGGGCGCGGCGCTGGGCGCCGATCTCGATCTGCCTTCGACGGGTGAGGGTAGCGGCTGGCACGCCCTGCCCGCGCTCGACAATCCGCCGCCGCTGCCCGCGGGCGCCGAGCCGCTGTCAACGCATGTGCAGGCCCCGCCCGAGCTGGCGCGGCGGCTGTCGCAGCTGGGGCTGGTCGCCGCCAGCGATGCGCCGGCGCTGCATGCCGCGCTGCGCCCGGGTCAGCGGCTGGTCACGCGCGAGGGCGATCTGTGGCGCTGGGACGGGCTGATGCAGCGCGCCGAGGATGCGCCCAGCGCCGCCGCGCTGCGGCTGGCGCAGATCAACCGGCTGGAGGCGCTGCGCGCCGATCTCGACGAGGCCCAGGCGCTGGCCGACGAGGCCGCCGCCCTGCATGATGCCGGCGCCGCGGCGCTGGCCACGGCGGTGGCCGCCGACCGTGCCGCCCGCGATGCCCGCCGCGGCGCCGACAACCGCCTGAGCGAGGCCAGGCGCGCGCTCTCGCGCGCCGAGGCCGAGGCAAGCCAGGCGATGACCCGGCGCGGCGCCTGCGAGGCCGAGGCCCAGCGGCTGGCGAATGCGGCGCGCGATGCCGCCGCGC
>JAFIEG010000019.1 GCA_020832665.1 Pararhodobacter sp. | reverse complement strand
AAAAGCCGCGTAGGTTTTGAACAAAGAAGCCTCTCGGAAACCCGGGGCGGTTCAGTGCGAGCTGATACTGAACTTCATGCACGAGCACATCCACCGCCACCTCTACCACCGCCACCTCTACCACCGCCACCTCTACCACCTCTCCGAGGACCGCGAGCGTTGGCTGCGGGCGATCGTCGGAGACGACATCGCCGCCGAGCTCGCGGGCCGGGAGCTGCCGGCGGAGGACATGAGGGCGGCGGCACTTCGGATGTTCAAGACGGAGCTGCGCTTTGTCTATGCCTGCCACTCGCCGATCGAGATGGTCGAAAAGCGGCGCCTGCACTTCAGCATGATCTACGGCACCTCCGCGGCGGATGGCGTGTTCGTGCTCAGGGAAGTGGAGAAGAAGGCGCTGCCGGACCACGAGTGGAAGGTGAAGGACCGGCGGGCGCGCGGCCAGCTCAGCATGTTCGACGACGAGGAGCACTCCCCGGGGCCGTACGGCGCCATGAGAAGGAGGCACCTCGAAGACCTTCCAGCGCTGGTGACCGAACTCGCCCGGCGGACCAAGGATGCGCCCAAAACTTTTGAGAGATTTGCCGCGACCGTCATGGAGAAGCATTACGTCTCGCTGGCGGAGATCAAGAAGAGGATCGCGGACCTGGCGAAACAGGGCCTCATCGATCCAACCTGGAAGACGCGCAACGAAAACGCCCGCGTGCCGGACGTCGGAGACCTAATCGTCTGGATTGCCGACGAGATCACCTAGCTTTCCTGCAATCATGGGTTCGACGTCGGTTCCATCACGCCGAACGCCACCGGCCTCGAAGTGTTCAGGGCGACCTCGGAAAAACATCGCAATGCCAGATGCTTGCAATCTATTCACCAAACCCGCCCAGTCATGAGGTCCGGAGAATATCGGCCCTGAGAGACCGCATCCGGGCCACCTGGCGCCGGGGCCAGTGCTCAGCCCTTCCCGCATAACCCTCAAATATAACGAGAAAATCCGGCCTCAGCCGGATGGGGAGAACGCTTTCGCTGGGGCAAGTGGCGGAGGGGACGGGACCTGGGGCAAACGTTCTCCACCTCTGTTGAAAACCCGCTGTCGTCTAACAGACTGAAATCCTTGCCATCATCCGCGACGAATGGCCAGGTTCAACCGCCTCGCAAGGCCCCCGCCATGATGGATATGTAGCGAACGATGCCTGACTGGCGGTTCAGTCCGGTCTTTGAGAAAATGTGCTTGAGTTGGGTCCGCAGAGTTGCAACAGACAAGCCGCTTTCCGCTGCAATGGCGTCCAGCGCCAGGCCATTGGCGAGCCCCTCCACAATTCGCCGCTCGGCGGGGCTTAGGCCGAAAAGCTCAACAAACTCTTCCACTGCGGCTGGAAAACCGTCAGCGGGATCCTCGATCTGAAGGATACACTCCGGGCCACGAAAGAAAACGACACCGGAGCCGCCGGGGCGAAAAACCGTGACCCGAAGCGGGAGTGCACCTGTTTCGCGTCGGAGGTGAAAAATCCTCATGGATGGTAGAGATGCTCCACCATCCCAAGTGGCAAGTTGATTTTCCACATAATCCGTCAGTGCTTGCGACTTCGAGGAGAAGCGCCCGAAGGCCCCGATCGAAAGACTGCCAGACCTATCGGCCAGCCACTGGGCATAGGTATCGGCAAACAGCACCCGGCATCCGGGGCCCACACGAACCAATCCCCGTCTGCGGGGTAACCGGTCATGCGCAGCCCCGTCAGGCGTGATGAACATTTCCTCAGGTTGACGACGATGATGCTCGAATGCTTCCCGCAGATGGGGTACCAACGCTTGGAAAGCCGTCTTGGCGGTTTCCAACGCACCCTCGTCGGGGTCGGCGCACAAGACGGTGAAGTTGTAGTTACAGCCGCCGTCGCGGCGAATGGTGACGCCGAAACCGGTCTCAATCTCCTGCGGGCGAAGATAGTCGTTGTAGAATTCAGTCGTTCGCAGCGCCTTTCGAGGCAGCATCTCGTCGGCCTGCATGACGCGCCCGAGGGGGCGGACCGACGCGTGCGGCATCCAGGGATTGATCTTGCTGAAGTGGTCTCGATAGGCAGCGGCCATGCTCGTATCTCCGCCTGCCGCCAACCCTATGGCGCCAGTTTCCGCCGCTGCATCGTGAAAAAGCAACATCGCATGGCCGTTGGGTACCAGCCCCCGCGCCGCATCAAGGAATTCATGCCATGATGCGTCCCCGTGAATGGCACCATGAATGAGGTCGATCAAAGCTCCGGTATCGCGCGTTACATCCATGCCGCCCGCACACCCGGTTTCAGCGCAAGTCATCCTCGGCAGGGTGTCCGAGATCAACCAATCGAATCCCGTCAGCCCCGGTTGGAAAAATAATCTATCACATTACCCCGAATGAGGGAAAACGAAATTGCTTTGTTCAGTTGAGCCCCCTATTGGCGCATCAATGACACCCGCGTATCGATGATTGCCCCGGCATAATTCAACTATCTGAACCGCTCCATCCATTCGCGGGTCGCGATGATTGCTGCGCGGACATGTTCCTGCCGGCCTGCTGCCTTGGCGCCGTGATGCGCTATTACAAAAGTTCGAAAATACCTCAAATTAGGTATTATTCCTGAAGCCGCCTTCCGTACACTTCACCGGTTGCAATCTCAGCTCGCCTGGCCGCAGGGATACGGATCGGGGGGCATTTGCATGGAGGGCAGTGTATTCACCCCATCAGGGCAGTTAGATCCGTATGGCGGTTCTCTTCTGGATTACCTTGATGAAAGGAATGCCAACCTCCTCGACAGACGGCACCGGTGACGGATTGGTTTGATCTGAGGGCCGAGATGGGGGTGGACCCCTACTGCAAATCCACCTCCGCCCGAAACGGCACGACAACCAACTCGCGCGACCGCATCGGAGGAGAATTTTCCGGCGGCTACTTCGTGAACGGGGGGCGTTTATGCGGGCCAGGGCATACAGGACCGAAAAGAAAAGGCAGAAAAGAATGAAGACATTTCGCCATATGATTAACGACGCGGTGCCGATCACAATGCGTCCGCGCCCGACCGCATTTGCGGCAGAACTGGATTACGAACGCGAGATCGCTGCCTCGCGCCACCTCGCGCTGTTCCGGCGCAACGCGGCCACCTGGGAGTTGCTCCTGCTGCTGGCCGGGGCCGACGAGATAAAGGGCACGGGGGTGTATCAGACCGTCGAGAACGTGCGCTCCAAGGCGCTTGGGGCCTCTGCTCTGCTCAAGTTCATCCGCGAACAGAACGAGGCCGGGCGCTTGCGCCTGCAGCAATGCGGCACCAAGCGCAGCAAGCGCCTGATCAGGTTGAACGAGGCGTTGCTGGCTGAACTGACACGCGTCATGTCGCGGCGCAACGCGGCGCTGCTGCAAGGGCCGGTGCGCTGAGTGGCTTCCTATCGGCCAATGGGTGCCAAGACGATCGAACTGATCCACGAGTACGTCCACATTGACGCGGTTCGGGATGACCTCGACACGCTGGTGATGGACGCCGAGCTACTCGAGGCTGTTCTCGGCAATCCGGATCCGGACAAGAAGGCCAAGGAGATCTCGGTCAAGCTGACGGGCCGGCTGCGAAAGCATGCCGGGAATCAGAAACCTCTATGCTGGCGTTGGCATCTTCGACGCTTGCGGACATGCGCGGGCCCTCGTGCTCGCGCAACGATTCTTCTCTTGCGTGAGCAGCGGCGCCTCGTTTGCTCGTCTGCCAAGCGATTCGACGCGCTTGCAGCGCCTTGCCCGCTCAGGCTCCGCACTGCGCCAGGCGAGCAGCACTGTTTTTTTCCCATTGAGATTTGAACTTGCGCCTGCGCACGCCATCGCATATTGCTCTATGTCGAGCAATCATGTTGATTCCGCTCCACATTGCGACAACTACAGCAGCAAGGCGCCCATCGGCAGTTCTTGTGCGGTAGCCTGCAAGAAAAACCCTGAATCATGGCCACACAGCGCGACAAGCTGCGAGAGGATGTGCAGTTTCGCATCCTGCGCCTTTTGCAGGACAACCCGGAGATGACCCAGCGCGAACTCGCCAGGGCGGTAGGCGTCAGCACGGGCGGCATCCATTATGTGCTCAATGCACTGGTGGAGAAGGGCATGCTCAAGCTGGCCAATTTCACCGCCGCCGCCGACAAGCGCCGCTACGCCTACAAGCTGACACCAAGCGGTTTTGCCGAGAAAGCCCGTCTGACGCGTCGGTTCATGCTGCGAAAGATGGCGGAATACAAGGCGCTGAAAGCCGAGATCGAAGAGGTGCGCGCCGATCTGTCGGCTAAGGAGCTTGCCGAGATCCGCACCAAGTTGAAAAGCCGGTAATCTGTCAAGGTGACGATCACCCCAATACCCCTATCCGCGATGCCCGGGGATTTACTGACGCAATGCCTGGTCAATGCCCATGCCGAACTCCCGGGGGACAATCCTTAGCGTGATGGAAGTGCCAGCAACCAAGGCGCAGAAATCCGGCATCATCCGTCCCACCCCTGATGGCGGGATGGCCGGTCTGGCGGAAAGGCCCAAGCCCGGCACCGCCCCCTCCAGGCCGGCCTCGGTCGGGCGCAATGTGCTGGAGCCCGAGCACTTCGATATCCTGCCCGCCCTGCCGCCGGGGCATGGCGGCGAGATCTAGACTGCCGATGCCATCAACACCGGCGCCACCCAGGGCCATGTACGCGCCGTGACGCTGAAAGGGCAGCGCTACGATTGCGGCTCCAGGATGGGGTCTCTCGAGGCGGTGGTGGATTTCGCGCTTGAGCACCCGGACTATGCCGAACCCTTCGGCGCGCTGATGAACAGCAAGGCCGTTGCGCGCGGGGCACGGGCAGACAGTTTGTCCCAAAGGGAATTCGAGAAATGAAGATTGCGATGATCGGGACGGGCTATGTGGGCCTTGTCTCCGGGGTGTGTTTCTCGGATTTCGGCCATGATGTGGTCTGCGTGGACAGGTTGCCCGAAAAGGTTGCCAGGCTGGAGCGCGGCGAGGTGCCGATTTACGAGCCGGGCCTCGATGGCGTCATGGCGCGCAATGTCGATGCGGGCCGGCTGAAATTTAGCACCGATCTGGGCGCGGCAGTCGATGGGGCCGATGCGGTCTTCATCGCCGTGGGCACGCCCACGCGGCGTGGCGACGGGCATGCCGACCTGAAATACGTGATGGCCGCCGCCGGGGATATCGCCAGGGCCCTGACCGGCTATGCCGTGGTGGTGACGAAATCGACCGTGCCGGTGGGCACCAACCGCAAGGTCGCCGAGGTGATCCGGGCAACGCGGCACAATGCCGATTTCGACGTGGCCTCGAACCCCGAGTTCCTGCGCGAAGGTGCGGCAATCGATGATTTCATGAAGCCCGACCGCGTGGTGGTCGGCGTGGAGAGCGATCGCGCGAAAGAGATCATGGGTGATATCTACCGCCCCCTTTACCTGCGCGATTTTCCAATCGTCTATACCGATCTGGAATCGGCCGAGATGATAAAATACGCCGCCAATGCCTTTCTGGCGACCAAGATCAGCTTCATCAACGAGATTGCGGCGCTGTGCGAGCGGGTGGGCGCCGATGTGAAATCGGTGGCGAAGGGCATGGGGCTGGATGGCCGCATCGGCAACAAGTTCCTGCATGCCGGCCCCGGCTATGGCGGGTCGTGTTTTCCGAAGGACACCTCGGCGCTGGCCCGGATCGGGCAGGAGCACGGCGTGCCGCAGCGCATCACCGAAACAGTGATGGCAGTGAATGACCTGACCAAGCGACGCATGGTCGACAAGGTGCTGGATCTTTGCGGTGGGTCGGTCAATGGCAAGACGGTGGCGGTACTGGGCGTGACCTTCAAGCCCGAGACCGACGACATGCGCGACGCGCCCTCGGTGACCGTGGTGCCGTCGCTGGTAGGCGGCGGGGCGAAGGTGCGCGTGGTCGATCCGCATGGCCGCAAGGAAGGCGAGGCGCTGTTGCCGGGCGTGAGCTGGATGGATGACCCCTACGGTGCTGCCGAAGGCGCCGATTGCCTACTGATCCTGACCGAATGGAACCAGTTTCGCGCGTTGAACCTCAAGCGTCTGGCAAGCGTCATGGCCACCCCACGCATGGCCGATCTGCGCAACATCTATTCCGCCGAGGATGTATTGGCCGCGGGCTTCGAGGCCTATGATTGCGTGGGCCGCGCTCTGCCTGACCGAACTGATCCGGCAAGCCAGGCTGCACAATGAAACGCGCCTTTATCACCGGCACTGCCGGTTTCATCGGCTTCCACCTGGCCGAACTGCTGTTGCAGGAAAGGTGGGAGGTGTTCGGTTATGACGGCATGACCGACTACTACGATGTCACCCTCAAGCAGCGCCGCCACGAACTATTGCGTCAGCACCAGAACTTCACGGCAACCGAGGCGATGCTTGAAGATGCCGGGGCGTTGTCTGCCGCTGTCACGGCGGCGCAGCCCGATGTGATTGTCCATCTCGCCGCTCAGGCCGGCGTTCGCTACTCAATCGACAATCCGCGCGCCTATGTAAATGCCAACATCGTTGGCACATTCAATCTGATGGAAGCGGCGCTTGCGGTGCGGCCTGCCCATCTGCTCATGGCCTCGACCAGTTCCGTCTATGGCGCGAACACGGACATGCCCTATGCCGAGACGCACAAGGCAGACACGCAGATGTCCTTCTACGCCGCCACCAAGAAGGCGAATGAGGCCATGGCCCATGCCTGGGCGCATATCCATGGCCTGCCGATCACGATGTTTCGCTTCTTCACCGTCTACGGCCCCTGGGGGCGGCCCGACATGGCGCTGTTCAAGTTCACCAGGGCCATTCTCGCGGGCGAGCCGATCGACGTCTACAACCACGGCCAGATGTGGCGCGATTTCACTTATGTCAGCGATCTGGTGCGCGGCATCCGCCTGCTGATCGACGCGGTGCCGGGGCAGGGGGCGGCGGTCGAGGGAGACAGCCTGTCTCCCGTTGCCTCGTTCCGCATCGTCAATATCGGCAATTCGCGCAAGAAACGGCTCGAGGATTTCATCGAGGCGATCGAGGCCGCCACCGGGCGGAGGGCTATCCGCAACTACATGGACATGCAGCCCGGTGACGTGTCGGCGACTTGGGCGGATACGACGCAGCTGCACAACCTGACCAGTTTCCGGCCGCAGACCGATTACCGCGAAGGGATCGCCCGGTTCGTGGACTGGTATCGGCAGTATAATCGAAAATGACCCCGAGCGCGACTGCTACGGACTGCTGCCAACGCTGCGTCATTGCCCGCGATCTGATCGCGGCTTGGGTGGACGACGATAACATCCACCGCTTTACCAAAGCCCTCGCCCGCCCCGCCAAGCGCCATGAAGGGTCAGTACGCCGGGCGATTGCTCACGCCAAGCCGATCACCATTAACAGCAATGAGTTCCGCCGCGGTGGGTTTGAATTTCGCCGGCATTTCAGTCCTGGCACTGCCGAAACCAATGATCAGACATGTCAATAGAATGAGGCGAATGCATGCTGCAAGATCTAGTTAAGGCATTACACTCGGTGCTGACTGGTCGCATTGCGGGAAAAAGTCCGAATTTGATCTGCAAGATCATACAAGCCAGTTTTGTTCCTCTGTCCGGGGGCGCGGTAAAAATACGCTTTATGTCGTCGAAGAAACTATTTGAGGTTCGCGAAGGATCCAATGTAATTTTCGTTGCAAGAGCATCGCGTCTGATCACCCAACGCAGAGGCATAGAGCATCGTCAAGAAGCGCTGAGAAACCTCTATCTCGGCGGCATCGTGAGTATCAGCGAGGGCGACCTCGTCATCGACTGCGGCGCGAATATAGGAGAATTCTCGCTTCGCTGTAACACCGAGGGCGCCGAAGTCGTCGCCTTCGAACCCGACCCGAGAGAATTCCGAGCCTTGTCGGAAAACGCCAAAGATCGCTTTCATGTCCACAATCTCGCCCTTTGGCATGAAGACGGTGAACTGACCTTTTTCGAGAAAAACGATACGGCGGATTCCAGTCTTATCGATCCAGGAGACTATACACAGAAAACCACGGTCAAAGTGGCGCGCCTGGATAGCGTGCGAGGAGTCTTGGATGGGTCTCGACGGATAAAGCTCATGAAGCTGGAGGCGGAAGGCGCAGAGCCGGAGATTCTCGAGGGGGCCGGTGCGCTTCTTCATCGAATCGATTTCATCGCGGTTGATATGGGGCCTGAACGCGGCGTAGCGGCCGACACAACCGTTGTTCCGGTCGTTCGGCATCTTGCGCAAGCCGGCTTCGAATTAGTCTATTTCAATCACATCAGGTGCATCGGCTTGTTTCGTAATACAATCCTGGAGCCCGCGGACGACCCAAGCGCCGGTGCGAAACACTGAAGACAGGTGCGACGGTTGGATCGGCCCGAATTTATCGCCTGCTCCTTTGGTTTTACGTCGTGGGCTCTGTAATTGCGGCGGATCGGCCACCGCGCGTCTGTTCCAGTTTGTTCAACCTGTTTCGGGACGTCTGAAATCTGTAATCGGGTGCGGAAATACTCAGGGAGCTTCGGGTCTGCGGACAAGGGTCGTCGCGGTGAAGCCCATCGGCCACAAGCCGCGGCTTCAGACGTGACCCCATGAACATGCGGAACTTCTTCAGAAAACTAGAGAGTGCCAAAACGAAAGTGCTGGCCCTGAAGTTCGCTAATTACGTCATCGGTGCATGCGTGGCGATCGTCTTTGCGCGGTATCTCGGGGCGGAGGGGTATGGCGCTTACGCATTCGTCTACGCCATCGTGCTGATTCTGGTCCTGCCGACCGGAGTTGGTCTGCCTGATCTGGTTCTGCGCGAGACGACCCGGGCAAGAATGGCGCAAGACGACGCAGCCAAATGGCGATTGTGGCGCTGGGCCACTCTTGCCATCGTGCTTGGCACGCTCGCCGTCATTGTGGTCGTGTTTCTCGTCACGAGTCTTGTGGGCTATGGGGCCGCCGAGCCGACGCTGTTCTGGTTGGGCATGGTGCTCGTGCCGCTGATTGCCGCAGGGGCAGTGCGCGCCTCGGCATTGCAGGCGCTCGACCGTCCGTTTGCGGCGCAGTTCCCGCAGATGGTGCTTCGGCAAGCGTTGCTGCTGGGGATCTTCCTGTTTGTTGCCATCACGGCGATTACGGGGACGCCGACACCCGTGACCGCGATGGCTTCGAACGTCGCCGGCGCCGCGATCGCCTTCATCATCGGCACGGTCCTGTTGCTGCGGGCGTCGTCACCTGTCGATCGCAGCCGCAACATTCGAGACGCACCGCATCATCAATGGCTTACCTCGGCGTTCTTGATGGGCGCCGGGCGTGGCGGGCAAGTGTTAAACAGCAATCTCGATCTTATCCTCCTTGGCATCCTTGCCACTGCGGTTGATGTCGGGCTCTACAAAGCCGTGGTTGTCATGGGGACAACGGCGCTTTTCGCGGTCAACGCCATCGAACTAGCAATCATGCCACGGGTCGCATTCCTAGCCGGCAGCGGGGATATGCAGAAACTCGCCATATCGGCGCGGCGTGCCGCGTGCCAGATCCTGGCCTTCGGTATGGTGATTTTGCTGTTCCTAGTTGTTGCAGGGCACTTCCTGCTAGGGCTTGCCTTTGGGGCAGAATATCAGCAGGGCTACACTGTGCTCCTGATCGTCGGCGTGGCAAAGGCTTCCTTCTTCGTCTTCGGCCCGGTGCGCCCCTTGCTGGCCATGACGGGGCACGAGGCACGCATACCCCCTGTCATGCTCCAGGCCGTGGCCCTGAACGCGGTTGTGTGCATTGTCTTGATCCCACTGGTTGGGTATTATGGTGCCGCAATCGCGATGCTGGTTTCGTCGTGGTTCTGGAACATACGGCTCTTTCGCATTGTAAAAGCCTGTACTGGAATAGATTTAAGCCCGTTCAGCAGGGGCACAGAGTGTGACCGGGGGCAAGATTGAGGAAGAGAAGAATAGATATACTCTCGCCTCCGATTATCTTCGGCTTTTTGTTCTCTATGGAGTTTCTTGGACCTTATATCTTTGTTCGATTCTCTTTGATCGGATCGCAGTCATATGCTGATTCTTATTTGATTAATACCGTGTACCTGGATTCGGCGCTGGCACTTTCACTTAGCTTCGCCGTGATATGGTATATTTCATTTTTTACTTCTCGTGGCAGGCTATTCTATAGCGTCGGTGCCGACGCAAGATGGAATCTATCACCCACTGGCAGGAAGTTTTCAAAACCTACTGTGTATGTGTTTGTCTTGTTAATGATACTTTTTTCATCCGTCCTCATTTTTACTCATCCCGGATTGGGCCAGGGGCTCCGATCCCAGTTGACGGGAAGCATGCATGGCAGAGTGATGTTCGCATCTATCGGAATGACAATGATTGTCTTCTGGATTTATGCTGCCTCCGTGCTAAAGAACAGGATCAGATCTTTTAGTGCGTTGGCTTTGCTATCAGCGACATCGATCCTGTATGGCGCGATACTCATACAGCTCGGCGGTCGTTTGCGCGCAGCGGAGATGCTCATAGGCCTTGTGTTTATCGTGCATTATCTTAGGTTCCGACTTTCCATTCATGTGGCGGTAATTATCTTCTCGCTCGCTCTAATGATGCTGGTGCTGCAACGATATGATTTTCAGGGCGCGGAGTTCGATTTTTTTGCGTTTTTTTTCGGGCTTGAAGGGGGGAGGAACTTTGACGCCATCCTCAACCTGGCAGAGATTCTGGAGCGATTTCCCGGATCGCAATTCGGTTGGGGGTCGGGCATGCTGAATTCTGTTCTTGCCGATATAGGAATTTCTTTTTCTGAGAATAGTCGGCAAATGATCATGCGAAACGTATTCGGTTTTGAGGATGTTCACGTCGGCTTTTCCGCTACCAAGGCCGCCGAGGCTTATGTTGACTTTGGCGTATTGGGGTCGCTGGTATTTGCAGCGATCCTCGGCTTTCTTGCGGCACGCGTTCAGATTATTACCATACACAGAGGTTTTTTCGGTGTCGCATCAGTGCCATTCTACTTTGTTCTGCAGTGGAATTTAGGGCTATCCGATCCGGTAAAATACCTTTCATCCAATTTGGTTTTCACGATTGTCTACATCGCAACCGGCATCTTGGCGCTTGTGTTCTTATTCGGATATCACCGGTTCAGGATATCCCGTAATGTGCCCGTCAGGACCTCTTGATGTGCGTTTAGGCATCATGATTGTCGAGTTTCTCGGCCTTCCCGGTTCCGGCAAGACCACGCTTGCAACCGAACTGGGTCGGCAGTTGAGCACCGACGGGGCCGATGTGGTCATGCGCGGCGAAGTGCTCGCCGATGAACGCTCGGTTGCAGTACGGCATCTGCGCCGCGCGCGCTATGTCGCGGCCTTGGCAATCAGGACGCCGCGTCTCTTCCTCCGCGCGTTGCGACTGATCCGCAAGGACGGGCAGCAGAACTTGCGGGCGGTGCTGAAAGTCTGCTGGAACATCTGGTGTGTGCTGGGGTGGTATGGATGGCTGTCGCGTCATCGGAGGCAAGCAGTCGTCATCGTTGATCAGGGGCTGGCGCAGGCCGTCTTGTCGATCAGGCTGTCAGCCGTGGACACCACGGCTGATTGGCGAGGGTTTCTGCGCGAATATGGCCGCATCGATGCGGTGGTGATCACAGAATGTGATCCGAGCCTCCTCAAGGCGCGCCTTGAAGCACGAAAGGGGCAGGTCAGCAGACTCAGCGAGATCTCGCATCAGGACAGGCACTGGCAGGTTGCGCGGCGAAGCTTCGCCGAAGGTTGCGTCGAAGCCGAAGCGCTCTTTCCCACAATACGTGTGCGAAACGAGACAGCCGAAGACACCGAGCGACTTGTCGCAGAGGTTGCAGACTGGCTCGAGGCACTTGCGGAGCGGCGGTCGGGTGCCTGATCGAACATTCACTTTCAAGATTGGACAAATCAGAGGCGATCTAGGCGATGCGCATCCTCCTCACCGGCAACACCTGCTTCAAGATCGCCAATTTCCGAGAAGGGTTGATCCGTGCCTTGCAGTCCGAGGGGCATGACGTGCTGGTGCTGGCACCATTGGATGACTACGCATCGAAACTGCGCGCCCTGAGCGTGGCGCTGCATGATCTGCCCATGGACCGTAACGGCACCTCGCCTCTTGCCGAGGTTGCGCTCTTGCGGCGAATCGCCCGGTTCCTGCGGCGCGAGCGACCCGACATCGTCTTCAGCTACACGATCAAGAACAACATCTATGCCGGTCTGGCATGCCGCTGGCTGGGCATCCCCTTCATTCCCAATGTCACCGGGCTGGGGCCGGCCTTCAATGGCGACGGGGTGCTGAACCGGGTCGTGCGCGGGCTTTACAGGCAGGCCTTTGCACGAACCAGTGCGGTGTTTTTCCAGAACCCCGACGACCGCGCCGTTTTCCTGCAAACCGGACTTGTCAGCGAGCCAAGGGCTCAACTGCTGCCCGGATCAGGTGTCGATCTGACGCATTTCAGTGCGCAGCCGATGCGCCGAACGGGCGACGACGTGACTTTCATCCTGGCCGCACGGCTGTTGTGGGACAAGGGCATAGGCCTTTTTGTCGATGCCGCCCGGCAATTGAGTAAAACGCACCCGAGAGCGCGCTTTCAGCTGCTCGGACCAGCCGACCCGGACAGCCGATCTGGCATCCCGCTCGAACAGATAGAGGCCTGGTCACGCGAAGGTGTGATCGAGTATCTCGGTCAGACCACCGATGTGCGCCCGGCGCTGGCAGGCGCCGATTGTGTCGTGCTGCCATCCTGGTATCGCGAAGGCACCCCACGCGTGTTGCTCGAGGCGGCCGCCACCGGCAGGCCCGTCATCACAACCGACATGCCCGGCTGCCGTGATGCGGTCGAGGACGGGACAACCGGCTTTCTGTGCGCGCCTCGCGATGTCGACGCGCTTGCCGCGGCAATGGGGCGTTTTGCTGCACTGTCCGGCGATACACGGGAAGCCATGGGCCGGGCTGCCCGGGAGCGCGCAGAGACCACCTTTGATGAGGCCATCGTGATTGACGCCTACCTTGAACGGCTGCCGCGAGAAAATGTCACGGTGAAATAATATAATAGGTCGGCGGCCGTTGTGCCATCGCAAAGAAAAGGACCGCTTTGGGAATGAAAACGCGTCAGTCGCTCGTCAAAGGTGTTGCCGACACGCCCGCTCCTGCTCCCTCAGCAGGGCATAGTCGGCCAGCCAGCCCACGATCAGCGCCCCCTCGGGCAACGCCGCCACCTCTTACGCCACGCGCGCCTGCTCGGCCCGGCTGTAACTCCACCACCGGCGGACAGACGCCGGGCGGGGCGTCAGAACCCACCCCCGCGCAGCCGCTCAAGAAGCTCATCGCGATCACGAGGGCGATTGACGCCGCCCACCGCGCCCATGGCCGGGCGAGAATCCCAACCACCAGACTGCTCCACATCAGCGCAGACCCTTGCGCCAGTCGTCGAGCCGGGCCCAGACAGCGAGGGCGATACCGCCCAGCGCCAGTGCGATGAACACCCAGCGGAGGGTATCAAGATAGGGCACCAGCGGCAGGACAGTGCCCTGCGCCTCGGCGAGCACTTCCTGGGCAACCTCGACCCCGGCCGCCCCCACGGTCGCCACTCCAGCCGCCCCGGTGCCGCGCAGCGTCCGGCTCTGGGCCAGCGCCTCGCGCGCGAGAGGTGCCTCTGTCGCAAACGGTGTCGCCCGTGCCGGAAACGGCTCGCCCCATCGCGCCGGGACCTGGCGCGCATCGACATGGATGAAGTTCGATCGCGGATAGGTGCCGATGCCGCCAAAGCCCACCGCCTCGGCGGCGGCGATGAAGGCCTGCCGGTCGTGATTGGCCATTGAAACATCGAAGGCGATGCCCTCCATGTGTTTCGAGCGCGGCGCCCCGCCGACGGAGCGATTGTGCTCGGGCGTGCGATAGGCCGAACGCAGGATCATCGGCTTGCCCAGCCGGTCGCGCAGCGCCTGCAGCCTGTCCATGGCGGCGGGGTTCAGCTTGAGCTGGCCGGTGCCGCGGCAGGCTATCTCGGCGGGCGAGAAGTTCTTCCAGTGCCAGAAGTTGGTTGGGCTCCTCGCGGTAATGACGGAAGGTGCGGACGGGATCGGGCATCGGGGCCTCCTGATTTGTGGGGAGTGAATGGCGACAAACAAACCCGCCGCCGGGATCGGCGACGGGCTCATGGCGAGGTGATGTCGGGATGCGAAGGCGCGCTGGTCAGCGCGCGCGGCAATCCGCGACGATCAGGTCGTTCTCTTCATCGGTCCAGGGGCCACTCGCCATGCCGCCAGGCAAGAGGCAGTAAGTGCGTTTGTCATCAAGCCTTTCCCGCTCCTGCCGGCGGCAAGCACCGTCACTGCTACGTGCTGATCGACCAACAACCCCACCGGCTGCGCCTCCTGCATGTTCGGCCTCTGCGTCGTTCGAGGGCGATGAGAACAGGGGACAACGTTTTGGCGGGATTGAAATTCATGCCATTGGAATAGCTGGGAAAATTCCGACCGAACCGAATCCGGCGCGGTTCGCCCGACCAGAGACGAAAAGCCATTCAGAGTCGGAAAATGACGCTCGGGCACGTCTCAGAGGTTCGCACCCATCCGGCAAACCCCTTTGAAAACAGGAGAAATTCTGACCCTGACGGGCGGCTTGCACGGGTTCGCAAGGGTGATGGTGGCGGAGACGATGCCCGCCATGAAAGCAAAGTAATCGTTTCTAATCAGATGCATGGATGCCGTTTCGGCCTTGCCAGAAAGGCCAACACCCCACATACGGCATATGCACCCTTGCGCAATCCTATGCACCCAGATACATTCCTTATGTGGGGTAGCATGTTGGATATATGCAATGCCGAAGGTTGCCGAAGAACTCACCGCGCTTGACGTCAAGCGCCTGGCCCATCCGGGCGGCAAGAGGAATGTCCTGTTTTCGGTCGGTGGCGTTCCGGGGCTGCACATGCAGATTACCCCCAAGGGCGGGCGGTCCTGGGTCTTGCGCGTCAAGGTTGGCAACATGCGCCGCGATATCGGGCTTGGGGGTTATCCCGGCGTCACGCTATCGCAGGCCCGCGACAAGGCCCGAGAGGCGCGCGCCAAGATTGAAAGCGGCATTGACCCTGTAGAGGAACGCAAGGCCGCCAAGGCCGCGCTGGTGGCCGCCCAGCGCCGTGGCATGACCTTTGCCGACGCGGTGGACAAGGCGCTTGCCGCCAAGCTCGATGCCTTCAGGAACGCCAAGCACCGCCAGCAATGGGAAAACACCCTTGCCACCTACGCCACCCCCGATCTGGGCAAGATGCTGGTGCAGGATATCACGACGCAGGACGTCTTGCGGGTGCTGCAACCCCTCTGGATGGACAAGACCGAAACCGCCAGCCGGCTGCGCGGGCGGATTGAGGCGGTTCTGAGCTGGGCCACGGTTGCGGGGCACCGGCATGGCGACAATCCCGCGCGCTGGGCAGGCAATCTGAAAGAGCTGTTGCCGCCCCCGTCCAAGGTTGCGAACGAGGGCAACCACCCCGCGCTGGCGCTGGATGATGCGCCGCGCTGGTATGCCGCCTTGCAGAGCCGCGAAGGGTTCGGCGCGCGGGCGCTGGAATTTGCCGCCCTGACCGCCACGCGCTCGCAAGAGGTTCGGGGCGCTTGCTGGGATGAAATCGACATGGACAATGCGCTGTGGATTGTTCCCGGCGCACGCATGAAGATGGGCAAGGAACACCGCGTTCCCCTGTCAGCCCGCGCCGTGGCGCTGTTGAAGGCCCTGCCCCGGCTAAAGGACAATCCGCTTGTATTTCCGGCGGCACGCGGCGGGCAGTTGTCCGACATGACGCTATCAGCCACCATGAGGCGGATGCACGAATCAGACATAGCCCAAGGTGGCGCAGGCTTCATTGACCGAACGTCAAAGCGCCCCGCCGTGCCTCACGGCTTGCGCAGCACGTTTCGGGATTGGGCGGCGGAAATGACCACCTATCCCGGCGACATGGCAGAGGTCGCGCTTGCGCACCGTATCAGCAACGCGGTGGAGGCCAGCTATCGGCGCGGCGATATGGTCGAGAAGCGGCGGCGCATGATGGCGGATTGGGCGGATTTCATGGGCGGTAAGGTCAAGGGCGGCAAAGTTGTGAGGATTGGGTGATGTTTGCTCCACCCGGATACATCATGGTCGGACCTTTTTTAGATAATCTGGCCGAGGAAGTTATTGATTATTTTTATCCACCTAGCAGTCTTCTAGATTGCGGGGAATCGAATCATGAAGGCCCGATGTTATCTGGAGACAAAGAAAAAAACGCCATTGACTGGATGAATGACTGGGGGTTCCGGGTAGAAGCAGTGAGAAATTGGGTGATTCATGTGACATTGCTCCGTGTTGAATTGTATGTTTGTTCAATATCCGGCGTCGTTTTAAAGGTCGGACCATATATTATTGAAAGACTCAGAGATGATAATATGGCAACAGACGGTGAGTTATTGACTTTTGACCCAATAAAAAGTCCATTTGAGAAGCAGCGCTGTGTCTATTTCACTGGAACCGATATCTTTAGATTTCTCGATATTGATAGCGGATTAATCCGACCCGGGTTCAACGATGAGACTAGCGATCAAGAAGAAATTAAGGTGTCCTACATAAAATCTAGCAGTCGTTTGATGGAAAACTTCGCAGGATGGGCCATTTGCTTTAGTGCTTCTGATGTGCCGAAGACTGCACCGGAGTTCCTGACTTTAGCGGGTTTTGGCGAAACTACACAAGCGCTGGATACGATGGCGCATAAGCGCAGACGTGGCAGACCAAGCCAACGAGAAACCGCTGCGCGGAATTATTACCTCGAATTCCCAAGCGGGCACGAAAGGGAAGGAAAAACTTGGAAGGAAGCCCTGCGCACTGTCAACAAGTCTCTATCCCGAGAAATCTCGGAAGACACACTTAAGCGCGCAGTGGATGAATATACGCAAAATAGGCAATAAACGCATTATGTTTTTTGCAATTTTTGCAAATCTTTGAATGAAGTAACGGATATGCTTTGCTTTCCATAGTAACCTATGGAGTTGCATATGCCCGAAACATACCTATCAGATCGTCAGATTGGCGCGCGCTATAATGTCCACCATCTGACCCCACGCAGATGGCTTATCACTGACCCGACATTCCCCAAGCCTGTCAAACTAAGCCCCGGTTGCACCCGCTGGCGCTTGTCCGAAATCGAGGCTTGGGAAGCGGCGAAAGCCGCAACCGCAGCCTGAAACGAAACCGCCACCCGGCGGGGCGGCGGCGCATTCGTTTCGGCGGCTTGGGAAGGCCCGAAGGATAGCACCACCCCGCCTTGGCTTCAATGCACAAGGCAATCCAATGACACATCAAGACCGATGGTTTTCCAGCCCCACGCAGGTTTACTGGGCCTGCAAGGCGCTTATCGATGGGCGCGTGATTTCCCACAAGACCGAGATACGCGAGGTGAAGGGATGGCGACTTGGCGCAATCATCCACCTGTTGCGCTCTAAATATCACTGGCCTATCGACGTTGAATATCGAGGGTCGGAATACATCGCGCATTATCGCCTGCGCCCCGGCACCGACGCCACGCGCCTGAACTACCCGCCCAGCGCCAAGACCCTGGCCGATGGGGGCGACACATGACCCGGCTGCAAATCCTCTATCTGCGCCGCTTTCACGGCCTGACCGAAGCGCAAGCAAACGCGGTCGCGGCATTGGTCTGGGGGTGGTGACATGACCGCCCTGCGCAAAGAACACTTGCCCGACGATTTCCGAAACGAGCTTGCCCGCCTTGCGCGGGCGGGCTTCCCGCTCTTGCCCTTGGGCGGTGGTGCCGATGGCAAGGCCCCGCTCTTGCGCGCATGGGCTGGCCCTGCCCTGCCGCTCGCCCGAATCCTGGCCCCGCTCTATCGGTCAGGCTCGCAGCTCTATGGCATCCGGCTGGATGGCCTGGCGGTGGTCGATTGCGACGATGACAGCCCCGAACTGGTTGCAGCAATGGAAGCCCGCTTTGGCCCGTCGCCCGTCCATGTGAAAACGCCACGCGGGCGGCATCTGTATTACCGCGCGTATTGCGGAGAAAAGCCCCCGAACCTGCGCGGGGAGGGGTTGCCGATCGATATCAAGACCGGGGCGCGCGCATACGTTGTCGGCGCGCGGTCAGTGCGCCCCGATGGGGGCATCTACAGGCCCGCCAAGGGCGCGCTGGGGGTCGATGCCCTGCCACCCCTTCGCGCGGCCCAGAAGCTACCTTACGCGGTGGCAGAGGCTATTCCGGTCGGGCATCGCCACGTCGTGCTTGTGAGGGAAGCGGTCGCAATGGTCGAATATGTGGACAGCGCCGACGAGCTGGAGGGCAATCTTGCGGTGGTCAGGGATGACCTTTGCCACGATCCCGGCACCATGCCCGACAGCGAATTGAGGGCCATTGCCGCATGGACCTGGCGGGCGCGGCTGGAAAACCGGATATTCAAGGGGCGGGATAGTGCTGTTTCCCTGCACCGGCTGGCCCTGGATGCCTTGCGCCGATGGGATAACGAAACCGACGCAATCGCGCTCTATGTCCTGTTGCTCGACATGCACGGCCACACCCCCGGCAAGCGGTTTGCGCTCGACTTCAAGGCCATGAGGGCGGCGGGGCTTACAAAGCTATCCGTTCCCCGCCTGCGTGCTGCCCGTCGAACGCTGGAGGCGGTGGGGCTGGTCAGGCTGGCGGGCAAGCACCGGGCAGGGTCGGTGCATCAAACCTTCACCTTGGCCCGCCTGCGCCCCGTGGGCGACGATGGGGCGCGCATCGTGCATATTGGCAAGCTCATTCGAAAAATGCAGGGTTGAGATGATATGCGCTATTCAACGCGCCGCCGCGCCACTGGTGGCCGTATTACGAGAGTAGATAATAGTTTGGAGAGTCACATGCTGAGATTAACTGCTATCGCCATTGCCATAGCCGCGCCCGCCGCTGCGGATGTGGCAGAGGTTTCGAACTGCGCATTTCTGGAACCGCTGTATGGGTTTCAGATGATTGAATGCGACATTACGAACTTGTCGGAAACGCCGATTGCCGCGTTGCGCTACGGCGTTCGTGTCACCGAAGAAGGCCGAACCGTGCCCTGGCATGAGTTTGGGCCAACATTCGCTAGGGTTCCTGGCGGCATTGAACCTACCGAGACTGTGCCAGTGTCATTTCTAGCCGAGCCTTTGAACGAACGCGCCGATGCCGACAAACTGGTGATCGAACTTGTCATTCACGAAGCCAAGGACGTGAATGGTTATCCTATCACTTCAACCCAGCAATGAGGCAGACGCCCTGATAGCGCAGGGGGAAGCAGGGGGAAGGGTCTAAGATTACATATGACGCCTGAAATCGAACCTACAAAACAAGCTTTGAGGCCCGCCATGACCGACCATCCGTCCCCCACCGAATCCAGATTTGCCCATGCCTTTGAAGACCTGCCGGATGCACAGCGCGACAGGGTGGCCCGGATTGCCGAGGCCATGCTTAACCGGCAGGCCGCGCCACCGATGAAGCTTGAACAGCAAGGGGAGGTCTTGAAGATATCGCTCGACAGCGACGATTTGGAAATTGCCACGCTCTTGCAGATGGCAGACATGGGCACGAGCGACAGCGATTTTCACAAGGGGCTTGTCGGGCAGATTGCCTGCCTGGGCGCGCATGGCCGCAAGGTGGACAGCGACAACTCCAATTTCGTGATGGCGGTTGTCCGGTCTGTGAAGCCCCGCGACGAGCTGGAAGCGATGCTTGCCACGCAGATGGGTGCCATCCATGCGGCGACCATGATGCTGGCGCGGCGGTTGAACCATGTTGAGAATATCCCGCAACAGGATGCCGCCGAACGCGCCTTGAACAAGCTGGCCCGAACCTTCACCACCCAGATGGATGCCTTGAAGCGATACCGGACGGGCGGGCAACAGAAGGTCACGGTGGAACACGTCACGGTCAATGATGGCGGTCAGGCGATTGTTGGGGCGGTCGAGGCAGGGGGCGGGGGGCGCAAGTGAAAACCACCGACAACCCCATGCACCCAGCCCAGCGCCTTGCTGCCGCGCCTCGATGCACGGCAACGGCAAAAAGGACCGGATGCCGCTGCAATGCCCCAGCCGTAAAGGGCTGGAACGTCTGCCGGATGCATGGCGCGCGCGGTGGCGCACCCTCTGGCCCTGCCAATGGTCGCTGGCGTCATGGCAACCGGACAAGAGCTAACGAGGCCCTGCGCCGCGCCCTGGCCGAACTGATTATGCAGGCTCGATACACCGCCACGTCGCTGGGGCGATTCTGAAGCGGGGGGGGCTTGCAAAGACTGACCCAGCCAAAGCGATGACCGGCGCGACAGCGACAGCGCCATAAATGGCAAGAAAAAGGGCTTGGGCCGGGGTTAGGAAAAACTTCAACAGGAACAATAGGTCAGGCCAGCCCATCCGGCGATTCAAGCGTTTTTTCTATGTGGGGCTCTTTGTGGGGTATGCCTGGTGCATTGCCATTTTATTCAATGGAATCAATGCATAGTGGCGGAGACGATGGGATTCGAACCCACGAGACGGTTTCCCGCCTACTCCCTTAGCAGGGGAGCGCCTTCGACCACTCGGCCACGTCTCCACCGACGCGGATAGCAGCGTTTAGAGCCCAGATACAAGAGGAAAAACGGCTTTCGCCGCCAAGCACTCGGTGGCCCGCGCCAGGTGGCTTATGCAGAACGCCGCATGAACATGCGGCGAGCAGCGAGAAAATCGGCAGAATACTGTCCCGACCTTACTGCCCAATTTGTGACCTGCGGTTTTCCTCCGGAGTGACCTGCCTGCGAGAAGGTCTTGGGTATTGAATGGCGGTTTCGCGTGGCGGATGATGGCAACAGGTTCATGGGGCGGTGCGGGGTTACAATGCTCCGGCGCCCAGGCTAGCGGCATTGGCCCGATGACATGAAAGCCCGGATCACTGCCAAGCGCCTGCAGTCCGGTGCACGAAACGCCGCGCGGCAAAGTCCGCCTGAACTAGATCGGGGGCCATATCCTTCACAATGAAGGCCGGTGCGTCGCGCCATGGCTTCTGATTCCAACACCCCTGCCGCACATGTGCGCACAAAATACAAAGCTCAGATCAAGGATGGCAGGAGGTGATTGGAAAAATCCACCCCACCCGAAGCCGGGAAACCGGATGATTACAGTATTTCCGTCATAGTAACGCGTGAAACCCAGGGTGAGGCTTCGGTTTTTTCTTTCATCAAATGAGCCTGTAGCTGCCCGGGTAGCCTGATTCACCTATCTGGCGGCGTTGAATCAGGGAAACGCAGGGGGGGGGTGATCAGGTCTTTGGTGCCAGGACCGAATCTACCCAAAGTGGCACCACAACGCTGGCCGGACCGAAATGTCGGGAATGAAACTCGCCCGATATCTCCGAGCGCTCGAGATTCAGCTCGATGCATTGCGCGCCGGCAGCGCGCGCTTCGGCCACGAAGCCCGCTGCCGGCCAGACCTGCCCCGACGTGCCGATGGCGGCGAAGATCTCGGCGCGGCCCAGCGCCGCGCCGATCTCGTCCATCGCATGCGGAATCTCGCCGAACCACACCACATCGGGCCGCGTTTCGGGCTGACCGCAGGCGGGGCACTTGTCTTCGGGGTGCATTTCCATTGGCGCCGGCCAGACATGGCCGCAACCGGCGCAGCACGCGCGCATCAGCGCGCCATGCATCTCGATCACGTTTTGCGAACCGGCGCGGCGGTGCAGGTCGTCGACATTTTGCGTGACCACCAGCACCTCGCCGGGAAACGCCGCCTCAAGCTGCGCCAGCGCTTCATGCGCGGAATTGGACCGGGCCCCGGCGCAATTGGCGCGGCGGGCGTTGTAGAAATCATGCACCAGCCGGCGATTGCGATAAAACCCTTCCGGCGTGGCGACCTCTTCAAGGTCGTATTTCGACCACAGCCCGTCCTTGTCGCGAAAGGTGCTTAGCCCGCTTTCGGCCGAAATACCGGCACCGGTCAGAATGACGATACGTGCCATCATGCCTCTCTTTGCATCTTCACAGGCTCGGTGCGCGCCAGACGCAGGAAATGCGCCATGAAGGGCAGGCCAGCATCCTCGGCGCGGGTGGCGGCGTAAAGGCGCTTGGTCATGCCACCGGGGCCGAGCTTGCGGGTGATGTAGTCGCTCGATGCGCGCACCTCGCGCAGCACCCAGTCGGGCAGCACCGCCACCCCGCGCCCCGAGACGACCAGCAGCAAGATCACCGCCGTCAGTTCGACCTGCCGGATCGCGCGCGGTTCGACCTTGGCCGGCGTCAGAAGCCCGGTGAACACATCCAGCCGCGCGCGTTCCACCGGATAGGTGATAAGCACCTCGTCGCGAAAATCCTCGGCCTGGACATAAGGCTTGTCCGCCAGACGGTGGTCGGCGGCGGCAACGAAGCGCGGCTCGTAATCGAAAAGCGGGGTAAAGGTAACATCGGGCATGTCCTCAGGATCGGCCGAGATGACGAGATCGACCTCCTCGCGCCGGAGCGCAGGCAGCGCTCCAAAAGCAAGGCCGGGGCGGATATCGATATCAACATCGGGCCAGCCATGGCGGAAGCGTTCGAGCACCGGGAAAAGCCATTCGAAACAGGCGTGGCACTCGATGGCGATATGCAGCCGGCCCGACTTGCCCGCGCGCAGGGCGCGAAACTCGTCTTCCAGCGCCTCGATGCGCGGCAGGATATCCTCGGCCGCGCGCAGCAGCTTCATCCCCGCTGCCGACAGCCGCAGGGGCTTGGTGCGGCGGGCAAACAGCTCGACCCCGCACTGGTCTTCCAGCCCCTTTAGCTGGTGGCTGAGCGCCGATTGCGTGATGTTGAGCAGATCGGCAGCCTTGCCCACGCCGCCGGCCTGGTGAATGGCACGGATGGTGCGCAGATGGCGAAGTTCGAGATGCATTATGCGCGTGGCCTCATGGTGATGATGAAAACAATGAATTTGTCTCACATGGCCGCCCATGCAACAAGGGCCCGTCAACAGGAGTTTTCCCCATGCCCGCCCCGCGCATCAGCTTCGAGTTCTTCCCGCCGAAAACCCTGGAAGCCAGCTTCCGGCTGTGGGAAACCGTGCGCATGCTGGCGCCGCTGGCGCCCGAATTCGTCTCGGTCACCTATGGCGCCGGCGGCACCACCCGTGCGCTGACGCATGAGGCGGTCACCACCATCGGGCGCGAATTCGGGCTCAACGTGGCCGCGCATCTGACCTGCGTCGATGCAACGCGCGCGGAAACGCTGGCCATTGCCGACAGCTACGCCGAGGCCGGCGTGCGCGAGATCGTCGCGCTGCGCGGCGACCCGCCCAAGGGCCAGGGCCGCTTCACCCCGCACCCCGACGGTTTTGCGCATTCGGTTGAGTTGATCGAGGCGCTGGCTGCAAAGGGCCGGTTCACCCTGCGCGTGGGAGCGTATCCCGAGCGCCACCCCGAAGCCTCCGATGACCGGGCCGATGTGCGCTGGCTGAAGCGAAAGTTTCAGGCCGGCGCCGACAGCGCCATCACGCAGTTCTTCTTCGAGCCCGAAACCTTTCTGCGCTTTCGCGATGCCTGCGCCGCGGAAGGGATCGATGCGGCGCGCGTGGTGCCGGGCATCATTCCCATCGAGAACTGGAAGGGCATCCGCCGCTTTGCACTGAACACCGGTGCCAGCGTGCCGGCCTGGCTGGACGACGCCTTTGCCAAAGCCGAGCGCGACGGGCGCGAAGAACTGCTGGCTACCGCGCTGTGCACCGAGCTGTGCGACAGGTTGGTCTCGGAAGGGGTGGAAAATCTGCATTTCTACACCCTCAACCGCCCGCATCTGACCCGCAATGTATGCCATGCGCTGGGTGTGAGCGCGCAGGTGCCGCTGGAAAACGTGGCCTGATTTCTCTCTCGCGCTGAGGGTGAGGCGGCCTGCCATTGCGGCGGGCAAAGGGGGCGCTGCCCCCGGTCCGCCATGCGGACTCCCCCAGGAGTATTTCAGGCAAGATGAAGGAGGCGGTGGTTTTTTCGGCCGAGGGAATAGTGGCCGGCGCCCGGTGCGTGAGGCGGGTGCAACCGTAGCGAGCGCCGGCCCCTGACTATTGCGATGCGAGTTGGAACCGGCCGGGTGGAAAGAAATTGGCATGAGCCGGGTGCCGCTTGCCGGCCTTGCGCGTTCTCAGCCGCGGCCGCCGATGCGCAGCACCTGGTTGCGACCATTTCGTACATAGCGCAATTCGGCATCGCCGATCGCCGCAACCTGTCCGCCATCAAGGCTGTCACCTACGCCCACGCGCACAATCCGGCCATTGGACAGGCGCACCAGCGCGCGCCGGTCAGAGGTAGTGCCATAGACTCCGATCAGGTTGATCCGGCGCAGATTCATGCCGCTTTCGGTGGCCTGTTCAGCCACCGAGGCGGTGGTCGGTATCTGCGGTGCATCACTGCCACGGACCGTTCGAGCTGTGCTGCTGCCACTGCTGGGGCCGCTGCGCGCTGCGGCCAGGGCCTGTCGCACACGCTCGCTCATGCCTTCGGGCCGCGCCGAGGGCACCAGCGAGCGCGCCACCGCTTCGCGCATCGCTTCTGCGACATCGATCTCGTCGGGTACCGCAGCGCGGGTCGCGGGCGCCAGATCGGTGGGCCGCTGCTGCGGTCTGAGCGCGGCAACCGAGATCGCCCCCGGGGAGGTCAGCGCACTGCTGTCGCCCGGTTCCGGTTGCGGCTCGGTGGTTTCGGGGGCCTCGATGGCGGCTTCGGTTTCGATCTCGGTCTCTGCTGGCGCCGCGGTTTCGGCCATCGCCGCCACGCGCGGGCTGCGCGGTTGCGGGCGCGCATCTGCCAATGCCGGATCGGCCCGCGGCGTGTCATCGGGTATGGCAACGGCCTCGGGTTCCGCTACGGCCTCAGGCGCGGCCTCGGGCTCGGGTTCCACGGCAGCCTCGGGCTCTGCGGCAGGCTCTGGCGCCGGTTCAGGCGCGATGCCAGCCGGGCGGGGCGGGGGAACTTCCGCGGGCTGGCCGGCATAGACCAACACCCCGCGCGGGCTCAACGCGCCCTCGGGCGTGGCCGTGACCAGCCCGTCATCGCCCAGATCGAACTCGACGCCGAAGGGCGGCGGCGGCGGGGCGCTGACCGGCATCACCTCGGCAACCGTTGGCCGTTCGACCGGCGCCGGCAGTGCCAGGCGCTGTGCGGCGGGCGCCGGCGCCTCGCCCAGGCTGGGCGCCTCGCCGGGCTGAACAGGTTCGGCCGGACCGGCGACCTGATCCGCAGGCTCGCCAATCACAGCCGTTTCCGAAGCCCCGTCAAAGATTTCTGCCGGTTGGGCCTCGTGCAGACCGTCGCGGACAAGCTGTTCGAGCAGCGCCTCGGGATCATCGGTTGCGGGTTCCGTCAGCGCGCCGGTATCGGCGGCTTCGGTATCGGCCGGCGCGGCAGCCGATTCGGCCCCAGACTCGGCAACGGCTTCGGGCGATGGCTCGGGCAGCGCGGCCGGCGCCTCGATGCCGGGACTTGCCGTGTCCCCGGTCCCTGCAGCACCGTCTTGGGGTGCGACCTGTGCCAGCCCCGGCTCGTCCGATCTGTCGCTGCCGAGATCGAAATACAGCGCCCAGACGGCAACGGCACCAAGCAGCAGGAACACCCCGCCCGCGGCCATCAACCCCTTGCGCGCCCCCAAAGGCTGGCGTTGCGACTTGCCGCGCGCGCCGAATATGGTCAGGGCTTCGGCTTCGGTTGCCTTGGCCGTTTCGTCGGCAGGTGGCCGCGAAGCCGGCACGATGGGCTCGGCCGCCCCCCCCGCCGGCTGTGCCGAGCGGCGCTGGCCGCCGAGAATGGCCAATCCCTTGCCGGCAGCGTCCAATCCCTCGGCTGGCTTGCCGGGTGACGGCGCTGCAGCCCGGGTGCCGGAAGCGGATACGGGCCTCGCTCGCGCTGCCAGCCCCTTGCCGCTTTCGCTAACGCGTCGCAAGCCGCGCCCGATACCGCCGCGCATACCGCCAACAAGGCGGCCCAACGCCCCAGAGGCGCCGGCAGACGCCGCGCGCGCGCGGCCAGTCCCCGGCAGCATCGCCAACCTCCCGCCGGGGCCGGACTTGGGTTTTTCGGCCGCGGCGCTTGTGCTGCTGCTGGCCAGCCGGGGCGCTTCTACGTCCGCCGGGCGCTTGCGGCGCGAGGAAAAGGCCACCGGCACCTGGGTCGATTTTTCCGTTTTCTCCGGCGCAACAGGCTTCTTGCTTGCTTTTTCTTCGGCGCTGCCCGCGCCGGCTGCGAAAGCAGGCGCGGGCTTTTCAGCGACCTTTGTTTCGGTCTCGGCCGCGCCCTGGCCGGTATCGGCAGGCGTCTGACCCTCGGCAGCCGCCTCGGCCGCTGCCCCGGCACGCTCAAGCCGCAGGCGATTGCCCATTCGCCGCACCAGATCGCCTACCCGCGCCAGACCGCCGGGCTCGTCCCCGCTTTCGGTTGTGGCGCGGCGGGGAAAACCCGATCCGGCAGCAGCAGGTGCCCGGGGCGTGATCTCAACCTTGGGCCGGGGCGGCAGCGCAGCCGGACCCGGCTGCGGCGCAGGCGCTGCCCGCGCGACGCGAGCACCGAGTCCCGCCACCCTTGCCGTTGCCACCTCGGACCGCTCATTGCGGCGCGCCTCGGCAGCCGCGTCACTGCCGGCCAGCAGCACCGGTTGCCCATCCGCCACTACCGGCTCGCCCGCCTGCAGCAGTTTGCGCGCCTGCCGGGTCTCGCCCAGAAACGGCTCACCGAGAAACGCGCCGCGCTCGGGAATGGCCACGAATGCGACCGGGTTCAAGCCGTGATTGACGGCGAAATCCTCGGCCTGTTCGAGCGTTTCTTTCGCCGCCAGCGCAACCAGCGCGTAATCGCCTTCGACCACGAAATCATAGGAAAGCTCTTCGATCGCATAGGGGGTGAGCCCCTCGATCTCGGCCTCGATCTGCAGCCGGCGCGCCTCGTCGGTCGGCCCCGGCGCCAAAACCGTCACATAGCGCAACTCGCTGGCGGGAATCACAAGCTTGGTGAAGAAGCGCTCGGGCGCCTGTTCGCGCGCGGAGTCGCGCAGGCTCGAAAGCGCCTTGTCAAGGTCCGGCTGATCGAAGCGCACAGCGCCCAGCCTCTCCCAGCCAGCTGCGCCACGACGCAGCAGCTCGGCCCCTTCATGCGACAGATTCAGTGCAAAATCCGGTTTCATGGCACGCGTTTATCACAGGGCACCGCGAGGCTTCGAGCCCCAGTCCGGCTTGCACCAATCCCTATAGCAGGAATCCGCCGATGCAAAGAAAAAGCCCGGCAGTGATGCTGCCGGGCAACAGTTTCGTGAACGGAATTCCGTGCGTTTCGCCCGCTTAAAGGCGCTGACCTAGCGTCAACCGTTCATCCGCCGGCCTTGACCAGCGCCTGTTCGAGATCTGCAATCAGATCGTCGGCATCCTCGATTCCGATCGACAAACGCACCACATTCGGCGCCGCGCCGGCGGCCACCTGCTGCTCTTCGGTCAGCTGGCGGTGGGTGGTGGATGCGGAATGGATGATCAGTGAGCGCGTATCGCCCAGATTGGCGACATGGCTGAACAGCTCCAGCGAATCGACCAGCTTCACGCAGGCATCATATCCGCCCTTCAGCGACACGGTGAAAAGCCCGCCCGCGCCCTTGGGATAAAGCTTCTGCGCGCGCTCGTACCAGGGCGACGAGGGCAGCCCGGCATAGGTGACGGCCTCGACCGCGGGATGGCCTTCAAGCCAGGTCGCCACTTTCTTCGCGTTCTCGACATGGCGCGCCATGCGCAGGCTCAGCGTCTCGATGCCCATGAGCGTGTAATGCGCCGCCTGCGGGTTGAGCGTCATGCCCAGATCGCGCAGCCCCACCGCGATGGAGTGGAAGGTGAAGGCGAGGTTGCCGAAGGTCTCGTGGAATTTCAGCCCGTGATAGGCCGGCTCGGGCGCCGAGAGCGAGGGAAACTTGTCCGATGCCGACCAGTCGAAGCGCCCTGAATCGACGATGGCGCCGCCGGTGACGGTGCCGTTGCCGGTCAAGTACTTGGTCAGCGAATGCACGACCAGCGTCGCGCCCATCTCGATTGGCTGGCACAGATAGGGAGTGGCCGAGGTATTGTCGACGATGAGCGGGATGCCGTGCTTGTCGGCGATCTTCGCCAACGCCGGGATGTCGGTGACATAGCCGCCCGGATTGGCGATCGATTCGCAGAAAAGCGCGCGGGTGTCATCGTCGATCGCGGCCTCCACCGCGACGAGGTCGTCGGTATCGACGAATTTCGCCGACCAGCCGAAGCGCTTGATCGTCTGGCTGAACTGCGTGACGGTGCCGCCATAGAGCCGGGTCGAGGACACGACATTACGCCCCGGCCCCATAAGCGGAAACAGCGCCATGATCTGCGCGGCGTGTCCCGACGAGCAGCAAATCCCGCCCACGCCCCCCTCAAGCGCCGCCACCCGCTCCTGCAGCGCGGCGACGGTGGGGTTGGTCAGGCGCGAATAGATGTAACCCACTTCCTGCAGGTTGAAGAGCGCTGCGGCGTGATCGGCGTCACGAAACACATAGGATGTGGTCTGATAGATCGGCGTCTGGCGCGCCCCGGTAGCGGGGTCGGGCCGGCTGCCGGCGTGAATCTGCAGGGTATCGAACCCCGGGCTTTTCGACATGGTGTTGCCTCCCGTGCTGTCGGCTTTTTACGCGCGCGACGCTAGGGCAAAGCCCGGGCGCGGGCAACGGGTCATGCTTGCCGCAACCGGGCCCGGCCGGGGATCGGCGCCCCGCGAACTCGGTCGAGGCCGGAACGTCGGACGCTACCAAGGCACCTCGGGGCCAGGTTTTTTCCCGCCATCGGCGCCGGCAGAGGGAAGGCATTCCCTTCTTGCCGGGTTAGCGTTTCACAGTTGCCATCGACATTATATTTCGATATTTCTGCAAATATGAAAACGAATCGCACCGACACCACAACCGAACGCGCCGCGCTGACCTTCGCCGCGCTGGGCTCCGAAGCCCGGCTCGCCGTGCTGCAAACGCTGGTGCGCGCCGGGCCCGAGGGGCTGGGCATCGGCCTGCTTGGAAACCGCTGCGGCATCACCGGCTCGACACTGACCTTCCACCTCAACACACTCGCCCAAGCCGGGCTGATCACCCGGCGCAAGCATGGCAGGCAGATCACCTGCGCCGCCGATACCGGCGCCATCCGCGCCCTGTCCGAATTCCTTCTCGCCGAATGCTGCGCCGACCGGCCCGGCAGCGCGCCCCCTGTAACGCATGGAAGCACCGATGGCTGATACCACCCTGCCCCGCCCGCGCCCTTCCTTCCTGCGCCGCATCGACCGCGTGGCGCTGGCCATCGCGCTGCTTCTGGCCGCCGTGGCGCTGGCCGACCCGGCGCAGTTCCTGCCCACGGTCGATTTCGCCGCTCGCGCGCTGGCGCGCACGGCGCCGATCATCCTCTTTGCCACGCTGGCGCTGGCCTGGGTCAAGGCAGCGGGGGCGGAAACCCTGGTCGGGCGCGCCTTTCAGGGCCCGGCGCTGCCGATGATCGTCTTCGCCGCGCTGGTCGGCGGGCTGTCGCCCTTCTGCTCGTGCCAGGTGATTCCCTTCATCGCGGCGCTCCTGGCGGTGGGGGCGCCGCTGGCGGCGGTGATGGCCTTCTGGCTGTCCTCGCCGCTGATGGACCCGGCCATGTTCCTGGTCACCGCCGGCGTGCTGGGGCTCGATTTCGCGCTGGCCAAGACCGTGTTCGCGGTGCTCATCGGCATTGGCGGCGGGCTGACGGTGCACTTGTTTTCCCGCACCGCGGTCTTCGCCAGCCCGCTCAAGGCCGATCTCGCGCCCCGGACCTGCTGCGGCAAGGTGAAGAACCCCTTCCACGGCAAACCGCTCTGGGCCTTCTGGCGCGAGGCGCCAAGGCGCGGCATCTTCGCCGCCACCGCGCGCGAGAATATCCTGTTCCTGGGCAAATGGCTGGCGCTGGCCTATGTCATCGAAGCGCTGATGGTCACCTATGTTCCGGCCGGGCTGATCGCCGGGGTGCTGGGCGGCGAGGGCTTCCAGCCGATCCTGCTGGGCGCGGTGCTGGGCGCGCCGGCCTATCTCAACGGCTATGCCGCGGTGCCGCTGATGGATGCGCTGCTTGGCCAGGGCATGGCCCCCGGCGCGGCCATGAGCTTCGTAGTCGCCGGCGGCATGAGTTCGATCCCCGCTGCCATCGCCGTCTGGGCGCTGGTGCGCCCGCGCGTCTTCGCTGCCTATCTTGGTTTCGCCATGGCCGGGGCGCTGCTTTCCGGCCTCGCCTGGCAGTTCCTCGCCTGAGGGGCCGGCAGCACAGCCCCCGTCTTCATCTTGCCCCCAAATACGCCGGGGGGAGTCCGCGCAGCGGACGGGGGTCAGCGCCCCCCCCCCTCAGGGCCGCCAGCGCAGGAAGCCGGCGATAAGCTGCAGGCCCATGGCCTGGCTCTTCTCGGGGTGAAACTGCGTGCCCAGAATATTGTCGCGCCCGATGATGGCCGTCACCGGCCCGCCATAATCGACATGCGCCACAAGATGCGCCGGATCGTGCAGCCGGAAATGATAGGAATGCACGAAATAGGCGTGCTGACCGCTATCAATGCCCGCCAGCACCGGATGCGCCCGGTCGATGACCAGATCGTTCCAGCCCATATGCGGCACCTTCAGCCCGCCATCGGCCGGCGCGATGCGCTCGACATCGCCGCCGATCCAGCCCAGGCCCGGCACCTCTTCATATTCCAGCCCGCGCGTGGCCAGCATCTGCATGCCCACGCAGATGCCCAGAAAGGGCCGCCCGCGCGCGACCACCGCCTCTTCCAGTGCCTCGATCATGCCGGGCACTGCCGCCAGCGCGCGCCGGCAGGCGGGAAAGGCGCCGTCGCCGGGCAGCACGATACGCTCGGCGCGCGCCACATCCTCGGCCCGCGCGCTGACCAGCACCTCGCCGGCACCGGTTTCGGCTGCCATGCGCTCGAACGCCTTTTGCGCCGAATGCAGATTGCCGCTCTCGTAATCGACAATGACGGTCAGCATGGGCCTAGAGCGAACCCTTGGTCGAGGGCACGGCATCGCCCTTGCGCGGGTCGGGCTCGACCGCCTCGCGCAGCGCGCGCGCCACGGCCTTGAAAGCGGCCTCGGCCATGTGGTGGCTGTTGATCCCGGCCAGCGCGCTCACATGCAACGTGATGCCGCCATGGGTGCTGAGCGCCTGAAAGAACTCGCGCACCAACTCGGTGTCGAAGTTGCCGATCTTCTGGGTGGGAAAAGCCAGCTGCCAGACCAGAAACGGCCGGCCCGAAAGATCGAGCGCGGCGCGCACCAGCGCGTCATCCATCGGCAACAGGCAGGAACCGTAACGGCGAATGCCGCGCTTGTCGCCCAGCGCCTGCGCCAGCGCCTGGCCCAGCGCGATGCCGCAATCCTCGACCGTGTGGTGATCGTCGATATGCAGATCGCCCTCGGCGCGCAGGGTGATGTCGATCAGCGAATGCCGCGTCAGTTGCTCCAGCATGTGATCGAAAAAACCCACGCCGGTGGCGACATCGAATTGCCCGCTGCCGTCGAGGTCGAGGCTGGCGGTGATGGCGGTCTCGCTGGTCTTGCGGCTGATGCTGGCCTTGCGCATGGTGTCTCGCTTCCGATGGCCCGTCCGGTACCTAGAGCGTGCTCTAGGCGGGCGCGCGGCGCTTGTCCAGCCCGCGCACCCGCTCAGGGTGCTACAGCGCGGCCCCGATCAGCCGCCCTCATAACCCTCGACAATGATCAGATCGCCCTCGCTGACCGGGTCGCGAATGGCCTTGGCGGCCTGGTATTCGGGCGAGTGGTAGCAATCGCGCGCCGCCTGCAGGCTGGGAAACTCGATGACCACGGTGCGCGCGCGGCAATGCCCCTCCATCTGCTCCTGCGCGCCGCCGCGAATGAGAAAGCGCGCGCCGTATTTCGCAAAGGCCGCGGCATTGGCCTCGCGGTAGCGTGCATAGGTTTCGGGGTCGTGCACATCGACATGCGCCACCCAGTAGGCTTTGCTCATGATCAATCCTCCGGTTGTCGCCGCAAGGTGGCGCGGCGTGGCGCGCAGCGCAAGGGGCGTTGGCCGCATGCGCCCGGAAAAGCGAGGCCCCCCGATGCCGGGCGCGACGCCGCGAGAAAGGGCCTGTGAAGGCCCTTTCAACGCGCCTTCGAAGGCGCGTTTCCCCGCCGTTCCCGCCGGCGCGCCATGCGATAGAGGACCGGTGCCGCAACCCGGTCATAGGCCAGCGCGAAAACCGCGCCCAGGCCCGGCAAGCCGGTCAGTCATGCAAGCCAGCGCCAGCCGGGCAGCCGTGCCCAGAGCGCGCGAAAGGCGGCCAATCCGTGCAGCACCCGCCCCGCATCGCGTGCATGCAGCCGGCGGCGGGCGGTATCAGGGTTCAGCCCCCAGAGGGCGAGATCGGTCTTGCCCAGATCCTCGAAGGCGATATCGGCGCCGAGGCGCAACGCGAGCCGGCGATAATGGGCGATCTCGCGCGCGCAAATTGGACAGCCGCCATTGTAGAGAATCAAAAGCATCATGCAGGCGCAGCTAGCGCGCGCGCCGCCTCCGGCAAGCAATCGCCGGCGCTGCGGCGTGGTTTCAAAAACCGGTTCGACTGCCCGCCCGCTTCGGGCTAGGATCATGCCGCGAGTGCGAAGGTTGGAAGCAACACGGTGACGGTACACGAAAAACCCCTTGCGGTGCAGGCCGCTTCGCTGGCGGAGCAGATACCGCTGCGCGCGGCGGGGTTCATCGTCACGCTTTACGGCGATGTCGTGGTGCCGCGCGGCGGCGAGGTCTGGATCGGCAACATCATCTCGGCCTGCGCGCTGGTGGGCATCAGCGAAACCCTGGTGCGCACCGCCGTGTCGCGGCTGGTGTCGGCGGGGCGGCTGGAAGGGCGGCGCGCGGGTCGGCGCAGTTTCTACCGGCTGACGCCGGCGGCCAGCGAGGAATTTGCCCAGGCCGCGCGCATCATCTACGGCACGGCATGCGAACCGGGCTGGCGCTTCGTCTGGCTGCCCGAAGAAGGTGCCGAGGCGGCGATGGCGCAGCTCGAGCGCGCGGGGCATGCGCGCATCAAGGCGCAGCTTGCCGTCGGCCCCGACAACGCACCGCTGCCCGCCGGGGCGCTGGGTTTCGCGGCGCACCCTGAGGGCGAGACCGCGCTGCTGCGCGACTTCGCGGCGGCGCATTTCGACCTGCACAGCCATGCCGCTTCCTATGAGGAATTCGCCGCCCGCTTTGCCCTGCCGGCTGCCGGCAAGGCGTCGTCGGGTGCTGTCGGGGCGGGTTCGGGCGCCGCGGCGCTGGCTTTGCGGCTGTTGATGGTGCACGCCTATCGCCAGGTGCTGTTGCGCGACCCGCGCCTGCCCGCGCAGGCCCTTCCCGCCAACTGGCCCGGCACGCGGGCGCGGGCGGTTTTCGCGCGCAGCTATCTGGCGCTCTCGGCCGCTGCCGATTCGCATATCGGCGCCGCCTTCGAGGCGATCTCGGGCCCGCTGGAGCGCGAAACTGCGCAGACACGCGATCGTATCGAGGCGCTCCGGGCGGGCATCGGCCCGAAAGCCGCATTGGAAAACAATGATTTGGCGCCGGATGGGCCGGCACCATAACATATCACAAAAATCTCTGAAATTGAGATTGATTTGTGATGCAACGCAACCTATACAGTGACCGAACGGTCAACGAATGGGGGGAGCCATACATGACCGAAGCTTTCATCTGCGATGCTGTCCGCACACCGATCGGCCGCTATGGCGGCGCGCTTTCGGCAGTGCGCGCCGACGATCTGGCGTCGGTGCCGATCGCGGCGCTGATGGCGCGCAACAACGGCGTGGACTGGGCGGCAGTGGATGATGTCATCTATGGCTGCGCCAATCAGGCCGGCGAGGACAACCGCAATGTCGCGCGCATGGCCGCGCTGCTGGCCGGCCTGCCGGTTGATGTGCCGGGCACCACGGTGAACCGGCTGTGCGGTTCGGGGCTCGATGCCGTGGGCATGGCGGCGCGGGCGATCCGCGCGGGCGACAACGACATGCTCATCGCCGGTGGGGTAGAGAGCATGAGCCGCGCCCCCTTCGTCATGCCCAAGGCCGAAACCGCCTTTTCGCGCGCCAATGCCGTTTTCGACACCACCATCGGCTGGCGCTTCGTCAACCCGAAGATGAAGGCGCAACACGGCATCGATTCGATGCCCCAGACGGCCGATAACGTGGCCGCCGATTACGGCGTCAGCCGCGAAGATCAGGATGCCTTTGCCCTGCGCAGCCAGCAGCGCTGGGCGGCGGCGCAGGAAGCCGGGCGCTTTGCCGACGAGATGGCGCCGGTGACGATACCCCAGCGCAAGGGCGAGCCGAAGATCGTCGAGACCGACGAGCACCCCCGCCCCGACACCACCCCCGAGGCGCTGGCCAGGCTGCGCGGCATCAACGGCCCCGATCTGAGCGTGACGGCCGGCAATGCCTCGGGCGTCAATGACGGCGCGGCGGCGCTGATCGTGGCCTCGGAAGCGGCGGCAAAGGCGCATGGGCTGACGCCGCGCGCGCGCATCCTGGGCTGCGTGGCGGCCGGGGTGGCGCCGCGCGTGATGGGCATCGGCCCGGTGCCGGCTGTAAAGAAGCTTCTGGCGCGCACGGGACTCACCATCGGGCAGATGGATGTGATAGAGTTGAACGAGGCCTTCGCCGCGCAGGGCCTGGCGGTGCTGCGCGAACTGGGGCTGGCCGATGACGACGAGCGCGTGAACCCCAATGGCGGGGCCATTGCCATCGGCCACCCGCTGGGGGCTTCGGGCGCAAGAATGGCGACCACGGCTATGTGGCAGTTGCAACGCAGCGGCGGGCGCTACGCGCTGTGCACCATGTGTGTGGGCGTGGGCCAGGGCGTGGCGCTGGTCATCGAGCGTATCTGACAACGGATCCGACGGAAGGGAAAGACCATGTATGCACAGATGGTGAAATCCGAAGCGACGAATGACGATCCGGAAATGCTCGCCGCCTTTCAGGCGCGTATCGATGCCGGCGAGAAGATCGAGCCGAAGGACTGGATGCCCGAGGGCTATCGCAAGACGCTGATCCGCCAGATCGGCCAGCATGCGCATTCGGAAATCGTGGGCCAACTGCCCGAGGGCAACTGGATCACCCGCGCGCCGACGCTTGAGCGCAAGGCGATCCTGCTGGCCAAGGTGCAGGACGAGGCCGGGCACGGGCTTTACCTTTACTGCGCGGCGGAAACCCTGGGCATCTCGCGCGACGAGATGACCGAGGCGCTGTTGTCGGGGAAGATGAAGTATTCCTCGATCTTCAATTATCCGACGCTGAACTGGGCCGATATCGGCGCCGTGGGCTGGCTGGTCGATGGCGCGGCGATCATGAACCAGGTGCCGCTGCAGCGCACCTCGTTCGGCCCCTACAGCCGCGCCATGATCCGCATCTGCAAGGAAGAGAGCTTTCACCAGCGCCAGGGCTACGACATCATGATGAAGATGGCGCAGGGCACGCCCGAACAAAAGGCGATGGCGCAGGATGCGCTCAACCGCTTCTGGTATCCCTCGCTGATGATGTTCGGCCCCTCGGACAAGGATTCGGTGCATTCGGCGCAGTCGATGGCGTGGAAGATCAAGATCAACACCAATGACGAGCTGCGCCAGAAATTCGTCGATCAGACCGTGCCGCAGGCCGAGTATCTGGGGCTGAGCATCCCCGACCCGGCGCTGAAGTGGAACGAGGAAAAGGGCGGCTATGACTATTCGCAGCCCGACTGGTCGGAATTCCACGATGTGCTCAAGGGCAACGGGCCGTGCAACACCGATCGCATGGAAGCACGCCAGCAGGCCTGGGAAGACGGCGCCTGGTTCCGCGAGGCGCTGATGGCGCATGCGAAGAAGGCCGCGGCGCGGCGCGCTTCGGCGAATGTGGCGGCTGAGTGAAGCGGGTCAGGGGGGCGTTGCCGCCCTCGCCTGCGGCTCACCCCCCAGCGTATTTCAGGCAAGATGAAGGGGTAATCCCATGTCCAGCGAATGGCCGCTTTGGGAAGTTTTCATCCGGGGCCAGCATGGCCTCAACCATCGTCATGTGGGCAGCCTGCATGCCCCGGATGCCGAACTGGCGATCCGGCATGCGCGCGATGTCTATACCCGGCGCAATGAGGGGGTATCGATCTGGGTGGTGAAATCGGGCGATATCACCGCCTCGTCGCCCTCGGAGAAGGGGCCGCTCTTCGAGCCCTCGAATTCCAAGGTCTATCGGCACCCGACATTTTACGACATTCCCGATGAAGTGGGGCATATGTGATGGCACCGTCATTGTCTGACATCATGACGCCCGATGCCGCCGAGCTGGCGCGCGCCGCGGGCAAGGGAGCGAGCGCGCCGCTGGAGATGGGCTCGCGCGAGCATGATCTGTTTGTCGGCCTGACAAGACTGGGCGACAACACGCTGATTCTGGGCCATCGCGTGTCGGAGTGGTGCGGGCATGCGCCGGTGCTGGAAGAGGATATCGCGCTGGCCAATATGGCGCTCGACATGATCGGCCAGACGCAGCTCTGGCTGGGGCTGGCAGGCGAGATCGAGGGGCGCGGGCGTTCGGCCGACGATCTGGCCTTTCTGCGCGATGCCTGGCACTTTTACAATTTCCTGCTGGTCGAGCGGCCGAACCGCGATTTCGGCCATACGCTGATGCGCCAATTCCTGTTCGATGCCTGGCACCAGCCGATGCTGAAGGCGCTGGAGGATTCGTCGGATGCGCGCATCGTCGAGATCGCGCAGAAGGCGGGCAAGGAAGTGGCCTATCACATCGAGCGTTCGGCCGATCTGGTGATCCGGCTGGGCGACGGCACCGAGGAAAGCCATGCCCGCATGCAGGATGCGCTGGAGCGGCTGTGGCCCTATACCGGCGAGATGTTCCTGGGCGACGAGATCGACGCCCGCCTGGCCGATTCAGGGGTGATGCCGGCGCCCGAAAGCCTGCGCGGCGCCTGGGACGAGACGGTGAATGCGGTGCTCGACGAGGCCACGCTCAAGCGCCCCGAGGGCGATTTCGCCCACAAGGGCGGGCGGCAGGGCCGCCATACCGAGCATATGGGCCATCTGCTGTGTTCAATGCAGTGGCTGCAGCGTGCCTATCCCGGCGCGAAGTGGTGATGCGATGAGCGCTGCCACGCTGCCCGATACCGAGGAGGTCTGGCGCTGGCTGTCGGAGGTGCCGGACCCCGAGATTCCGGTGATCACCATCACCGAGCTGGGCATCATCCGCGATGTCGATTACGAGGGCGACACGCTGGTGGTGACGGTCACGCCCACCTATTCGGGCTGCCCCGCCACCAGCATGATCAACCTGCAGATCGAGGAAAAGCTGCGCGAGAAGGGGGTAGAGAAGATCCGCCTGAAACGCCAGCTTTCGCCGGCCTGGACCACCGACTGGATCGCCGAGGAGGCGCGCGAGAAACTGCGCGCCTATGGCATCGCGCCCCCAATCGACGGCACCGCCGCGCAGGGCGGCAATGACGTGCTTAAAGGCCGGATAGCGCGCATGACCGGCGAGAACCTGACCGTCCCCTGCCCGCGCTGCGGCTCGGCCGACACCACTCGTGTCAGCCAGTTCGGATCGACGCCCTGCAAGGCGGCCTATCAGTGCCGCGACTGTCTGGAACCCTTCGACTATTTCAAATGCATCTGAGGCACGCCCATGGCCCGTTTTCTGCCCCTTGACGTTGTCGATGTGCGCAAGGACACCCGCGATGCCGTGGTCGTCACCCTGCGCCCGCGCCCCGAGGATGAAGACAAGTTCAACTTCATCCAGGGCCAGTATCTGACCTTTCGCCGCGATTTCGACGGCGAGGAGTTGCGCCGCTCCTATTCCATCTGCGCCGGGCTTGATGAGGGCCTGTTGCGCGTTGGCATCAAGCGCGTGGATGGCGGGGCCTTTTCCAACTGGGCCAACGACAACCTTGACCCCGGCGCGGTGCTGGAAGCGATGCCGCCGATGGGCAATTTCCACACCGCGCTCGACCCTGCCGCCGCGCGCCATTACCTGGGCTTTGCCGGCGGCTCGGGCATCACGCCGGTGCTGTCGATCGTCAAGACGGTGCTGACGCGCGAGCCGAAATCGCGCTTCACGCTGGTCTATGCCAACCGCGCCGTGGCCTCGATCATGTTCCGCGAGGAACTTGAGGACTTGAAGAATTCCTACCTTGGCCGGCTGTCATTGCTGCATGTTCTTGAAACCGAAGGTCAGGAAATCGATCTGTTCACAGGGCGCATCGACGAAGAGAAGATGCAGGGCCTGTTCACCCATTGGGTGGATCCCAAGAGTGTGGACACCACCTTTATCTGCGGCCCCGAACCGATGATGCTGACCATCGCCGCCAGCTTGCGCGCGCATGGCCTCAGCGACGATCAGATCAAGTTCGAGCTCTTCGCCTCGGGCCAGCCGGGGCGGGCACGGCAGAAGGCCGTCAGCCAGTCTGCCGACAGCGCCGAGGCCTGCGAGGCCACCGTCACGCTTGACGGCACCACGCGCTATTTCCGCATGCCCAAGGAGGGCGCGAGCCTGCTCGATGCCGCGCTGGCCAACGATCTGGACGCACCCTTTGCCTGCAAGGCCGGGGTCTGCTCGACCTGCCGCGCCAAGGTGCTGGAGGGCGAAACCGAGATGCTGGTGAACCACGCGCTGGAGGATTACGAGGTCCGCCAGGGTTATGTGCTGACCTGTCAGTGCTATCCGCTCAGCGACAAGGTTGTTGTAAGCTACGATCAGTAACCGCGCCAGCCAGAGGGGGAGCGGGCCATGAATGACATGTCGATCGAGGACTATCTCGCCCATGGCGGCAAGCTGACGTCGCCGGGCAACGCACCGCCACGCTACCGGGGCGAGTTGATGCGGCTGATGGCCAGTTTCGTGGACAGCGAGTTGGCGGCCTCGGCCGGGTTCGCCGAGGTGATCAACGATGCGCCAGGCATCAAGAGCCGCATCGCGGCGGCGCGGATCGTGCTGGAAAAGGCCGATCATGCCGAACGGGTGCTGAAGATCATGGCCGATTTCGGCGCCGATACCGCGCGCTATGAGGGGGTGCATCCCTGGGCGGCGCGGCTGGACCGCGAGGCCGATATCGGCGCCTCGCGCCAGGGCGGCGACATGCGGCTTTCGGTGTTTCACTACCCGCTGCAAGGCTGGGTGGATGCGGTGGTGATGAATGTGCTTCAGGGCGCCGCCGCCGTGATCCAGCTTCAGGAACTGGCCAAGGCCTCGTATCAGCCGCTGGCCGAGGTGTTTCGCGCCGTGACCCCGCGCGAGGCCCGCCATGCCGAGCTTGGCCGCGAAGGCCTGGGCAAGATCGCCGCCACCCAGGAGGGAAGCGCCGCGGCGCGCGAATCGGTGGCCTATTGGCGCCCGCGGGTGGCCGCCGGCTTCGGCACCGTGGGTTCGGCCCGTTTCGAGCGGCTCAAGCGTTTCGGCCTGCGCCACCGGCCCAACGAGGCGCTGCTGGCCGACTGGAACGCTCAGATCGACGCAATGCTGGCCGATCTCAACCTGAACTGAAAAGACAGACGTCAAGGAGCGCGCATGAACGCCCAGACCCCCCGTCGCCTGAAAAGCTATATCTGCGGTGAATGGAAAGAAGGTGCCGCCGATGGCGCGCTTTTGCGCGATGCCGGCACCGGCGAAGCGGTCGCGCTGATCGATGCCTCGGGGCTCGACATGGCCGGCGCGCTGGAACACGGGCGCGCTGCTGGGGCGGCGCTGCGCGCCTTGTCCTTCCATGAGCGGGCGCTGATGCTAAAGGCGCTGGGCCAGAAACTGATGGAGATGAAGGACGAGTTTCACGCCCTGTCGCTGGCCACCGGCGCCACGCCCAAGGATGGCTGGGTCGATATCGAGGGCGGCATCGGCACCATGCTGACCTATGCCTCGAAAGCGCGGCGCGAGTTGCCCAACACAAGCGTATTGACCGAGGGCGCGGTCGAGCCGCTGTCGCGCGATGGCAGTTTTTCGGCCCAGCACATCCTTACCCCGCTGCGGGGGGTGGCAATTCACATCAACGCTTTCAATTTTCCGATCTGGGGCATGCTGGAAAAGCTGGCGCCCACCATCATCGCCGGCATGCCCGCGATCATCAAACCCGCCAGCCAGACGGCCTATCTGACCGAGCTGATGGTGCAGCGCATCATCGAAAGCGGCCTGCTGCCTGAAGGCGCGTTGCAACTGATCTGCGGTTCAGTGGGCGATATGCTCGACCATGTGACGGGTCAGGATGTCGTCACCTTCACCGGCTCGGCGGCCACCGGGCGCAAGCTGCGCGCCCACAAGGCAATCGTGGAGAATTCGGTGCGCTTCACCATGGAAGCTGACAGCCTGAACGCCTGCATCCTCGGCCCCGACGCGGTGCCGGGCACGCCTGAATTCGAGCTGTTCGTCAAGGAAGTGGTGCGCGAGATGACCATCAAGGCGGGGCAGAAATGCACCGCCATCCGCCGCGCCTTTGTCCCCCGTGCGCAGGTCGGGGCGGCGCGCGATGCGCTGGCGGCCGCGCTGGCCAAGGTGGCCGTGGGCCTGCCCGGCGATGAGGGCACGCGCATGGGGGCGCTGGCCAGCCTTGATCAGCGCGAGGAGGTGCGCGCGCGCATCCGCGATCTGCAGGCCGATGGCGAAATCGTCGCCGGTGACCCGACAGCGGTGAGCGTGGCCTCGGGCGATCCGCAGGCCGGCGCCTTTCTCAACCCGGTGCTGCTTTATTGCGACAAGCACGGCGCGGCGCAAGCGGTGCATGATGTCGAGGCTTTCGGCCCGGTCAGCACGCTGATGCCCTATGACGATATCGAGGAAGCGGTGGCGCTGACCCATCGCGGCAAGGGCTCGCTGGTGGCCTCGGTCTTTACCGACGACGCAGGCGTGGCTGAAGCGGCGGTGATCGGCATGGCGCCCTTCCACGGCCGCGTGCTGATCGGCAACCGGGCAAGCGCGAAATCCTCCACCGGGCATGGCACGCCGCTGGCGCCTCTGGTGCATGGCGGGCCGGGCCGCGCCGGCGGCGGCGAGGAGATGGGCGGCATCCGCGGGGTGAAGCATTTCATGCAGCGCACCGCCGTGCAGGGCGCGCCGCGCCTGCTTTGCGCCGTCACCGGCCGCTGGATCGATGGCGCCGATACGCGCGCCGATATCCACCCCTTCCGCAAATCGCTGGCCGAACTGCGCGTCGGCGATCAGATCGTCACCGAAAAGCGCACCGTCACGCTTGAGGATATCGAGCATTTCGCCCATTTCACCGGCGATACCTTTTATGCCCATATGGACGAGGACGCCGCGCGCGCGAACCCCTTCTTCGACGGGCGCGTGGCGCATGGCTATCTGATCGTTTCCTTCGCGGCAGGGCTTTTCGTGCAGCCCGATCCGGGGCCGGTGCTGGCCAATTACGGGGTGGACAATCTGCGCTTTCTCACCCCCGTCAACCCCGGCGACACGCTGCAGGTGCGCCTGACATGCAAGGAGATCAACCCACGCTCGGGCGCCGAACATGGCGAGGTGCGCTGGGATGCCCGCGTGAGCAACCAGAAGGAAGAGGCGGTCGCCCAGTATGACGTGCTGACCATGGTCGCCAAGACCTGGCCGCCGGCACCGGCCAAGGGCTGATACCGGATTCGCTTGCTTGCTTCGTTTGCAGCGGCGCTGCGCGCGCAGTGCTTTGCCGGTTGGATCGGGGCTTCATCAAGCGTCAGGACAGGCAGCTTGCCGTGGCACTGACCGCTGCTATCGGCCGCATTTCTTTCGGTTGCGGGGCATCGGCAATGCAAGGCCACCGATGCCCTGCTGCCGGGTAGGGCTCATCTCGTCGGCACCTCATGTGCCTTCACCTTCGCTTGAGTGACAAAGACACGATTTGCACTGCGCCCTCATGACCCTATCTTGTGGCATGACGTATCAAACCGTAATCCAAGCACGCCAAGGCAGACAGGCCGCCAGGCCGTTGGCCGCTTCAAGGGAGAGTACGACATGTTTCAACCGACGGTTCCGACCCGGGGTTTCGAGCGGCCCTCCGCTCCGCTTCGCCTGATCCTGGGTTTCGTTGCGGCCGTTGTCCTGCTGGCATGGCAGGCTGTCGGCGTGGCCGCACAGGACCGGCCCGCAAGTTTTGCCGATCTCGCCGAGACGGTAAGCCCGGCCGTGGTCAACATCACCACATCGACCACCGTCGCCGCCGGAACGGATCGCGGTTTTCCGCAATTGCCCGACGGCGCACCCTTTCAGGATTTCTTCGACGAGTTCTTCAACCGCGAGGGTGAGCGCCCCCGGCGGCCGCGTCAGAGCCAGTCTCTGGGCTCGGGTTTCGTGATCTCCGATGACGGCTACATCGTGACCAACAACCATGTCATCGAGGGCGCCGACGAGATCTTGATCGAGTTCTTCTTCGGTCTGACGCTCGAGGCGCAGCTGGTGGGCACCGACCCGGCCACCGACATCGCGCTGCTCAAGGTCGAACATGACGAGCCGCTGCCGCATGTCCCCTGGGGCGACAGCGAGGCAGCGCGCGTCGGCGACTGGGTGATCGCGGTGGGCAACCCGCTGGGGCAGGGCTTTTCGGTCTCGTCTGGTATCATCTCGGCGCGCGGCCGGGCCCTGCAGGGCAATTTCGATGATTATCTGCAGACCGATGCCGCCATCAACCGCGGCAATTCGGGCGGGCCGCTGTTCAACATGGATGGCGAGGTTATCGGCGTGAACACGGCGATCCTGTCGCCCACCGGTGGCTCGATCGGCATCGGCTTTGCGATGTCGTCCAATGTGGCTGCACGCGTGATCGAGCAGTTGCGCGAATACGGTGTCACAAGGCGCGGCTGGCTGGGCGTGCGTATCCAGGACGTCGATGAGGACATGGCCGAGGCGCTGGGTCTGCCCGCGGCAAGGGGAGCGATGGTCACCGAGGTAATGGAAGGCCCCGCCGGCGAGGCTGGCATCGTTTCGGGCGACGTGATCACCAGCTTCGATGGCGGTCAGGTCACCGACACGCGCGAGTTGGTACGGCGGGTGGCCGATGCCGGTGTCGGCAAGGCGGTGGAGGTGATTGTCATGCGCGACGGCAGCGAGCTCACGCTCAACGTGACCCTGGGACTGCGCGACGAGGGCGCACTGACCGGACGCAGTACGCCGCAGACACCCCGGGCGCCGCAGGCGCCGGCGCAGGTGCTGGGCATGGAACTGGCCGAACTGTCCGAGCAGATGCGCGAAGACATGGAGTTGCCCTTGGGCATCTCCGGCCTTCTGGTGCGCACGGTTGAGCCGGGCTCGGATGCCGACAGCAAGGGTATCCGCCCGGGCGATGTGATCACCGAGGCGGGCCAGGTGCCCGTCACCACAATCGCCGAATTCGAAGAGCAGCTGAATGCCGCGCGCGAGGCCGGCCGGCGCAACCTGCTGGTCATGATCCGCCAGGGCGACGACCCCCGATTCGTGGCGCTGTCGCTGGAAGAATAGGCGATCTTCGGCAAGACAGATGGGGCGCCGTGCAATGCGCGGCGCCCCTTTTTGATGCGCGTTGATCGACATGCCCCTCGGGCTGGCAAATCGCGATGCCGCTCAATGCAGCGCCATCACGCGCCCTCGTTCCCCCCGCGCCGGGCCGCCCGACCGCCCCGGCGCTGGCGCAGCAGACCGCCACGCCCGGGCAGCTCGGCCATGATCATGCGCCGCACCTCGGGGCTCATCTGGCTCCAGGCCGCGATTTCCTCGGCCGTGCGGTGGCAGCCGGCGCAGATCCTCGCCTCGGGATGGATGACGCAGATCTGCACGCAGGGGCTTTCGATCTCGTCGCGCGTCCAGATCTGGCTCATGCCGCTCGCCTCCTCGCCGCGCAGGGTTGTCGGCTCAAAGGTGCGCATCCCCGCCATCGGGTCAAGGGGTTCGGCCGTCTTTTCCATCAGCGGCGGCGGCGGGTGGTGCGTTGCACTCACGGTGCAATCCGGGCCTGTTCAGGGCGCTGCGGAAATCACGATTGGCCACGCCCTGCGTGAGCAAGCCCCGCCAGCCGGTCCAGAAACCCCTGAAGGATGATGCCGGCGGCGACCTTGTCGATGACCTCGGCGCGGCGCGCGCGGCTTATACCGGCCTCGATCAGCATCTGTTCGGCTTCGAAGCTGGAAAGGCGCTCATCCCAAAAGCCGATGGGCAGGTCGGTCAGCCGGGACAGGTTGCGCGCAAAGGCGCGGGTGGACTGGCAGCGCCGCCCCTCGCTGCCATCCATGTTCAGCGGCAGGCCCAGCACCAGCCCGACAACGCCGCGCTCGCGCACCAGCGCCAGCAGCGCCTCGGCATCGACACCGAATTTGCGCCGCCGGATTGTCTGCAACGGCGTGGCCACGCTGCGACGCATATCCGATACCGCCAACCCGATGGTCTTTTCACCCAGATCCAGCCCCATCAGCGCCCCCTGCAAGGGCAGCGCTGCGCGCATTGTGTCGAAATCGGCGTGAACGGGCATCTGCGCTACTCGATGAAGCCGAGCCCGCGCGCCGCCGCGTTCACCTGTTCCAGATCGGCGGGGCGGTCGGCAAAGACCGTGCGCGCCTCGCCCCAGATGGCGCGGGCGCGCTCGTCCTGGCCCAGCACCCCCAGCGAGGCGATCAGCCGCGCCCATTCCTCGGCGGTGCCTCCCTGATTGGCCAGGCGCGCCGCCAGTCCCTCGACCATGCCGCCGATCATGTCTTCGCGCGCCTCGGGGTCCATCTGCGCTGCCGCCGCCATGTCGTCCTCGCTGGGGCCGCGCGCGCCCATCGCCGCGGCCGGCGGCAGGGTGTAGCGCACGCCGGCGATCTCGGCCAGTTCCTCTAGCGTGCCGCGCAGATGCGGCACCCAGGGCGCCTGCGGATCGCTGTCTTCCAGCAGGCTGCGCCAGATGCGAAAGGTCAGATCGGGGCGGCCGGTCTGGGCAAACATCAGACCAGTATAATAGCGCGCGGGCTGGTTGGCCGGATCACGCCGCAATATCGCCTCCAGCACCCGCTCGGCCTCGGGCGAGACCAAGCCGCCGGTGGCAAAGATCATCGCCTCGGCCAGCAGGACATGATCGCCCACCGTGGCCTCGTCGCCCTTGATCTCGATCACCTGCGCCTGGGCGGCTGCGGCACCGGCGTGATTGCCGATCCGCGCCTCGTTGCGCGCCAGAAGCTGATGGCCCTGCAGATCAAGCGGGCGATTGGCCAGCGCGGCGCGCAACTGCTCGATCAGCGCCATCAGTCCCGGCTCGGTCTCTGGCGGCGCGGGGCGGTTGGGGTCTTCCTGCCAGGCTGCTTCCAGCTCGGCCTGGTCAGGGCGCCCGGCGCGGGCCTCGGCGGCCTCGGCATGGCGCTGGGCCAGTGGCATGTCGCGCAAATGCGGTGCGCCGGCGGCAGCATAGACCAGCGCGGCAAGCGCCACCGTGGCCGGCATCAGCATCAGCCCGGCAAGGCGCATCGCGCGCGGCGTCCGGCCCGGCGCGCGGCGCTCGAAGCGATCGGCCTCGAGCAGCCGGCGCGAAACCTCGGTGCGCAGGCGCTCGGCCTCTTCGCTGCTGACCAGGCCGCGCTTGAGGTCCGACTCGACCTCGCGCAACTGATCGGCATAGATGCGCAGTTCGCGCTTGTCGCCGCCCGTCGTGGGGCTGTCTTCGCCCACCGTTTCGCCACGCGGGTTGGCGGGGCGAAGAAAGGCCAGCGCGATCAGCCCCATCACCATCAGCGTGATGACGGCCGCCGGCGCCCAGAACGACCAGAAATCCATGCCTGCTCTCCTGTTTTCGCTTACCGTCTAGCCTTTCGCGGCGCCCGGTTAAAGCGTTACAACGCTCAATTCGGCGCCAGAACCCGCCCCGCACCGCGACCTGGTGCCGCGCCGGGCGGTGATGTCGGTTTTCGCCGCGCCCATGCCGCTTGCAGGCATGGCGCAATCGTCGCAGCATACCATGACCGGGGCAACAGACCGCCCGCCCCGGCGGCGCGGCAACAAAGGGCCAGTCCATGAAACGCTATTCGGTTTTCGCCATCGCGCGCGAGGCGCTGCGCCAGCACCGCGGCTGGGAACGCGCCTGGGGCTCGCCCGAGCCGGCTAACAGCTATGACGCGGTCATCGTCGGTGCCGGCGGGCACGGGCTGGCCACGGCCTATTACCTGGGCAAGAATCACGGCATCACCAATGTCGCGGTGCTCGACAAAGGCTGGCTGGGCGGCGGCAACACCGGGCGCAACACCACCATCATCCGCTCGAACTATCTGCAAGACCCCTCCGCCGCGATCTATGAAAAGGCTCGCAGCCTCTACGAGACGCTCAGCCAGGAGCTGAACTACAACATCATGTTCTCGCCCCGCGGCGTGATGATGCTGGCCCAGACCGAGCACGAGGTGCGCGGCTATCTGCGCACCGAGCGCGCCAATGCGCTGCAGGGGGTGGAAACGCGCTTCATCTCTGCGCAAGAGGTCAAGCGGCTGGTGCCGATCATCCGCCTTGACGGGCCGCGCTACCCGGTTCTGGGCGCGCTGTGGCAGCCACGCGCGGGCACGGCGCGCCACGATGCCGTGGCTTGGGGCTATGCGCGGGCCTGCGCAAGCATGGGCATGCATGTCATCCAGAACTGCGCAGTTACCGGCATCGAGGCCGTGGGCGGGCAGGTGACGGCGGTCAACACCACGAAGGGCACCATTGGGTGCAAGAAGCTCGGGCTGGTGGTGGCCGGCCATTCCGGCGCGCTGGCCGACATGGCGGGCTTTCGCCTGCCGGTTGAATCGGTGGCGCTGCAGGCGCTCGTTTCCGAGCCGATCAAGCCAATCATGGATGTGGTGGTGATGGCCAACACCGTGCATGGCTACATGAGCCAGTCCGACAAGGGCGAGATGGTCATCGGCGGCGGCGCCGATCATTTCAACAACTACACCCAGCGCGGCTCGTGGCAGCATGTCGAGGAAACCGTGCGCGCCCTGTGCGAGACCTTCCCCATGCTCTCGCGGCTGAAGATGCTTCGCCAATGGGGCGGCATCGTCGACATGACCGGCGACCGCTCGCCGATCATCTCGAAAACTCCGCTGGAGGGCTGCTTCATCAATTGCGGCTGGGGCACCGGCGGGTTCAAGGCCATTCCCGGCTCGGGCTGGGCAATGGCGGAACTGATGGCCAGGGGCAACTCGCCGCTGGCCGAGGCGTTCTCGATGTATCGCTTCCGCGAGGGCCGTTTCATCGACGAATCCGTGGCGGCGGGGGTGGCACACTGATGCATGACAGCGCCGCACAACCCGAATCGCCCCATAAAGGTTCCATATGCGCATCTGAACGCAATATGGAGTACTCGAAATGGCTGAACAAACCTCCGGCGGGCGCAGTACGCTCGCCTTCATTCTCGGCGGCGTGGTCATCGCCATCGCCGCACTTGTCTGGTATCTGGCCGCAACCGACGGCAACATCTTCTCGCGCAGCACGGCGCCAGCCTCGCCTTCGGTCACCATCGAACTGCCCGCAGCACCTGCACCCGCAGAACCCGCGCCTGCAGAACCCGCCCCGCCGGCAGCCCCGGCCGACTGAAGCCGCGAGCAACGCGAATTGTAAAACCCGGATCGGCGAGCGCGCCGCACCGGGCTTTCGCATGTCCGACTGGCGAGATCGGCACAGGCATCCGGGGCCGAAGCCGCTGAAGGAGCAACAAATGCTCCTTTCGATCTGCATCGGTTGCGGCGCTGCCGCCGAAGAAACCAAGTCTAGAATCTGCTGCTTCCGCGAGGGCCGCTTCACCGACAAATCCGAGACGGTTGGAGTGGCACACTGATGGCTGCTGGCTTTAAAAGGACTCTAGGCTTAATCGAGCAATCTCGGTTCTGGGTAGTCTATGCTTTTACTTTCTTCATATTGCTGACAGGGTTTACGCTAGACGTATTCTTTGATGGGCTTTGGCTTCAGAGATCTGGTGCCGTTTTGGCTGGCTTGATGGCATTTTATTTTGTTTTCGATCCGAGAACACAGGCAAATTGGTTAGAAGGAAGAAATGACCTGCTTCAACACTATTTGCAGGACGTTCAGAAAAAGAATTCGCGGTTGCTCAACCTCGTCAGATTCGAAGTTTTGCGTGGCTCAATTCCAAATGAGCGTCTAAGGGAATCTTCGTTGCGCGAGAAAGTGACAAGAGAACAGAAAGTCGCACAAGTAAGAGAAATGGAGCAGCAAGAGCGACTTAACGCTAAACGCTCGCGAACTGCGCAGGCCATTTCAATACTGCTTGGGACTTTTGTTTGGGGGTTCGGGGATATTCCTATCTGCCTCATGAAAATGGGAAGAGTATCATGCTAATCCTTACCTGCCCCTGCTGCGGCGTGAGCGCCGAGGAAACCGAATTTTCCAATGGCGGCGAGGCGCATCTCAAACGCTTCGGGCCCGGCTCGTCAGATGACGATTTCGAATCCTACATGTTCAACCGAAAGAACCCGCGCGGCGTGCATTTCGAGCGCTGGCGCCATGCCTATGGCTGCGGCAAGTGGTTCATCGCCGCGCGCTGCACCGTCACGCTGGAAGTCTTCGCCACCTACCCGGCGCAGACTACCGAGCCCCCCGCCGATGTCGTGAAAAAGATCAAGGCCCGCCGGTCGGAATGGGAGGGCTTTGCATGAGCCATCGTCTGGATACGGGCGGACGGCTGATCGACCGCGCGCAAAAGCTGGAATTCACCTTCAACGGCAAGCGCCTGCAGGGCTATGCCGGTGATACGCTGGCCTCGGCGCTGATGGGCGCGGGCCAGGTGCTGCTGGGCCGTTCCTTCAAGTATCACCGCCCGCGCGGGCTGGTGGCCTCGGGCGCGGAAGAGCCCAACGCACTGTTCGGTCTGGGCGAGGGCCCGCGCTTCGAGCCCAACCAGCGCGCCACCACGACCGAGCTTTTCGCGGGCGCCAAGCTTGCCAGCCAGAACCACTGGCCCAGCCTGGAATACGATATCGGCGCGGTGAACAACGCCTTCGCCCGCTTCCTGACCGCGGGTTTCTACTACAAGATGTTCATTCACCCGCGCGCCTTCTGGAAGCATGTCTACGAGCCCTTCATCCGCCGCACCGCCGGGCTGGGCCGCGCGCCTGACCCCGAAACCGTCGATGCCGACCGCTACGAGCAGCTCTATGCCTTTGCCGATGTGCTGGTCATCGGCGGCGGCATTGCCGGGCTGGCGGCGGCGCGGGCGGCGGCCGATGCCGGCAATCGCGTGATCCTGTGCGAGCAGGCGGCGCATTGGGGCGGGCGCGCGCCGGTCGATGGCGTGGAGATTGACGGGAAAGGCGCCGGCGACTGGGTCGAGGCGCAACTCGCCGCGCTGCGCGCCTTGCCCAATGTCACACTCTTGAACCGCACCCAGGGCGTGGGCGTGCATGATCATGGCTATGTGCTGGCCTGCCAGCGCCTGGCCGATCACGAGCCCGGTGCCGACAAGCCGCGCCAGCGGCTCTGGCGCATCCGCGCCGCGCGCATCGTCACCGCCACCGGCGCCATCGAGCGCCCGCTTTCATTCGCCGGCAACGACATTCCCGGCGTGATGCTGGCCTCGGCGATGCGCGACTATCTGGTCAACTGGGCGGTGGTGCCGGGCAAGCGCGTGGTGGTCGTCACCAATAATGACGATGCCTATCGCAGCGCCATCGCGCTGCATGATGCCGGCGTCACCATCCCCGCCATCATCGATGCCCGCCCCGATTCCGACGGCGCCCTGGCGCAGGCGGCGCGCGCGCGCGGCATCCGCATCGCCGCCGGCAGCGCGATTCGCAAGGTCAAGGGCGGCAAGCGCGTCAGCGGCGTCGAGCTTTGCGCGCAAGACAGCGCCGGCGCCGCCACCGCCGAGCATATCGAGTGCGACGCGGTGGCCATGTCGGGCGGGTTCTCGCCGGTGGTGCATCTGTTCTCGCATTGCGGCGGCAAGCTGATCTGGGACGAGGCCGGCGGCTTCTTCCGCCCCGACCCGGCGCGCCCGCCGCTGGGCCATGACGGGCAGGGCTTCGTGATCGCCGCCGGCAGCGCCAATGGCGCGATGGCGGCGAGCGATGTGCTGGTCGATGCCCATGCAGCCGGGCTCAGCGCCGCCGGGGCTAAGGAAACCCCCGCCCCGCAGGCCAAGGCCGAGCCCGAGGCGCCCATGGCCCCGGTCTGGATGATGCCTGCGCGCGCCGAATACGATCTGCGCATGAAGATGTGGCTGGACCCGCAAAACGACGTGAAGGTCTCGGACGTGCAGCTTGCCGCGCGCGAGGGCTACGAATCGGTCGAGCACACCAAGCGCTACACCACGCTTGGCATGGCCACCGATCAGGGCAAGATCAGCAATATCAACGGGTTGGCCATTCTGGCCGACAGTCTGGACCGCCCCATTCCGCAGGTGGGCACCACCACCTTCCGCCCGCCCTACACGCCACTAACCATGGGCACCATCGCCGGCGAGGCGAAGGGGCCGCTCTTTCAGCCGCTGCGCCGCACGCCGCTTTACGACTGGCACGAGGCCCACGGCGCCGACTGGGAGCCGGTGGGCCAGTGGCGCCGGCCCTATTGCTTCCGCCGCGCCGGCGAGAGCCGCCATGACGCGGTGATGCGCGAGGTGAGGCAGACGCGCGAAAGCCTTGGCCTGCTCGATGCGTCGACGCTGGGCAAGATCCTGGTCAAGGGCCCCGATGCCGCGCGCTTCATGGACATGCTCTACACCAACATGATGAGCACGCTGAAGCCGGGCAGATGCCGCTACGGACTGATGTGCAATGAAAACGGCTTTCTGATGGATGACGGCGTGGTGGCGCGGCTCTCGGAAGATGCCTTTCTGTGCCACACCACCAGCGGCGGGGCCGATCATGTGCATGGGTGGATGGAAGACTGGCTGCAATGCGAATGGTGGGATTGGAAGGTGCACACCGTCAACCTGACCGAACAATTCGCGCAGATTGCAATCGTCGGCCCCTATGCCCGCAAGGTGCTGGAAAAGCTGGGCTCTGATATCGACCTGGGCCGCGAGGCGCTGCCCTTCATGGAGTGGCACGAAGGCACGCTGGCGGGCATGCCGGCGCGGATTTTCCGCATCTCTTTCTCGGGCGAGCTTTCCTATGAGGTGGCGGTGCCCGCCGGGCACGGGCTGGCGCTGTGGCAGAAGCTGGTGGAAGCCGGCGCCGAATTCGGCGTCATGCCCTATGGCACCGAGGCGCTGCACATCATGCGCGCCGAAAAGGGCTTCATCATGATCGGCGACGAAACCGACGGCACGGTGATCCCGCAAGATCTGGGGTTGAACTGGGCAATCTCGAAGAAGAAGGACGATTTCCTGGGCAAGCGCGGCATGGAGCGCACGGCGATGGTGGCGTCTGATCGCTGGAAGCTGGTGGGGCTGGAAACGCTCGATGGATCGGTGCTGCCGCATGCGGCGCTGGCCCCGGCCGAGGGGGTGAACGCCAATGGCCAGCGCAACACGCAAGGCCGCGTGACATCGAGCTATCACTCGCCGACGCTGGGCAAGGGCATCGCGCTGGCGCTGGTCGCGCGCGGGCCCGAGCGCATGGGCGAGGTGATTGAGTTCCAGGGCGATGGCGGCAAGATGGTGCCGGCGCGCATTGTCGAGACCTGCTTTTACGACAAGGCCGGGGAGAAGCAGAATGTCTGAACCCGTCAGCGCGCTTGGGGGCGCACAATATGCCGGCATGGTGGAACTGGCCGAGGCCGGGCCGCGCGGCATGATCACCGTCAGGGGCGATCTGGCGCTGCCGGCACTGGCCTCGGCGGTGAAAAAAATCACTGGCGCCGCGATGCCCGCCCGACGGCAGGCAAGCACCGGGGCCAAGGGCGCGGTGGCGTGGATGTCGCCCGACGAGCTATTGCTCTTCGTCGACTACGCGGCCGCGGCGCCCTCGGTGGCGGCGCTGGAGGCGGCGCTGGCGGGCGAATTCGTCACCATCGCCGATGTCTCGGATGCGCGCGCGGTGCTCACGCTGAAGGGGTCGCAGGCGTGCGACGTGCTGGCCAAGATCTGCCCGGTGGATTTTGCCGATCTGCCGGTGGGCGGCATCCGCCGCAGCCGTGCCGCGCAGATCGCCGCCGCCATCTGGCGCGAGGAGCAGGACGAATACACCGTCATCTGCTTTCGCTCGCATGCACGCTACATGTGGGACATGCTGAGCCAGCTTGCCCGCCCCGGCGGCGAGGTCGGGCTTTACCGCTGAAGGGGGGGGGCGCTGCCACCCGTCCCGCCTCGGGCCGCGGCTGGCCGCCCCCCCGGCGTATTTTTAGGGAAGCTGAATGGGCGGGGGGGGTTGGGGGGCTTTTCCGTGTGACGGGGGGGGGCGCGGCCCCCCGGCCCGCCGCGGCCCGTGGCGGGACTCCCCCCCGGCGTATTTTCGGGCAAGATGAAGGGGCGGCGGCTCAGTTCTGCGCCAGCGTCAGTTCGGGGATGAGCCCGTCGATGACGAGGAAACCCTCGAACCCGTCGCAGGCCGGCATGGTCATCGAAAGCTGTCTTGGCGTTGCGGGCTGACCGGCGCGGAAGAGGCGGGTCTGGGCGCTGATTTCCTCGCCGCAGCTTTGCGGTGTGATCGCGGCCTCAACGGCAAGTTCGACATGACCCGAAGCGGCTCCCAGCCCAGCGGGGAAGGTGTAAATCTGCGCCAACGCCGCTTCTTCCAGCGCCGGATCGCCGAGCAGGGTGAGAAAGCCGTTCTGCGCGCTGTCTGCCGGGTAATTGGGGTGCGCAGGGTGAACATGACCTGCCACGCCATGGCCGGCGCCATCGACATGGGCGTTCAGCGCCAGTGCATCGGCGCCCTGCCAACCCAGCGCAAGCCGGTCGAAAAGGGCGATATCGGGCACGGCGGCCGAGGCCTCGGCGCTGCGGCCATCGACCAAGGTGACCGAGACACTTGCGGCTTCGGCCAGCGCCGGCAGCGCCAGCATCAGCTGCCCGTCATCGCCCAGTGTCTGGCTGACATGAAGCACCTCATGGCGGATCTCGACGCGCGCGCCGCCATCGCAGGGGGCGTAGAGGCTGATATCGAGCATGGCCTGGGGCACGGGCGTGGCGACCAGCCAGATGCCGCATTCCTCGGTCGCAGCAAACGGCTCGGGCGTGGTGGTGGTCGCGGCTTCGGCGGTTGCGTCGCGATTCCCGACGCTGATCACCATGGCGGGCGGTGCGGGCATCTGCCTTGCGGCGCGCGCGAGCAGGCGCAGGCTGGCGAGCGGGCGCATCATCGGCTGGCCCTCTGCCGCTTGCGGCGGAAGCGACGTTGCGGGCACGGCTGAGCTTTCGCGCGGGGCGGGGAGCGCAAACGCCAAGGCCGGCTCGATCGCATCGGTAAAGGTTCCCGCCAGCGATGCCGAGGCACCCTCGGGCAGGCCGTCCGGCGAATGGTTTGCGGCGCTTTCGGGCTCGGGGGCAGGCTGGAACAGGCTGCCCGCGGCCAGCGCAACGCCCAGCGTGCCGACCACGGCGGCGATGCTGCGAAACAGGTTCATGCTGACCTCCTGACTGCACGTTTTCGCCCTCTTGATGATCGACAATCGGGGCGGTTTCGTGGCGGCGCCGTGACGCTTGCCCGACACGTGGTTCAGTCAGCGGTCATGAGCATCATGCGAAAACCGGCTGAACGGTTCGGGCATGGCACAATCGCAGCCTGGGAATGATCACCCGTCTTGCGAGAGCCAGCGTTTCAGGGATCGCTCGATGCGCTCGGACAGAGCCGGTATCAGTCGCGGAAGCTCCGGCTTTCCTTGATCTGGTCCCATGCCCAGACGACTTCCTGCAGGCGCTCTTCATCGGTGCGATCGCCGGCGTTGCGGTCTGGGTGCAGATCCTTGACCAGGCTCTTGTACTGGCGCCTTATCTCGCTGCGCGACCAGCTGTCGGCGGCATCGAGAATTTCCAGTGCGCGGCGTTCGTTGGGCGGCAGGCGGCGGGTGCTCTTGCCTGTAGCGCGGGCAGGTTCGGGCGGGCGGCGGGTGGCCTTGTCACCCAGCACCTGAAACGGATCATCGATACCCAGCCGTTGCCAGCCATCGCTCTCGCGGCTGCGCCCCATCGGCTGCGTTGCGCGCCCCCAGACGCGCTCCTGCTCGATCTTCGCCTGCATTTCATCCTCGCTCTGGCCGGCGAAGTAGTTCCATTTCAGATTGTATTCGCGCACATGATCCTTGCAGAACCACAGATAATCGTCCAGCGCCTCGGGCGAGCGCGGGGCGCGGTAGCGGCCCGGCTCGGTGCATCCCGGATGCTGGCACTGGCGCGACGATGTCTCGACCGCGCCGGACATGCCGCGCCGGCCACGGCTGCGCTTCTTCTTGTCTTTCGCCGCACTGATATCGAAATTGAAGGGATCGCTGGTCATGTCTTGTCTGCTGCGCCCTGCCCTTGCCTGCCGACATGCCCACCACCACCACAGGGGGGCTTGCGAGTCGGGACGGGCAGTTTAGTTTCAATGGCGAGGATCGGAAAGGGCAATGGCATCATGTCTGCGACAAATCGTGTTATCGACGAAATCGAGGGCCGGTTGCGCGCGGCCCTCGCCGTGAGTGCGCTTGCCATCGAGGATGAGAGCGAGAAGCATCGCGGCCATGCCGGCTGGCGCGAGGGGGGCGAGACACATTTCCATGTCAGGCTGCGCTCGCCCGATCTCGACGGGCTCAGCCGCCTTGAGCGCCACCGCGCGGTGCATGCCGCGCTCGGCGCCGATCTGATCGCGCGCATCCATGCGCTGCGGCTGACGCTTGAGCCAGGCTGAGACGAGCGGCAGCCCTCTCGCTACGATCAGCGCTCGTCGCGATCCTCGCCGCTTGCGGGCTCATCGGCGGGGCGGGCGCGCAGCACAGGCTCGCGCCGCGAGGCAGCCTCGCCAAGGGCCGGCGCGCCCGAGCCAAGTGCCGGCTCAGAGCGAAAATGCGGAATGGGATGGGCGCTGTGCGCGGCTTGCGCCGGCTCGGGCTCGGCCAGCGGATAGGCTTCCTCCTCGACCGGAGCAACCGGCAGCTGACGTCGGAAAATCAGCACCACCTGGGAGCTGCGCGCCGTGCTCATCAGCCCCTTGCGCTCTTCGCAGGGCAGGGATTCGGCGCGCACATATTCCCAACCCTCGCTGGCAGCCTCGTTCAGGCATTCGCTCAGCAGATGCGCGAAACGTTCGCCGGCGGTCTTCAGCCCCTTCACCTTGACGGTGCGCGCGGGCGCAGGGATGACCTTGTATTCGTAGTCTTCCATGGGCTTTCCGTTCGTTGCCGACTGCCTTGCGGTTGATCGTGGCCTTCTGCTTCAAAGCCGCGGCCAATGCAAGCACGAGCCGGGCGGCGCCGGCCGCGGCCCCGCCCCGCCAACGCTGGCAAAGCCTCAGCACAAGGCCTTGCGCCCTGCCCCACGCCCTGTGATCAACCGTTGCAGACAGGCAGCGCGCGCGTGAATTCCGCTATCTCGGCGCGCTTTCGCGGGTTGCGCAGCGGTGGCCAGTCGCGCGCCACGCCGCCGCGGCCGGTGGCGATGACGCCATCGCGCTCGACCGCGCTGGCGGCGATTCGGGTGGCGCAGGTCAGGTTGGTGGCGCCGTCGTAAAGACCGTTTGGTGTCGAAATATCGCAGCCGTGATGGCGCGCGGTCGCGGGCGCGATCTGCAACAGCCCGCGATAGCGCCCGCCCGCCCCGGCCGCCTCGGGCCGCCAGCCGCTTTCAAAACGGGCAAGGCCGGAAAAGAACGCCACCCAGAAAGCGGCGCGCTCGTCGGGGCCGGCCTGGGCATAGCCCGGGCAGAATTCGGTGGCATCGCGCGGGGTGAGCGACAGCATGGCGGCGCCGTCATCCGTCAGCGCCTCGAACATCGCCGCGTTCCAGATCGGTGCCTCGGGGCGATGGTCCCAGCGGGTGACGATCTCGGGTGGTTCTTCGCTGATTGTTTCGGCCAAGGGCTGGCAGGCTGCGAGCATACCGACGAGGAGGGGGGCGAGAGCCTTGCGCATTTTGGGTTCCGGGACTGTTGCATCTGATACGGGCCGATAGACCTGCCTCTCGTCGCCGGCAAGCGCGGTATCCCCTGGCCGCATGACGCTAGGCGGATTGCCGCCCGATTAAGCACGTCGCGTTTGATCGGACTCGTCCAGTTCCGGACAGAGGGCATGCGGTCGCCCGAGGTGGGCGCGAATGCGCCCGCCGTCGTGCCGACGGCACGCCTTTGGCGTGACGGGGCGGGCGGGCGCATGCCCGGGCCGCAACCGGCCCGAGCGGAATGAAACCGATCAAACGCGACGCGCTCCAAGGGCAAGGAATGCGCTTCACAGCCGGGGAAATGCACCGTAGAACCGGCGCGCGAGAAAAGGATCAGGTCAGGACATCGTAATCATGCTCGATCTCAGCTTCGAGGCGCCCCAACCCAAACGCATCACCGGTGCCACCGGCGAGTGGGAACTGGTCATCGGCATGGAGATTCACGCCCAGGTCTCCAGCCGTGCCAAGCTCTTTTCCGGCGCCTCGACAGAATTCGGCGCCGAGCCCAACTCGAATGTCAGCCTGATCGATGCGGCGATGCCCGGCATGCTGCCGGTGATCAACGAATTCTGCATCGAGCAGGCGGTGCGCACCGGGCTGGGGCTGAAGGCGAAGATCAACCTGGTCTCGGCCTTTGACCGCAAGAACTATTTCTACCCCGACCTGCCGCAAGGCTACCAGATTTCGCAGCTCTATCACCCGCTGGTGGGCGAGGGCGAGGTGCTGGTGGAGATGGGCCCCGGCGTGGCGCGGCGCGTGCGCATCGAGCGCATCCATGTCGAGCAGGATGCGGGCAAGTCGATCCATGACATGGACCCGAACATGTCTTTCGTCGATCTCAACCGCACCGGGGTTGCGCTGATGGAGATCGTCTCGCGCCCCGATATCCGTGGTCCCGAAGAGGCCGCCGCCTATGTCGGCAAGCTGCGCCAGATCCTGCGTTACCTGGGCACCTGCGACGGCAACATGCAAAATGGCAACCTGCGCGCGGATGTGAATGTCAGCATCTGCCGGCCCGGCGATTATGAGCGCTACCAGGAAAGCCAGGATTTCAGCCATCTGGGCACGCGCTGCGAGATCAAGAACATGAACTCGATGCGCTTCATCCAGCAGGCCATCGAGTATGAGGCCCGCCGCCAGATCGCCATTGTCGAGGATGGCGGCAAGGTGGTGCAGGAAACCCGCCTTTTCGACCCCGACAAGGGCGAGACGCGCTCGATGCGCTCCAAGGAAGAGGCGCATGATTACCGCTATTTCCCCTGCCCCGACCTGCTGCCGCTGGAGATCGAGCAGGAATGGGTGGATGGCATCGCCGCCTCCATGCCCGAACTGCCCGATGCGCGGAAGGCGCGCTTCATGGGCGATTACGGGCTGAGCGATTACGACGCCTCGGTGCTGACCGCCGAGGTCGAGTATGCCCGCTATTTCGAGGTGGTGGCGAGCGAGGCCGGCGACGGCAAGATGGCCGCGAACTGGGTTATCAACGAGCTTTTCGGCAGGCTGAAGAAGGAAGCGCTGGAGATCGGCGAGAGCCCGGTTGCGGCGGGCCAGTTGGCGGGCATCGTGCGGCTGATCAAGGCCGGCGACATTTCCGGCAAGATCGCCAAGGATCTGTTCGAGATCGTCTGGAACGAGGGCGGCGATCCGGCCGAGATCGTTCAGGCGCGCGGCATGAAACAGGTCACCGACACCGGCGCCATCGAGGCTGCGGTGGACGAGATCATCGCCGCCAACCCCGCGCAGGTGGAAAAGGCGCGCGCCAACCCGAAGCTGGTGGGCTGGTTCGTGGGCCAGGTGATGAAGGCCACCGGCGGCAAGGCCAACCCCAAGGCTGTCAACGAGATCGTGTCGGCAAAGCTGGGGATGTAAGGCGGGAAGAACCCCGCCCTACAAACGTCAAGCCAACCCTTGCGAGCACCTGTGCAGGGCGGGGTTCACCCCGCCATTGCCAAACCTCGCCGCGCGCCTGTTCAATGGCGCGGGCCGCGCATGTTGCGCCGGGCCATGCGCATCGCCCCGCGCCGCAACAGCCGTTGCCCGCCGCGCCCACGCCCGATGGCGCGTGCATCACCGAACAGGCGCAGAACGCGGAAAAGCGTCCGCATAAGTCCGTTCATCATCGTCTCCTTCCGGCCGGGACCACCCGCGCCGAGCTGGTATTCTGCGCCCACCCTAACAAAATTCGCCGCAAAACGCTTTTCAACTTTTTTACAGGCTTCACCGCCAGACGCCTTTTCAGAACCCCAGCGCCTTGCGCAGCATGTTGCCGGCCATGGCCATGATGAACACGGCAAACACCCGCCTGAGTGGTTTCGCATCCATCGCATGGGCCAGTTTCACCCCCCAGGGCGTGGTGACAAAGGTCATTGCGATGACGATCAGGAAGGCCGGCAGGTTGACCGCACCGATGGTGTATGGCGGCGCGTCTTCGGGCCGCACCAGCAGGAAACCCGCCACCGAGGGCACCGCGATCACCGGCCCGAAGCCTGAAGCCGTGGCGACTGCACGGTGAATTGCCACGCCGTAAAGCGTCATCAGCGGCACACCGAAAGAGCCCCCGCCAATGCCCATCAGCACCGAAAGAAAGCCGATTCCCGGCGCGGTGACGGCGCGCGCTACGCCCGCCGGCATCGCCTCGCCCAGCCGCCAATGTGTGCGGCCAAATGCCAGGTAAAGCCCCACCGACAGCCCCAGCACGCCAAAAATGCCCTGCAGCACCACCGAATGCAGCCCCGCCGCCACCGCCACGCCGATCACCGCGCCGATGGCAATGCCCGGGCCCCAGCCGCGCAAGATGCCCCATTCCACCGCGCCGCGCGCGTGATGCGCGCGCACCGATTTGATCGAGGTCACAACGATGGTCGCCAGCGAGGTGGCAAGGCAGATCTGCATCAGCTGCGCCCCGCCATAGCCCAGCGCGGTGAAAGCGTAGAAGAAAGCCGGCACCAGCACGATGCCGCCGCCCACGCCCAGAAGCCCGGCCACCACCCCCGCAAAGGCCCCGATGACCAGCAGGAGCAAGGCCATCTGGACCAGCAGCCAGGGGTCAGGCATTGGCAGCCGCGTCGAGATGCGCCTGCGTCAGGGCGCGGATGCGCGCCACCATCGCACGCACGCCGTTCGAGCGCTGCGAGGAAAGATGCTCGTCAAGCCCCAGCCGGCCCAACTCGGCCCCGGCATCGACGGCCAGCACCTCGTCCATGCGTCGCCCGGCATAGAGCGTGTGCAGAACGGCAATCAGCCCGCGCACGATCATCGCGTCGCTGTCACCAAGGAAATCGAAACGCGCGCCCGGCCCCTCGCCCGCGATGCGCGGGAACAGCCAGACCTGGCTGGCGCAGCCCTCGACCTTGTTGACCGGCACTTTCAGCGCCTCGTCCATGGGTGCCATCGCGCGCCCCATCTCGATGACATGGCGGTAGCGTTCCTCCCAATCGTCGAGGAAGTCGAAGGTCTCGGCGAGTTCGTCGAATTCGGGCTTGGCCATCGCAGATTTCCTGGCTGGGATGGCTCAGACCTAGGGCCATGCGCGGCCAAGGTCCAGCCCCGTGGCCGTCCACCGCTTTTCATTTCCACCGCTTTCGGCTAGGCATGACTCCGTGCCGCGCCCGAGTTCACCGAGGCCGCCGCCTGATGAGGAAACGCCCATGAAACCGCTTGTCGTTCTGCTTGCCGCCGCGCTGGTGCTCGCCGGATGCGGCCAGGTGCGCGATTCGCGCGCCAATCCGTTCAACTGGTTCGGCGGCTCCAGCGCCGGGCCGCAACTCGGCGAAATCAGGCCGCGAGACGATAGCCGGCCACTGGTTGCGCAGGTCACCGCGCTGTCGGTCGAGCCGACCTCGTCGGGCGCGCTGGTGAGCGCCGAGGGGCTGGTGCCGACGCCCGGCTGGTAAAGCCCCGCGCTGGTGGGCGCAAACAAAGGCCGGCCGGTAAAAGGGGTGCTGGCCTATAGCGTCGTCGCCACCCCCCCGG
>JAFIEG010000018.1 GCA_020832665.1 Pararhodobacter sp. | reverse complement strand
CCGCCCCCCCCCCGCCCCGGGCGGGCCGGGGGGGGGGCGGGCCCCGCCCCCGGCGGGCCCCCCCCCGCGGGGGGGGGGGGGGGGGGCGAGGCGGCGGTGAGCATCGAGGGCGCCGCGCCGGCACTGGCCGCGCTGGTCGCCGAGTGGGAGGCCCCGCCCCATGCCGCCGATGCGCCCGACGCGCCGCCCCCACCTGCAACTGCCGACGCCCTGCCGCCCTCCGGCCCGACGCCCGCCGCATTGGCCACGCGCCTGCCCGAACTGGCCACCCCGCCGCGCCCGCAAGCCGACAGCACGCCGCCGCAGGTCGAGGCACCGACGCCGCTGCCCAGGCTGCCTGCGCTTCCAGACATGCCGCATGCGCTGCCCGAAACCGACGCCACGCCCGAGATGCCCCTCACGCCGGAACCTGAGCGGAGCGTCCCACCCGCCCTGGCTTCCCTCGCCCCGCCCCCGACCGAAGCGCAGCAGTCGGATACCGACACCTCATCGCCACCGCCGGCGGTTGCCATGTCGGGCGACACGGCGCCGCTACGCTCGCCCCGGCCCACGCCCCGCCCCGAGCGCAGCGCACCGACCGTCAGCGCCGCAGCGCCGGCGAGCGCCGAACCGCGCACGCAACAGGCGCGGCCCACAAGCACGCCGCCCTCTGCCGCCGCGCCCTCTGCACGCGCAGCCGGCAGCGGCGCACAAGCGCAAGAGGGGCGCGCCGGCCGCTCGGAGAGCACCAGCCGCGCCGGTGCCGATAGCGGGGCGCTGGTGGCGCAATGGGGTGGGCAGATTCGCGCCGCCATACAGCGCCAGCAGCGCCATCCCGCCGGCGGGCGGATGGGCGGCACGGTGCGGCTGCAGCTTGATGTGCACAGCGATGGCCGGCTGGCCTCGGTGCAGGTGCTGGAAAGCTCGGGTCATGCCGCGCTCGACCGTGCCGCCATCGAGGCCGCGCAGCGCGCGCGCCTGCCCCGCGCCCCGCAAGGGCTGGGCGGGGGCAGCTATCGCTTCAACCTGCCGGTGAGGTTTCAGGGCTAGGGTATGGGGGGCGCTGTCCCCTGTCCGCTTCGCGGACTCCCCCCGGACGTATTTTATGCAAGATGAAGAGGGAAACCGGGAACGGGTCAGCCGCCCGGCTTGAGCGCGAAGCAGGCCGCCTGGCCGCCCGGCGTGGGCACCGGTTGCGGCAGTTCCACGCGGCAGCGGTCGAAGGCGAGCGGGCAGCGAGGGTGGAAAGCGCAGCCCGGCGGCGGGTTGATAGGGTTGGGGATTTCGCCCTCGACCTGGCGGCGACGGCGGCCCGAGAGTTCCAGATCCGGCACCGCATCAAGCAGCATGCGGCTGTAGGGGTGTTGCGGTTCGGTGAAGAGTTTCTTGCCATCGGCCTGCTCGACGAGCCGGCCCAGATAGAGCACGCCGATGCGGTTCGACATGTGCCGCACCACGGAAAGATCGTGGCTGATGAGCAGATAGGTCAGGCCGAATTCATCCTGCAGATCGCGCATCAGATTAAGGATCTGTGCCTGCACCGAGACATCGAGCGCCGAGGTGGGTTCGTCGCAGACAATGAATTCGGGCCTGGACGACAGCGCGCGGGCGATGGCGATGCGCTGGCGCTGGCCGCCCGAGAATTCATGCGGGAACTTGCCGACATCCGAGGCCGACAGCCCCACCACATCGAGCAGCCTGCCCACCTCGCGCATCACCGCCGGGCCGCGCAAGAGCCCGAAGGTGCGGATCGGTTCGGCGATGATGTCGCCCACGCGCCAGCGCGGGTTGAGGCTGGCGAAGGGGTCCTGGAAGATCATCTGGAAGCGCCGGCGCAGCGTGCGCATGGCCGCATCCGAATGAAAGTTCATTTCCTGCCCGTCAAAGTCGATGCGCCCCGCCGAGGGTTCGAGCAGGCCCACGATCATCTTGGCGATGGTCGATTTGCCCGAGCCGGATTCGCCCACCAGCGCGAAGGTCTCGCCGCGCCGGATCTCGAAGCTGACATCGGCGGTGGCGGTGAGGAACTGCTTTTCCGACCGCTCGATCACCCGGTTCAGCCAGGGTTTGGAGACGTCGAAATAGCGCGTCAGCCCCTCGACCTTGAGCAGCACATCAGTCATGGCGTGCCTCCGCCCGGTCATAGAGCCAGCAGGCCACCTGCCTCCCGCCACCACGCGCCAGCGGCTCGGGCCGCTCGGTGCGGCAGCGCTCGAATGCCTGTTCGCAGCGCGGGTTGAAGGCGCAGCCGGGCGGGATGGCGTTGAGCCGCGGCATCGAGCCCGGTATCTGCACCAGCCGCTTGCTGGTCTGGGTTAGCGTGGGGATCGAGCCCATCAGCCCGGCGGTATAGGGGTGCTCGGCATGTTTGATGACATCGCGCACCGGGCCGATTTCGGCCAGGCGGCCGGCATAGAGCACCGCCACGCGGTCGGCGGTTTCGGCGATGACGCCCATGTCGTGGGTGATCAGCATCACCGAAGCGCCGCGCTCGGCGCAGATTTCCTTGAGCACGTCGATGATCTGCGCCTGCACCGAGACATCGAGCGCGGTAGTGGGCTCATCGGCGATGACCAGTTCGGGCTCGGCGCACAGCGCCAGCGCGATCACCACCCGCTGGCGCATCCCGCCCGAGAAATGGTGCGGGTAGTCGTCGATCCGGCGCGCGGCGGCGGGGATGCCGACGCGGTCCAGCAATGCGATGGCGCGGCGGCGGGCCTCTTTCTCGCCGACATCGATATGGGTGCGGATGGTCTCGATCAGCTGATCGGCGACGGTGTAGAGCGGGTTGAGCGAGGTCAGCGGATCCTGGAACACCATGCCGATGCGCTTGCCGCGGATGCGGCGCAGCTTTTCGCGGGGCAGGTTGTCGATGCGATGGCCGCGCAGCCATATCTCGCCGCCGGCGATTCGGCCCGGCGGCTCGATCAGGCCGATGATCGCCGAGCCGGTGATCGACTTGCCGGCGCCCGATTCGCCAACCATGCCCAGCACCTCGCCCTCGGCGATGTCGAAAGACACCTTATCGATGGCGCGCAGCGTGCCGCGCCTTGTGGGAAACTCGACAACCAGGTCGCGGACGGAGAGGAGCGGTTCGGTCATGGGCATGGCTCCAGTCGGCGCCCCCCCAGCGCAAGCTTGCGGGTCGCACGAGCGGTGCCCGACCACCGGCGGAAGCGAAGCGCCCGCGTCGTGTCGAAGGCACACCATCGGCGTGACGGGGGGCCGTCGGGTGCTGCCCGTGTCTGCGGCACGGGCAGAACAAGGGGCGAAGGGAACATCATCATCTGAGCCTCGGGTTCAGGGCATCGCGCAGCCAGTCGCCCAGCAGGTTGACCGACAGCGCCAGCGCCAGCAGCGTCACCGACGGGAACAGCAGGATCCACCACTCGCCTGAAAACAGAAAGCCCTGGCCGATGCGGATCAGCGTTCCAAGCGATGGCTGGGTGGGCGGCACACCGACACCGAGAAACGACAGCGTGGCCTCGGCGATGATGGCCAGCGCCAGCCCGATGGTGGCGATCACCAGCACCGGGCCCATGACATTGGGCAGGATGTGGCGCACCAGTATCTTCACCGGATGCGAGCCGATCACGCGCGCCGCCTGCACATATTCCTTGCTCTTCTCGACCATCGTCGCACCGCGCACGACGCGGGCGTACTGCACCCAGTCGGAAAGCCCGATGGCAACGATCAGCACCCAGATGGCCATGGTTTCACGATAGGCCGGCGGGATGAAGCCGCGCGCCACGCCGAAGATCAGAAGCGCGATCAGGATCGAGGGGAAAGACAGCTGCACATCGGCCACGCGCATCAGCAGGCTGTCCAGCCAGCCACCGCGCCAGCCGGCGATCAGCCCCAGCGTGATGCCCAGCGTCATCGCGAACAGCACCGCCATGAAACCCACGAAGAGCGAGATGCGCGCACCGTAAAGGATGGTGGAAAAGACATCGCGCCCCTGATTGTCGGCGCCAAGCCAGTAGACATTGCCGGTGAACTGGTTGGGCTCCATCGGCGGGGTGAAGCCATCCATCAGGTTCAACTGCCCCGGGTCATAGGGGTTGTAGGGCGCAAGCCACGGCGCCAGCACGGCGGCGGCAATGATGATCACCGATACCAGCCCCGCCAGCATCGCCACCGGCGAGGTGCGGAACGAATAGGCGATGTCGCTGTCCCACATCCGGTAAAGCCGGCTGCGGGGTTTAATCTGGCTTGTGTCGATTGTGGGGTCGGTTTCGGCCATGACTCGCCTCAATGCCGGGCGCTGGCGCGATCAACGCGCAGGCGCGGATCGACGACATAGTAGAGCAGATCGACGATCAGGTTGATGACCACGAAGATGAGCGCGATCAGCATCAGATAGGCCGCCATCACCGGCACATCGACAAACTGCACCGAGCGAATGAACAGCGCGCCCACCCCGGGCCACTGGAAGACGGTTTCGGTTATGATGGCGAAGGCGATGATCGAGCCCAGCTGCAGGCCGGTGATGGTGATCACCGGCACCATGGTATTCTTCAGCGCGTGGCCGAAATTCACCGCGCGATTCGACAGACCGCGGGCACGGGCAAACTTGATGTAGTCGGCGCGCAGCACTTCCAGCATCTCGGCGCGCACCAGGCGCATGATCAGCGTCATCTGGTAGAGCCCCAGCGTGATTGCGGGAAGGATGAGCGAGACGCGCCCCGAATGCGTCAGCAATCCCGTGCGCCACCAGTCACCGATCCACACCGTCTCGCCGCGCCCGAACGAGGGCAGCCATTGCAACTCGACCGCGAAGACCCAGATCAGAAGCACGCCGATCAAAAAGGTGGGCAGCGACACGCCGATCAGCGACAGGGTCATGATGGAGTTCGACAGCCAGCCACGCCGGTTGAGCGCGGTATAGACGCCAAAAGCCACGCCAAAGACGAAGGCAAAGAAGCCCGAGATCAGCGCCAGCTCCAGCGTTGCCGGCAGCCGCGAGAGGATCAGCTCCATCACCGGCTGCTGCAGCCGGTAGGAAATGCCGAAATCACCCTGTATGGCGCGGCCGATGAAACCGAGGAACTGCATGACGAACGGGTCGTTCAGGCCCAGCTGCTGACGCAGGGCTTCGCGCTCGGCCAGCGTGGCCTCTTGCCCCACCATCGAAGCGATCGGATCGCCGACGAAGCGAAACAGCGAAAACGACACCAGCGCCACCGCCAGCATGACGATGAGCGACTGTAAAAGCCTGCGAATGATGAAGGCGATCATTGGCGGTGACCCCTCACAGGATCAGGTCAGTCTTGCTGTCTCGAATCTCAGCGCCCCCGCGGTCTGACCCGCGCGGGCGCCTAGGTAGCCCGGATCAGTCGAAGGTGACTGAGGTCATCCGCGGCTGGTTCTCGGGATGCACGTCGAGATTGATGCCATCACGCATTGCATAGGCCAGCATCTGGTTGTGCACGTTCAGGAAGATGCGGTCTTCCATCACCTGGTCCCAGATCGCCGCGATGGTGGCGTCGCGCGCTTCGAGATCGGTCTCGGTGGCCAGCGACTGGATCATCGCGTCCAGTTCGGCGTTCGAATAGCGCGTGCCGTTGAAGGCGCCATAGGCCCCTTCGCGGGTGTGCACCAGGAAGTCGAACACATACTGGCTGTCAAAGGTGGGCACGCCCCAGCCGAGCAGGTAGAAATCGGTCTCCCAGTTCTCGATCAGCGGGAAGTGCAGCGAGCGTGTCTGCGAAACGAGGTTCACATTCATCCCGATGCGGCCCAGCATGCCGACCAGCGCCTGGCAGATCGCCTCGTCATTGAGGTAGCGATCGTTCGGGCAGTGCAGATCGACCGAGAAGCCGTTCGGGTAGATGCCGCTCACCAGTTCGCTGGCGCGCTCGATATCGGGCGCATCATAGGCGTGCATCTCTTCGGTCCAGCCATTGACGAAGGGCGGCAGCGGCGCCGCCGAGGGCTGCGATTCGCCGCGCATCACCACCTGGCGGATGGCATCGCGGTCGAGCGCCAGCGCCATCGCTTCGCGAATCTCCGGATGTGCGAAGGGGTTGTCATCGACATTGGTCGAGGCCAGCGTCTCGGACGTCATGTCGTAGCTGAAGAAGATGTTGCGGTTCTCGGGCCCGCGCACCACGCTCACGCCATCGGTCTGTTCGAGCCGCGCGATATCCTGCACCGGCACGTCCTGCACAATATCGACCTCGCCCGACAGCAGCGCCGAAACCCGCGTCGCGGCTTCCGAGATCGGGGTGTAGATGATCTCGGTCACCTGCGGTGCGTCGTCCCAATGGCCCTCGAATACGCGCAGCACGGTGCGCTCCTCGGCCTCGCGCTCGACCAGCATGTAGGGGCCGGTGCCGTTTGTGTTGCGCACCGAATAGGCTTCCTCGCCGGCGGCGAAGTTGGGCGCGGTTTCGGTGCCATGCTCTTCGGCCCATTCGCGCGACATGACGAAGGTGTTGGTCAGGTTCTGCACATACAGCGGCGCCGGGCCGGCAAGGCGCACATGAACCGTATAGTCGTCAACGGCTGTCACCTCTTCGACCGCAGCATGCAGCGCGGCCATGCCCGAGGGCGGCGTGCGTGCGCGATCGAGCGAGAATACCACGTCATGCGCGGTCAGTTCCTGGCCTTCGTGAAAAGTGACCCCCTCACGGATCTCGAAGACCCAGACGGTGTCGTCCTCGTCATGGATGTACCAGTCGGTGGCCAGGCGCGGTGTCAGCGTGCCATCGACGGCGCGGCCGACAAGGGTTTCATAGATGTGGTGGTTGAGCGTATGCGTCGGGCCTTCGTTCTGGCTGTGCGGATCCAGTGTCAGCGCATCGCCGACGCGTGCCCAGCGCAGCGTCTCGGCATCTGTCGGCACCGAGGTAAAGGCCATCGCCGCCGTTGCCACGCCGGCCATAAGCGCGGTGCGTAGCGTTCCTGTCTTGGTCATGAATGACATCACAATCTCCCTGGTCTTGATTTCGCTTGCGTTCGTTACGGACGCGACCTTGCGCGCCTGTGCTCGCAATGGCCTCAGGTGACAGCCGATTGCGCTCGGTGTCAACATCCAACGCACCGGCAAGCGCCTTGACGTGACAGCCGCCACCTTTACCTCGCCGCATCGCAGCGATATGCTGCGGCGCAGAATTCCTGCAGCTTCTCGCCCCGATGCGGGCATGAAAGGGCACCATGACCGGCATTGCCGTGATCGCGCTGGCGCTGGGCGCGCTGATGTATCTCGCCTATCGCGGGCTCAGCCTGCTGCTCTTGACCCCCGCGCTGGCGCTGATCGCCGTGCTGGCAGCCGAGGGCGGGCCGGTGCTGGCAAGCTATACCCAGGTATTCATGCAGGCCACGGGCGGCTTCATCATCCAGTTCTTCCCGCTCTTCCTTCTGGGCGCGGTCTTCGGCAAGCTGATCGAGGCCTCGGGTTCGGCGCGGGTGCTGGCCGATGCCATCATAAGGGGGCTGGGCCCGGGCCATGCCATTCTGGCCGTGATATTGTGCTGCGCGGCAATGACCTATGGCGGCGTATCGCTCTTCGTGGTGGCCTTTGCCGTCTGGCCCATCGCCTCAGCCCTGTTTCGCGAGGCCGAGCTGCCCAAGTTGCTGATCCCGGCCACCATCGCGCTGGGGGCCTTTACCTTCACCATGACCGCCCTGCCCGGCACGCCGGCAATCCAGAACGCCATCCCCATGCCCTATTTCGGCACCACCCCCTTCGCCGCGCCGGGGCTGGGGCTCATCGCCGCCGCCATGATGCTGGGGCTGGGCTGGGCCTGGCTGGCATGGCGGGCGCGTGCGCTGGGGCCGGGCTATGGCGAAGAGGCGGACGATACCGTAAAAACCGGCGAACAGGACACCCCGCCGCTTTGGGTGGCCGCCGCGCCGCTGGTGCTGGTGCTGGTGCTGAACCTGGCCTTCACCTTCGCGGTGATCCCGGCGATGGATACCGCCTATCTGGCATTGCCCGAATACGGCGAAACCGATGTCGGATCGGTGCGCGGGGTGTGGTCGGTCATTTCGGCGCTGACCATCGCCTCGCTGGTGCTGGTGGCGCTGAACTGGCGCCGGCTTGCCGAGAACCTGGGCGAGACGCTCGACGACGGCGCCAAGGATTCGCTCAAGCCCATCTTCAACACCGCCTCGCTGGTGGGTTTCGGCGCCGTCATCGCCTCGCTCTCCGCCTTTGTCATGATCCGCGACTGGGTGGTGACGGCGGGCGGTGACAACCCGCTGATCTCGCTGGCCATCGGCACCAGCCTCTTGGCGGGGATGACGGGCTCGGCCTCGGGCGGGATGTCGATCGCGCTCTCCACCCTCGGCGAGACCTATCTGGAGCTGGGCACAGCCGCCGGAATATCGCCGGAACTGCTGCACCGGGTCACGGCGGTGGCCACCGGCGGGCTGGATGCGCTGCCCCATAACGGCGCGGTAATCACGCTGCTCACCATCTGCGGGCTCACGCATCGCGAAGCCTACAAGGATATCGCCGTCGTCGCCGTGCTGATCCCGATCCTGGCGCTGATCGTGCTGATCACGCTGGGCACGCTTTTCGGCAGCTTCTGAGGCCCGCAAAGTCCGTAGGGTGGGCAATCCTTGCCCACCTCAGCCGTTTGGGCCAGTGTCGATTCCGGGGTGGGCATATTGCCCACCCTACAGGCAACTCTCAGCCGCGCATCCGTTCCCCCGCCGGGTCATATAGCGGCTTGAGCGAAGCCGTGGCGGGCACGCGCCGCCCCGCCACCTCGATCTGCCAGTCCGAGGCCAGAAGCGATGCCAGCGCCTCACCCGCGCAGGGCACATAGCCCAGCCCCACGGCGCCGCCCAGATGATGGCCATAGGCCCCCGATGAAAGATGCCCCACCACTTGGCCGTCGCGCAGGATCGGCTCGTTGTGATACAGCATCGGATCGGGATCATTCAGCAGGAACTGCACCAGCCGCCGCTCGGGCCCGCTCTCGCGCCGGCGCAGCACCGCCTCGCGTCCGATGAATTCGCCCTTGCCGGTCTTGACGGCAAAGCCGAGCCCCGCATCGATCACGTGATCCTCGCAGGTGATGTCATGCCCGAAATGGCGAAACGCCTTCTCGATGCGGCAGCAATCCATCGCGTGCAGCCCGCACAGTTTCAGCCCATGCGCGTCGCCCGCCTCGATCAGCGTCTCGAATGCATGCACGGCCATGTCGGCGCTGACATAGATCTCCCAGCCCAACTCGCCCACATAGGAAACCCGGTGCGCCCGCGCCAGGCCGAGGCCCAGCTCGATCTCGCGCGCGGTGCCGAACGGAAAGCCCTGCGCAGAGAAATCATCAGGGCTGGCCGCGCCCAGCACCTCGCGCGCGCGCGGGCCCATCACCGCCAGCACCGCCTCGCCCGGCGTGACATCGACAATCGCCACCCGTTCATCGCCACGATGGCACTCCAGCCAGTCCTGATCGGCGCGGCGCGTGGCGGCGGGGGTGACCACCAGATAGGCGGTTTCCGAAAGGCGGGTGACGGTGACATCGGCCTCGATCCCGCCGCGCGCATTGAGAAACTGGGTATAGACCAACCGCCCCGGCGCCACCGCCACATCATTGCCGCAGACGCGGTTGAGGAAAGCCTCGGCATCGGGCCCTTCCACCCTGATCTTGCCGAAGCTCGACATGTCGTAAAGGCCCACACCGTTGCGAAGGGCGGCGACCTCGGCGGCGGCGTTGTCAAACCAGTTCTGCCGGCCCCAGCTGTAGCGGTATTCGCGTGCCTGCCCCGGCGCGGCGAACCAGTTGGCGCGCTCCCAGCCGGCCAGCTCGCCCATCACCGCGCCACGCTCGATGAGCAGATGATGCAGCGGCGATCGGCGCACCCCGCGCGCCGTTTCCTTCTGCCGGTAGGGGAAATGATCGGCGTAAAGCAGGCCCAGCGCCTCGGTGGCGCGCTCGCGCAGATAGCGGCGGTTGTTCTGAAAGGGCTGCATGCGCGCGATGTCGACATCACCCAGATCGAAGGGGCGCGCGCCATCCTCCATCCATTGCGCCAGCGCCATGCCGGCCCCGCCGGCCGACTGGATGCCGATCGAGTTGAACCCGGCCGCCACCCAGACATTCTCGGTGCCCGGCGCCAGGCCCAGATGATAGGCGGTATCGGGGGTAAAGCTCTCGGGGCCGTTGAAGAAGGTGTGAATGCCGGCCTCTCCCAGCATCGGCATCCGATACGTTGCTGCCTCCAGAATCGGCTCGAAATGGTCGAAATCGGGGGGCAACTCGTCGAACTCGAAATCCTCGGGAATGCCCGCCATGCCCCAGGGCTTGGCGCGCGGCTCGAACGCGCCCAGCATCAGCTTGCCGGCATCTTCCTTGTAATAGGCGCATTCCTCGGGCACGCGCAGCACCGGCAACTGCCCCAGCTCGGCAATCGGCTCGGTGACGATGTAGAAATGCTCGCAGGCCTGCAAGGGCACCTGAACGCCTGCCATGAGGCCAATCTCGCGCCCCCACATGCCGGCGCAATTGGCCACCGCCTCGCAGGCGATATGTCCGCGCTCGGCGCCGGAATGCCACTCCACCCCGGTCACCCTTGCGCCCTCGCGCCTGATGGCGCTCACGCGGGTGTTCTCGAAGATCAAGGCGCCGCGCTGGCGCGCGCCCTTGGCCATGGCCAGCGCGATATTGCCCGGATCGCCCTGCCCGTCGGTGGGCAGCCAGACCCCGCCGACAACCCCATCGAGATTCACATGCGGATAACGCGCCGCCACCTCTTCGGGCGACAGCGGCTCGACCGGCACGCCAAAGGCGCGCGCCATCGAGGCCTGGCGCAACAACTCCTCATGGCGCTCGGCGCTCAGCGCCACGCTGATCGAGCCGGTCTGGCGAAACCCCGTGGCGATGCCCGTCTCGGCCTCGAGCGAGGCATAAAGCTCGGCCGAATAGCGCGCCAGCCTTGTCATGTTGTCGGTCGCGCGCAACTGCCCGATGAGCCCGGCAGCGTGCCATGTCGTGCCAGAGGTCAGCCTCTTGCGCTCCAGCAGCACAACGTCGCGCCAGCCCAGCTTCGTCAGATGCAAGGCAACCGAGCAGCCCACCACGCCGCCGCCGATGATCACCACCCGCGCCGAGCCGGGAACATTGCTCACATCGCCGGCGCCGCCCGGTCTGTCATTCTCTGCCTCGGCCATCGCGTGTTCCTTTCAGTAGATCGGCGGCGAGATCGCCCATATGGCCACCGCCGGCGTGTCATCGGGGTTTTCCCAGCGGGTGCTTTCGCCGCGAATGCGGAAACTGTCACCGGCGGCGATCTCGAAGCGCTCGCCGTCCAGCCAAATTATCAGCCGCCCCGAAACCAGATAGACGATCTCGGTGGTGGCGCGGCGAAAGGCCTCGCGCAGCGCGGCGCGCGGCGCGAAGGTCGAGCGCACCACCTCGAAATCATCGCCCAGATCGGGCGAGAGCAGCTCTTCATGCAAACCGGTGCCCGGGTCCGAGATCACCCGCCGCGCGCCCTGGCGCACCACGCGCCCGGCCTCTTCGGCGGGGGCCTTGGCGGTGCCGAAAAAGAGCGACAGCGGCACGCCGTATAGCCCGGCGAAGCGGCGCAGCTCGGTGATCGAGGGCGAGGAAATGTCGCGCTCGACCTGGCTGAGCCAGCCCAGCGAACGGCCCAGCCGGCTGGCCACTGCCTGCAGGGTAAGCTTGCGCGCGCGGCGCAGGGCGCGCAGATCGGCGCCGATCGAGACCGCCCTGTTCCTGTCTTCCGGCATGGCCCTTGCCGCCCTTTCCCCGCGCCCGGCGTTGAACATTCGAACGCGAATCCGCGCTCGTCGGGACGTTACAGCATGTGCGATGAAATTTTCACCAATTTTTTCACGGCTGCGGGTATTTTCCCTTCATGCCCACGGCCGCGGGATTGACGCCTTGCATGGCAGGCAGCGCGGCCCGGCTTCACGCTTCACCCGGCATGGTCGATCTGCAATAGTCGCCCTTGACCGGGCAAGGCGGAGGGCAGGTGATCAGTCGCGACAAGGACAAGGCGCCACGCGGGGGCGGGGCATGACGGCACGGCACTGGGCGGATATCGAACGGCTTGAACCGACAGAGCCGGAGCGGAAACTGATCGCCGCCTGCAAGGCGGGCGAGCCCTGTGTGCTGGGCGACGGAAAGCGCCCCGAAGGGCCGGACCCCAAACGCACCATTCGCGCCGAATTGCTGCGCTACCTGATCCTTGGCGGCTGTGATTCCTGCCGCGTGCACGAGCATGGGGTAAGGCTGGCAGGAGCCTATGTGACCGGCGCGCTGGACCTGTCCTTCGCTACGGCGCGGGGGGAAACCGGTTTGTTCCGCTGCCGCTTCGAATATCCGGTGAACGCCCAGCAAACCCGGTTCGATCTTTTCTTGCTCGATGGCAGTGCCCTTCCCGGCCTCTTGGCCATGGGTATGCAAGCAACTGGCAGTGTGTTTCTGCGCGACGGCTTCGAAGCCGAGGGCGAGGTCTACCTGACCCACGCGACCATCGGCGGGCAACTTGCCTGTGACGGCGGCAGTTTCAAGGCAGCGAAGGGAGAACAGGGCAGGCGCACCGGCCCCGCCCTGAACGCCGAGGGCGCGCGGGTGAAGGGCGGTGTGTTCCTGAACGACGGCTTCAACTCCGAGGGTGAGGTCAGCCTGTCCAGTGCCACTATCGGCGGGCAGTTAGCCTGTGACGGCGGCAACTTCAAGGCGGCGAAGGACGAACGTGGCAACCTGATTGGTCTTGCCCTTAGCGCCCATAGCGCGCGAGTGACAGGCAGTGTGTTCCTGCGCGACGGTTTCGCAACCGAGGGTGCGGTCAACCTGTCTGGCGCGCGGATCGACGGACAATTGGACTGCACGGGTGGCAAGTTCAAGGCAGCGAAGGAAGACGCGAATAGGCTGAGTGGCCTTGCCCTCAACGCCCAAAGCGCGAGGGTGTCCGAGGGTTTACTCTGGCGTGGAGTGGTGGTGGAAGCGGGGGTGGTGAACTTGAGTTCCGCCCGTGTTGGGGATCTGGTGGATGATATGGAAAGCTGGCCGCAAGGCGGCAGACTGGTTCTTGACGGCTTCACCTATGAGCGGATTTCCGGCGCCTTTACCGACAGTAGGCAGCGGCTGGACTGGCTGGCGCGCGGGACGGTGTGGAAAGGGGAATTCCACCCCCAGCCCTATGCCCAGTTGGCGAAGGTCTTGCGCGAAATGGGGCATGAGCGTGCGGCGCGCGATGTGCTGGTCGAGCAGGGAAGGCTGATCCGCTTTCACATCCGCCGCCGTGCGCTGGCGCAGGTGCCACAGGGGCGGCTTGCCCCGCTACGCCGTGCGGGGGTGTATCTGGCCAATTCGGTGCGGTGGGTGTGGGACATCGTGCAGCGCATTGTCATCGGCTATGGCTACAAGCCCTTTCGCAGCCTGATGGCGCTGGCGGTGTTGCTGTTCCTGGCCGTGTCTCTGGCCCAGATGGCCTGGCGCTCGGGCGCGATGGTGCCCAATTCCGATGTGGTGCTCACCTCGCCCGGCTGGCAGGCACTCGCCCACAGCCCGCACCCGGCGCGATACTGGACCGCCCCGGGCGCACTGGGGCAGGATTGGGAAAGCTTCAACCGCTACGCCTGGGGTTTCGACGTGGTCGTGCCGATCCTGCATCTGGGCCAGAGCGATGCCTGGGCGCCCTCGACCGCGCGCGGGTGGTGGGGCGTTACCGCCTGGTGGGGGCGCTGGGTGCTGTCCATCGCCGGCTGGATCGTCGTCGCGCTCGCCGCCGCCGCCGTCACCGGCATCATCCAGCGCAAACCGACCGCCTGACGGCACGGTCGGGCATACAAGACAAGGCTTCGAAACCGATCAAACAGATTTCGTAAGTCGCCTTGCATGGCAGGCACGGGCGGTTCCCCGCGCGGCGCGGCGATTAGCGGTTGCGCCGGTGGCGCTGTCTCTCTACGCCACGGGCAAACCATTCTGTCAGGAGTAGCCATGCTGTATGTCGATATCCCCACCATGCCCGAGCTGAAAAAGCTGGTCGCCGCGCGCGGCGAGGCGATGGTGTCCTTCTACCTGCCGACCACGCCCGAGACCCAGAATATCGGCCAGGCGCGCACCGAATTGGGCAACCTGCTGAAAGAGGCCGAGGCGCAGCTCGAGGCGGCGGGCACGCCCAAGCGCAGCATCTGGCCGATTTCCGAACAGGTCGGCGATCTCATGGATGACGATGATTTCTGGGCGCATCAGGCCAATTCGCTGGCCGTCTTCGTCACCCCCGACAGCCTGCGCGCCTTTCGCCTGCCCAACCATCTGAAGGCCATTGTGCAGGTTTCCGACCGCTTCCACATCAAGCCGATCCTGCGCGCGGTCTCGGTGCAGCAGCACGCCTTCGTGCTGGCGCTGGCGGAAAACGAAATCCGCCTGATCGAGGTCTTTGCCGATCTGCCGGCGCAGGTGGTGCGCATTCCCGGCATGCCCAAGGATGCGGCCTCGGCCGTGGGCACGGCGAATGTGAACTCGCGCAACTATTCCAACCGCAAGGGTGGCTCGGAAGGGCAGAACGTGCTCTTGCGCGCCTACGCGCGCAAGGTCGATGCGGCGCTGCGCCCGGTGCTTTCGGGGCGTTCCGAACCGCTGATCATTGCTGCGGCCGAGCCGCTTTGGTCAATCTTCCGCTCGGTGTGCAGCCATGAGGGGCTGGCCGAAGAGGGCATCCGCACCAGCCCGGTTCGCATCACCCCCACCGATCTGGCCGAACAGGCGCGCCCGATCCTGGACGGGCTGCACGAAAAGGCGCTGGAAGAGGTGCACGCGCTGTTCTCGGCGCGCGAGAACGAGGGCCGCGCCACTACCCAGGTCGCCCGCGCCGCTCGTGCCGCCACCTTTGGCGCGGTGGACACGCTGCTGGTGGATATCGACGAGGTGATGCCCGGCACCGTCGACGACAATGGCGAAGTAACCTTCAGCGACAAGGAAAGCGCCGCCAGCTATGGCGTGGTCGACGAGATCGCCGGCCGCGTGCTGGTCTCGGGCGGTCGGGTGCTGGCGGTGCGCCGCGACGACATCCCGCAGCAGGAATCGCTGGCCGCGATTCTGCGCTACGCGGTCTGAGCGAGTTCTCGCGCCATCAAGGCGTGTGCTTGCACCAGGCCGCCGAGGCAGCTCCGGGGGCGTGGTTCGGGGGGCGCTGCCCCCCCGGTCCGCTGCGCGGACTCCCCCCGGCGTGTTTCCTGGCAAGATGAAGCAAAGGGGTTCCGACCGGTGTGGCGCCCGCTTTTGGCCGGGCGTCAGCGCGCCAGCATCATCGCCGCGCATTTCTCGGCGATCATCAGTGTTGGCGCGTTGGTGTTGCCGCTGGTGATGGTGGGCATCACCGAGGCATCCGCCACGCGCAGCCCCTCCACCCCCTGCACGCACAGATCGGCGCCCACAACGGCGCGCGCATCCGTGCCCATGCGGCAGGTGCCCACCGGATGAAAGATGGTGGTGCCGATCTGCCCGGCGGCGATTGCCAGTTCCTCGTCGCTCTGCGCTTGCGCGCCGGGGCGGAACTCCTGCGGCTGGTATTGCGCCAGCGCCGGTGCTTCCATGATGCGCCGGGTCAGCCGGATGGCGCGTGCCGCCACCAGCCGGTCGGCCGGGGCCGACAGGTAATTGGGCGCGATCTCGGGCGCTTGCAGCGGGTCGGGCGTGGCAAGGCGCACATGGCCTCGGCTTTCCGGGCGCAATTGGCAAACCGAGGCGGTGATTGCCGGGAACGGGTCGAGCGGCTGGCCAAAGGCGGGCAGGCTCAGCGGCTGGACATGGTATTCCAGATCGGCGCGATCGATATCGGGGCTTGAGCGGGCAAAGGCGCCAAGCTGGCTGGGCGCCATCGACATCGGCCCCGAGCGCCTGAGCACATATTCCAGCCCGATACGCGCCTTGCCGAGCATGGATGCCGACATGGTGTTTAACGTCTTCGCCCCCTCGACGCGAAACGCCATGCGCAGTTGCAGATGGTCCTGCAGGTTTTCGCCCGTGTCGCAATCGCGCCGCACCTCGATGCCCATTGACTGCAGGAAACCACCCGGCCCGATACCGGCAAGCTGCAGCAACTGCGGCGAGCCGATGGCCCCGGCGCAAAGCACCACCTCACCCCCCGCGCGCGCCGCATGCTCGGTGCCGCCCTTGCGGTAGCGCACGCCGGTGCAGCGCGCGCCCTCGAAACTCAGCCCCATCACCTGGGCGTGGGTCTCGATCTTCAGGTTGTCGCGGTGCTTCACCGGGTTGAGAAAGGCGCGCGCCGAATTCCAGCGCCAGCCGGCGCGCTGATTGACCTTGAAATATCCCACGCCCTCATTGTCGCCGGTGTTGAAATCATTGCTGGCCGGGATACCGCTTTGCTGCGCGGCCTCGGCCCAGGCGTCGAGAATGTCCCAGCGCAGGCGCTGGTTTTCCACCCGCCATTCGCCGCCCGTGCCGTGCAGAGCCGGGTCGGCGGCCCCGGCGGCGTAATCCTCGTGACGCGTGAAGAGCGGCAGCACATCATCCCAGCCCCAGCCCGTCAGCCCCATCTGGAGCCAGTGATCGTAATCGGCGGCCTGGCCGCGCATGTAGATCATGCCGTTAATCGAAGAGCACCCGCCCAGCACCTTGCCGCGCGGATAGATCAATGACCGCCCGCCCAGGCCAGGCTCGTCGCGCGTGCGAAAGCACCAGTCGGTGCGCGGATTACCGATGCAATACAGATAGCCGATGGGCACATGCACCCACAGTTTTTTGGCCGGCCGGCCGGCCTCGATGATCCGAGCGGGTTGGGGGTCGCTCAAGGGGTTGTCATGGGGGGGGGGGGGGGGGCCGGCGCCGACGATGATGTAATCCCAGTCCGACATGGGCCTCTCCCGAAAAGCTGGAGCGGGGCGAGAGTAGCAGAGCCTGTCGCCACCGCAATGGCCGGCGAGACCCATATATGGCGCGCGAAACCTATCCGCTGGCTAACCGTAGCGATTGCCGAATCGGCGCATTTTCGGTAAGCAGATCTGGATAATGTGAGGGTATGAAGAGGGGCGAGAACCCCCCGCAAGCCCCCTGAACCGAGGACAGAGGCAGAAATGAAAATCCCCCTGATTGCCGCAGCCGCTGCGCTGCTGATGATGGCCGCCCCGGCGCTGGCCGGCCCGATCGAGAATGCCTGCAACCGCTCGGACAGGCCCGGCGCCAATCGCGCGCTGTGCCGCTGCATCGACCAGGTTGCTCGCCAGCACCTGACGCGCGCCGAACAGCGCCGCGCCGCGCGCTTCTTCCGCGACCCGCAGCAGGCGCAGGACATCCGCATGTCGCGCGCGCCCGGCGATTCCGAGTTCTGGCAACGCTACCGCGCCTATGGCCAGGCCGCTGAGGCAAGCTGCGCGCGCTGATCCATGTCGGCGGGATGGGCAATCGGCCCATCCCAGTGACTTGATCAGCCTCCGCCAGTTTCCACCTTGCGCGTGCGCCAGAGCGTGAACAGCCCGGCCAGCACCACGATGATGGTGCCCAGCGCGACATTCGGCCGCAGCGTCTCGCCCAGAATGCCGATGCCTATGATGCTGACGAACACCAGCTGAAGATAGGCGAAGGGCTGGATGGCGCTGGCCTCGGCCACTTCATAGGCGCGGATCAGAAGGTAGTGGCTGACGGCGGCGGTCAGGCACACAATGGCCATCCAGCCCCAGTCGGTCGGGGCCAGTGGTCGCCAGAACCAGATTCCGGCCAGCGTAGTGAAAGCCGCCCCCGCCACACCCGTCCAGAAGAAGCTGACCGCGGCGCTGTCATCGCGCGCGACATGGCGAGTCATCAGCCCGTACAGCGCGAACATCAGTGCCGCCAGCAGCGCCACCAGCGCCTCGGGCCGGAAAACGCCGAATCCGGGCTGAAGGATGATCAGAACTCCCAGAAAGCCGATGCCAATGGCCACCCAGCGCCGCCAGCCCACGCGCTCGCCCAGAAGCGGGCCGGAAAGCGCGGCGATCAAAAGCGGATAGACGGCAAAGACGGCATGCGCCTCGATCAGGCCCAGCAGCACGAAGGCCAGCACCATTACGCAAACCTCAGCGGCCAGCAGCACCCCGCGCCCGGCCTGCATGAACGGGCGGTTGGTGCGCGCGGCGGCGCGGATGCCGCCGGCCTTGCGCGCCGCCAGCGCGATAACGAAGGCGGCGAAGAACCAGTAGCGCACCATGATTACCATGAGCACATTGTATTCCGACGCCAGATGGCGCGAGATTGCGTCCTGCACGGCGAAGATGAACATGGCGCCCGCCATCAGGATGACACCGGCGCGGTAATTCTGCGCCTTCACGGCGTCTGCTCCAGCCGGCCGGCGCTCATGTGGCGCTTGCGGCCAAAGCCGGGAAGGCGGGTGACGGCAAAGCCCGCCTCGGCCAGCGCCCGGCGCACATGGCCGGCGGCGGTGAAGCTGGCGAAGCTGCCGCCGGGCGCGGTATGGGCGGCGATTTCGGCCATCAGCGTGGCTTCCCACATCTGCGGGTTGCGCGCGGGCGCGAAGCCGTCGAGGAACCAGGCATCGGCGCGGCCCGGCCAGCGCGGCAGCGTCTCTCGCGCATCGCCGATATGCACTTTGGCTTCGATGCCGGGCAGCGACAGAAGGCGCAGCGGCCCCTCGGCGCGCGCCCAACTCGCCAGCAGCGCCTCGATCAGCCCCGCGCGCAGCGCGCCCGCAAAGGGCGCCAGCGCGCGCGCCATGTCAGCGGGCGCCAGCGGAAAGGCCTCGAACGAGGTGAAGCGCAGCGTGCCCGGCCCTTCCCAGACATCGGCCAGCGCCAGCAGGTTCAGCCCGGTGCCGAAGCCCAGCTCGGCAACATGAAAGCCCGCGCGCAGCCGCGCCGGCAGGTCGTTGCCGCCAAGAAACACATGCCGCGCCTCGCCGAGCCCGGCCTCGGGGTTGTAATAGGCATCGTTGAAACGGATGCTTTGCGGGGTGTCGTTCCCCGTCCAGCTTATGGCGGCGCTCTGGCTCATGCGGGGTGTCTCGGTTATGGCGGGCCGGACCATGAAGCGCAGAGGGGGGAAAGGCAATGGCCGGCATCGCGGTGATGGGGGCGGGCATTCTGGGGCTGAGCGCGGCCTTTACCCTGGCCCGGCGCGGCGCGGCGGTGGTTGTGATCGAGGCCGAAAAACCCGGCGCGGGGGCGTCGGGCGGGCTGGTCGGGGCGCTGGCCCCGCATGCGCCCGAGGGCTGGAACGCCATGAAGCAGTTCCAGCTCGAAAGCCTGCTTGCCTCAAGGGAGTTCTGGGCCGATGTGGCGTCAACCGGCGGGGTTGAGCCCGGCTATGCACGACTGGGAAGGGTGCAGCCGCTTGCCGACGAAAAAGCGGTGGTGCGCGCGAGGGCGCAGGCAAAGGCAGCGGCGCAACTGTGGCAGGGGCGGGCCGAATGGCGCGTGCTGCCGGCGCGCGATGCGCCTGGTCTGGCGCTGGAAAGCCACACCGGACTGGTGGCATTTGATACGTTGAGCGCGCGGCTGGCGCCGCGACGGGCGCTGGCGGCGCTCATGGCGGCGCTGGCGGCGCTGGGGGTGGCGGTGGAGAAGGGCACCACCCCGCCGCCCAACGTTCGGCAGGTGGTCTGGGCCAATGGCGTTTCCGGGCTGGCCGATCTGGGCGCGGCGCTGGGCGTGCAGGCGGGCGGGCCGGTCAAGGGGCAGGCCGCACTACTGGCCGCCGACTGGCACGACGCACCACAAATCTACGCGCCGGGGCTGCATCTGGTGCCGCATGCCGATGGCACGCTGGCGCTGGGCTCGACGTCCGAGCGGGAATTCGACGACCCCGCCGCCACCGACTCGCAGCTCGATGCCGTGATCGCCCACGCAAGCGCGCTGTGCCCGGCGCTGCAAGGCGCGACGGTGCTCGAGCGCTGGGCCGGCTTGCGCCCGCGCGCGCGCTCTCGCCTGCCGGTGCTGGGGCCGTGGCCGGGGCGCGCGGGGCATTTCGTGCTCAATGGCGGCTTCAAGACCGGCTTCGGCATGGCCCCGAAACTGGCCGAAGCGATGGCCGATCTGCTGCTCGAGGGCCATGACGCCCGCCCGCCGGGCATGGCGGTCGAGGCCATTCTACCCTCGCCGCGCCCTGACCAGCCCTGACCCAAAGGGGCGGGGGTTTCCCCCCATTTCCGGCCAATTGCCCCTTGCATTGCGCCGCACGGGGCGTTAGATCGGCGCCATTGCGCGCCCGTAGCTCAGCTGGATAGAGCACCAGACTACGAATCTGGGGGTCAGGAGTTCGAATCTCTTCGGGCGCGCCATCTCACATTTGTTGCCGCAAATTTGGCCTAAGACCTTGAAAGGTAAGGCTAAATTTGGTGTTCGAAGTCCTTGATTCCGGCGGTAGGGCAAAGGCTCTGCAAAGGCCAGTCTCAGGACGGTTTTCTTGAGCGCATAGTCGGCATTATTCCATATTTTCCAAGGACTTGCCAGAAACAGCATGGCGTGTTCGAACGACTCCTCCAGGGTGTACTTGGGTACGCCCGTTTTGGAGAGCTGTTCTTGCGCCAGAAGCTTCTCGCGCTCCAGCTTGGCGACCCGCTTCTCATAGGCCGAGACCACGGAGTCGCTGCTTGCATCGACGATGCGATCAAGGAGCTGATCGATTTGTTTTTCGAGCGTTCCGATCTGCGCCTTCAGCGTCCGCTTGGCCTCGGAAGCCTGCGCAAGGCGCATGTCCCAAGCGTCGCGGAACATCGCCTTCACCAGCGCAAAAAGCCCGTGTGAAGGCTCCATGCGCTTCAGTACATCTTCGAATTCGCCTTCCAGCTCTTCGCGCCTGATAGACTTCCGGTAACTTTCGCAGCCCTTCGTGGGGCATAGATAGTAGGGATACTTCTGGTTTTTCCCCTGCGACCAGCAAGCCGTGAGCGGTTTGCTGCAATCATCGCACAAGATGAACCCGCGTAGCGGGAAGTCTGCATTGATATCCTTGCGGGCGGGAGCCTTGGCCGTGCCCTTCAGGCGCGCCTGAGTCTTCTCGAAGGTGGCAAAGCTGACCAGACCTTCGTGATGCCCCTTGCGCAGCGACACGTTCCAGTTCGGGGCCTCGACATAGCCCGCATAGACAGGGCGCGTCAGCATATCATAGACGCGTTGGTTGCGGATTTCGCCGTTCGGCAAGTCCTTCGGGAAGGACGGTTGCCGCTCCAGGAAACGCTTCACTTCAACCTGCGTCTCGAATCGCCCCGAAGCATAGCCTTCGAGCGCTTCTTGAAGCACGGACGCGTTGGGCTCATCACGCACCAGCAGCTTGCCGTGGCCGCTTACTCGCTCATAGCGATAGCCGACCGGAGCCTGAAAAACCCAATATCCATTCTGTACCCGTGCCCGCATGCGGTTCACGGTTTGCTCGCCGTTCTTCTGGCGCTGATGCTGCGAGACGGATGCCAGCAGGTTTTCGACAAGCTGGGAGTCCGAATCCTCGCCAAACTCAATCGACGGGCTGACCAGCACGCCGCCCACTTCGCTGATCTGCACCCGCAACTCGAAATGCGCCATCAATCCGCGCGCCAGGCGGCTGATGTCATCAATAATGACCGCATGGTCTTCTTTGCGCTGCGATCTCAGATAGCTCAGCATGGCTTGCATGCCGGGGCGAGTCGTCAGCCCGCCGGAGCTATCGTCGCGGAAGACCTCTACGACCTCATAGCCCTTGTATTTGGCAAACTCGCGGCAGCGGGTTTCCTGCGAGCCGAGGCCGTCGCCGCGCACTGTTTGCTTCGCACTCGACACGCGGCAGTATATGACCGCCTTCGTAATCCCCTGATCTTTGTCTTCAAAATTGTGCATCGCGCCTCCGATCAGCCTTCAGGGCTTGAATCCGTTGTCCTCTTCTTCTGTTCTGGATTTATTCGAGCATACCCCATCGAAGGCATCTTTTGCACCCTCACCGCCGAGCGCCGTAGGTTTTCCACAGACTTCTTGCAACGGATGAACCCCGAAGCCCAGTTCGACAAAGGACACGATGATCGACCAGAGGGCTTGCAGAAACTCTTCTTTCTGCGCCTCGGTCATGTCCGATCCGTCAAGAAATGCCTGGTACTTCTCGGCGTCAATAGTAAGTGTCGATTTCGGGTCCGTAGTCGCGTTGTCGAGAACGTTTCCACGCTCCGAGTTTTTGAATTCATCTTTCATAGTCATCTCCTCATTTCGGAGACGGGTATTTCTCAATACCCATCTTTATTTTACCATAATTCTCTGAAATCCCGCAAATTCTGCGGGTTTCAGAAGGGTATGCCGTCATCGACTTCACTCGTTTCATTTTCGATTTTCCTATTTTTAAGGTGAGTTTCGTTTCTGATCTTGTACTTTTCTCGGAGCGCCGTGATGTCTTCCTCAAACGCGGCGTAAAGTTCCGCATGCATCCACGTTTCCATTTCATCGATTGCGCGGGCGAGAAGCATCGCTGCAAAGGCTTCGCGGTCATCATGCGAGGTGAATGCCGCTAGCCGCTCCAACTTCGCCCCGTAGATCGACCCGAGATCGAGCGTGTAGAAGTACTCGGCCATCACCAGCGCCCTTCGATAAGCTTGTTCCAGTCCACAGGCAGGAAGGTCACGAGCTTGCAGCGCGTGGCGTAATCCGGCCTTTCGATGCGGCGTCCCTGGATGCCGTAGTAAGCGCACCAAGAAACCGAATTGCAGGTGCCAAAGCCCCGCACCGGATGCCTGCACTGGTAGTCCCAGCCGACATGCGGCGTGCCGATGAACAAGATGAAGCCCGCAGCGCCCGCCAGAACAACCATTCGAGGGCGCAGCAAGACAGCCTTGACCCCTGCGCCAATGCGGCGACGCAGCCGCTTGATCGGCCCGTCAGAACGCTTTGGCGGCTTGGCGCCGAGAACCTTGACCTCAAACTTGCCCATGTTTCTGCCCTCTCTCATTCCTCGCGCATGGCGCTGTAGCTGAGCCGCACCAGCGGCTTTACGTTCGGGAAATCGCCTTCCACGGGGTTGACGTCTGCCCAGTCGCGCCAGGGCGCGAAGAACCAGAATGGCAGTCGTCCCCCGAGGATCGGCTTCACGCCCTTGACCAGCAGCAGTTGCTGCCTGCGATTCAGTTGCATGATCTCTTCAGCCCGCACGAGCGGCTGGCCGGACTCGGCCAGGCTTTCGCCGATTTCATCGGTGTCGAAGCGCCCGAGATTGTGACTCTTGGTTTTTACGGTCTTCTGGCCGAGCTCGCGCGAAAGGGATTGCGCAAGCTCACTGCTATTCACCGCGAAATACTGCCGTACTTCGGCCTGCGACTGGATCGTCTTGGCCGTATGCGGACCGTAGATGCGCACCAGCTCAGCGAGCTCCTGCACGATCATCCAGACCCGCACACCCAGACCAGGCAGCGCCGTAAGACTTTCCGCAAGGCCTGCGAGCTTGCCCAGATTGGCAAACTCATCGAGCATGAACAGCACTTCTCCCCGTTCCTTCGACCGCGCGACCACCGTAATGGCTTGGTTTACGATCAGGCCGAGGGCAGCACCGTGCGAGGCGATCCGGTCCTGCGGGAAGGCCAGATACAGACTGACGTTGCCCGACTTCAGATCGGCAAGCGATACGTCCGAGTTGCTGACGGCATCGGCTAGATATCCGCCTGGTGCATAGATATCGAGCGCTTGCACCGCGCCTGCCCGGAAGTCCGCGAACTGATCGGGGTTATCTTCCATCTGGTGGGCGAGATCATCGCCGAGATCGGCAAGAAGTCCGCCGAGCGCGTCGGAACGGCACATCGCATCGACAAGTCGGGCCAGCCGTTTCGGGTTCGCTATGATCCTCCAGATTTCGGGAAGCGTGCAGTGCGCAGGATCGTGAATTGCCTGGTAGAGTGTCACGGGGCGGATGATGCCGCGCGAGCCTTCCCTGAAAAAAAAGTTCTTGCTGTCTTCGGGCTCCGCAAGGAGTTGAAGACCAATAGCCTTGACCTCATCCGTCAGCCCGCGATGACGCGCCGGATCGCTGGCGAGATCGATCAAGCCTTGCAGTGGATTGATGCGATCCTGCGGCAGGCCATGAAGCCCCCAGGGATTCAGCACGACGACACGCTGGCCGAGGCGCTGGCGGCGATGCTGCGCCGTGACGGCAGCGAGTTCGCCCTTGGGATCGGTCACGATCACCGAGCCCTGATAGTGCAGCAGGTTCGGGATGACGAAGCCGATACCCTTGCCTTGCCGCGCGGGCGCACAGGTCAGAAGATGCGCACTGCCACTATAGAAGAGGGGCTGATCATCGAGCAGGCCGAGATACAGGCCTTGCGGATTGAGCATCCCTGCCTGCGCACACTCTTCCAGCGTCGCAAACGCAGCGTCGCCGAAGATGCCAGAGGGCTGTTCGGAAGCCTTGCGCTTTTCACGCTGTTGGAGGGCCTTGTAGTATCCGCCGAGCGCGCCCATGACAGCGATGACGCCAATGAACTTAAAGAAGCCTGCGTAGAGATCGTCAGCTGCGTCAGGCGTGCCGCCCATGATTTGCGGCATGTACGCGGCGAGAGCGAAGAAGGACACGCCGACCAGTAGCGCACCAGTCGGGGAACTGCGTTTGGGGTTCGGGCCGTTGTTCATGTCCTTCCTCACCTTGTCAGACTTGAGGTTCAGGGGATGGACAAGGCGGCGCTCGCCGCCTTGTCCGCAAGCGCATCACTTCCCTTGCTTGCCGCTGTTCACGGCAGCATCGATGCGCTCCTTCTGCTGGTAGGCCATGCCGTTGGTCGGAACGGTGCCGCCGTTCTGACCAACTTGCTTGGCGTACTGTTCTTGGGGTGTCATGATGTCAGCTCCTTTCGTTGACGGTGGTTGGTTTGCTGGCCTCCTATGAACACGAGAATTCGGGATTCGTCTTGGACACAACTTGGACACGGCACCTTGGCAGAGCGGTACGTTCACTATTCGGATGAGGAGCGGGAACGGCTCCGCACGGCCTTGCACGAGTATCGAGATGCGATGAAGATCAGCTACCAGGCGCTGGCTGACGACATCACGAGAAAGACGAAGTTCCCGCTGGAATTCGAAGCAGGCGGCAAACGTGTCGCACGGTTTCTAGTTGAAAAACGACGCCAGCCCAACGACTTTATCGATGCCATTGCCCGCTATCTTGGCAGCGTCCCGCCGCCGGATATTGAGCAGAGCGCGGCGGTGATGGCGCATTTCTTTTCACATAAGTTACCCGGCCCTGTGGATATCACAGAGCTTGCAGGCCGCTATCAGGCATGGGCGAGCACGGACAAGCGACCCGAAACCAAAGACGGTGCGATGGAGATCACTATTCTCGACGGCTACGAATTTAAAGCGCCGCCACCACGGCCAATGGCCTCGAAAATGGCATATGCTGAAATCGAAATGAAACCGATGGAGAAGGTCGATGCGCTGATGGTTTCTGAATCTGTGATAAACTCTTCGCTCAATCCGGCTATCCAAAGCTTCGCTGATGGTAGGCTGCCCGAGCAGGCTGGCGGAATCATGGTGGCCTTTGGCGAATCAAGTCGCCGCGTGCCTCGTTATATTATGGCGACCCGCACCGTTATGGAGACGCGGCTCCATCATTTGTACAGGATCGGAAACGACCCTCTCACCCTTCGCGGTTCCATGACCTTCAATGGCGGTGTTGGCCGGATGTTCGGTACATCGCATTCCGACCCGCTGTATCCCGATTATCAGATCGAGATGGTGCGGGTTGCCGACATCGGCGAGGGCTGAGAAAGCGGATTCCGCTGCGCAGCATGATGGGCTATAATCCCCGCATGAAAGTCCTGTTCGTCTGCACCGCCAACAAGCTCAGAAGCCCGACCGCCGAGGACGTGTTCAGGGATCACCCTGGCATCGAGGCGTTGTCGGCGGGCACGGATGCCGAAGCACCGCGACCGCTGACCAAGGAGCTTGTCGCCAGTGCCGACCTGATCTTCGCGATGGAGACCCACCACCGCGAACGCATCAGGAAAAAGTACAAGCAGCGGCCAGCCGACAGCAGGATCATCACCCTGCACATCCCCGATGAGTATGAGCGGGGCGATCCCGCGCTGATCGAGCTTCTGCGGTCGAAGGTTGAGCCCCGTCTTGCCAGCATCCTCAGCGTCAGTTGAGGTTGCTGCAAAGTAGAGTTGGCGCAGCTTGATGCGCCGCAACAAACCATTGTAGTACAAAGACCTACGGTAGCCGTAAGGCGGAACCGCAAGATGTGTTTTGTAGTACAAAACCATCTTGGCAAGGGGGCCGCTGCGCGCCCCCGTTGCATCCCCCAGGCCGTGGCTCCGTCAGGGCATTGAACCCATGCCGGAGCCAGCAGAACGTATCGCCGTTCAATCACTCGCGGGAGACTTCGCTCTCCCTGCACCCATCGATCCCTTCAGGAGGATCAGGGGCTATCGCGCCCCTTGAAACCCACTCGCACCGTCTGGCCGTTGCATCACCAATCAGGGGCGCGTTCCTGCTCCCCCGATACCCCCATGACCACTTCATGGAGACGACTTCATCGAGACCAGGGAAGGGAGCATTCGCGCTACCCTTCCCTGGACCCAACCCATCGACCACGGAGCCTTCGAGCCCCTTGGAACCCTGACCAACCCTGCGCGGATTGGATGCCGCCATCTTGCCGAAGATGGATCACTCTCGGGGGTAGATCGCCGCCCCGAACGCAAAGCGGAGCTTCTCACGGCCGCGGGTTGTGGATATCGTTCGATTCTCGCATGCGCCTCGACTACATGGCTGCTATGCTTGCGAAAAGTATCCGAGGTGCTCAGTGACCGAACACGCCGAAAATATTGTCGCCAACGAGGCCGAAATCACATCCGAAACGCTTCTTACGTTGCTTCGATCCTATCGTGATGCGGCCAGAACCGAGCGCGACAAAGGAACATATTTCGAGAGATTTGCGGTAGCATTCCTCTGTAATGACCCCATTCAGGCTGAGCAGTATGAAAGCGTGCTGTCCTACGCGGATTGGGCAAAAGCTCGCGGTTGGGATGGTCGTGACACGGGAATCGATCTCGTCGCGAAGCTGAAGGACGAGGAGGGATTTGCGGCCATTCAGTGTAAGTTTTTCGATGCCAGCTATCGTATCCGAAAGGAGGATATAGACAGCTTCATTTCCGCATCTGGTAAAGAACCGTTCAAGCGCCGCGTGATTATCGATACCACGGAAAAGCCATGGAGCGAGAACGCCGAGGCGATGCTGCGCGGCCAAGTGATCCCTACAATTCGCATTGGGTTGAACGAATTGCAGGAAAGCCCAATCCTATGGGAAACGTTCGCCGCTAAGGGCGAAGTGGTCCTTGCGGACAAGAAGAAACTCCGCAAGCACCAAGAGGAAGCGCTCGCCGCCGTTCGAAAGGGTTTCGAGGAAGCGGATCGCGGCAAGCTCATAATGGCTTGCGGCACAGGAAAGACCTTCACAAGTCTGAAAATCGCAGAAGCGTTGGTGGGAGCAGGCAATCTTGTCCTGTATCTCGTGCCTTCCCTTGCGCTCATGGCGCAGACCGTCCGCGAGTGGACGACCGACACGGAAACACCGCTGCACTCTTTCGCTGTTTGCTCGGATACGCAGGTCGGCAAGCGCCGCCAGAACAACGACGATGTTGCTGAGATCGATGTGCTCGATCTAGCTTTCCCTGCCACTACAGACGCTGCAAAGCTCGCGAGCAAGGCCGCGACGATGCTCGCGGACAAGATGAACGTAGTCTTTGCGACGTACCAGTCGATCCAGGTGATCGCGGACGCGCAGAATGAACACGGCCTTCCTGACTTCGACCTCATCATCTGCGATGAAGCGCATCGAACCACAGGTGCAACGCTCGCGGGCGAAGACGAGTCCAATTTCGTCAAAGTTCACTCGAACGACGTGATACGTGGGAAGAAGCGGCTCTACATGACCGCCACACCGCGCATCTTCGGCGACAACGTGAAATCAAAAGCCGAGGAAGTGGACGCCGTGCTCGCGTCGATGGACGACGAGTCCCTGTTCGGTAAAACGCTCTTCTATCGCGGTTTCTCGTGGGCGGTGCAGAACAACTTGCTGACCGACTACAAGGTCATCGTCCTTGCGATGGACGAAGGTCTTGTCAGTTCTTCCGTTCAGAAGCGACTTGGCGACGGCGCGAGTGAGCTTGTCCTCGATGACGCAACGAAAATTGTCGGTTGTTACAAAGCGCTTACCAAGACCGACATGAAAGTCGATGTCGCGGCCGATCCGCATCCCATGCGCCGCGCGCTCGCTTTTTGCAGAGATATCCGCAGCTCGAAACTGATCCGTGACGAATTCTCCGCCGTGGTGGACGAATTCCTCGGCGTAGACTCGCTCTTTGAGGAAGAAGACGACAGCCCCGAAGGGCAGCTTCGTTGCGAAATCGAACACGTTGACGGCACGTTCAACGCGAAGCAGCGTGGAGCTCTTCTCGACTGGCTGAAGACCGACGCGGGCGACGATGTTTGTCGCATCCTGACCAACGCGCGGTGCCTTTCCGAAGGTGTCGATGTTCCCGCGCTCGACGCGATCATGTTCCTGCACCCGCGAAAGAGCCAGATAGACGTTGTGCAGTCCGTGGGGCGCGTCATGCGCCGCGCGCCAAGCAAGAAGATGGGCTACGTCATCCTGCCCGTCGGCGTACCCGCAGGCGTTCCGCCTGAACAGGCTCTCAACGACAACGAGAAGTACCGCGTTGTCTGGCAGATTCTGAACGCACTCCGCGCGCACGACGACCGTTTCGACGCCACAATCAACAAAGCCTCGCTCGGTCAGGACGTGAGTAGCAACATCGAGATCATCGGCATTACGGGCGCGAGCAGCGCTGAACTGGACGCCGTGACCGCCACAGTGCAGGACTTGCCAACCCGCGCCAAGAAGTCGGGCTCAGGGATAGGCAGCGGCGGCGGTGCCGAGGGCAAGGGCGACGGTGACAGCACCCCGCAGCAAACGGAAATGCACTTCTCGGTGGACGAGTTTTCACGTGCGATCATGGCGAAGATCGTCAAAAAGTGCGGGACGCGGGACTATTGGGAAGACTGGGCGGTCAACATCGCCGAGATCGCGAAGAACCACATCACGCGGCTCATGGGCATCCTGGAAGACTCCGACACGGCGGCGCGCAAGGCGTTTGACGCGTTTCTGGCCGAGCTTCGCGATGACCTGAACGACACCATCTCCGAAGCCGACGCCATCGAAATGTTGGCGCAGCACATCATCACGCGTCCCGTGTTCGAGGTGCTGTTCGAAGGCCACCAATTCACAAGTGAGAACCCGGTATCTCGGGCTATACAGCGCGTGCTGGACGTGCTTAACGAGGCCAACCTCGACAAGGAATCTAAAGACCTCGAAAAGTTCTACGCTAGCGTGCAAATGCGCGCAAAGGGCATTGACGATCCGCAAGCCAAGCAACGTCTAATCGTCGAGCTATATGATAAGTTTTTCCGTAAGGCCTTCCCACGCACAACAGAGAAGCTCGGTATAGTCTACACTCCAGTCGAGATCGTGGACTTCATCATCCACTCGGTGAACGAGGTCTTGCAGGAAGAGTTCGGACAGACCCTCGGCTCGGAAGGCGTCCACATCATCGATCCCTTCACAGGCACGGGGACATTCATCACACGCCTCCTCCAATCAGGGCTTATCAAGCCCGAAGAAATGGAGAACAAGTTCCGCAATGAAATCCATGCCAACGAGATTGTGCTTTTGGCTTACTACATCGCCGCGATCAATATCGAGGCCGTCTACCACGGCCTTCAGGGCGGCGATTACGTTCCTTTCGAGGGCATTTGCCTGACTGATACATTCCAGATGTATGAGCGCGAGGATTTGATCTCGCACTACATGCCCGACAACTCCGAGCGTCGGAAGCGGCAGAAGGCGACGGATATCCGGGTGATCGTCGGGAACCCACCGTACTCGTCCGGTCAGGGAAGTGAAAATGACAATAACGCAAATGTTTCATATCCTTGTTTGGATGAGCGTATTAAGCAGACCTACGCAGCTAGATCAAAAGCAACGCTGAAAAATGCGTTATACGACAGCTACATCCGCGCGATACGGTGGGCATCCGATCGTATTGGTGATGCTGGCGTGATGGCATATGTAACGAACGCGGGCTGGATCGATGGGAATGCGGCAGACGGCTTGCGCGCTTGTTTTGCTGAGGAATTTAGCGATCTATACATCTTCCATCTACGAGGAAATCAGCGAACAAGCGGTGAGCAATCTCGCCGTGAAGGGGGGAAAATATTTGGCTCGGGTAGCAGAGCACCCATCGCCATCAGTGTTCTTGTAAAGAATCCTAGCGCTAAAGAGCATGGGAAGATTCATTTTCATGATATTGGAAACTATCTGGACCAAAAGAAAAAGTTAGAGATTATCAGAGGATTCGGCAGTATTGGTGGTATTTCTAGTGTGGATGGCTGGGTTGATATTACTCCGAATGAACACAATGATTGGGTTCGTCAGAGAGACTCTTCTTTTTCACATCTTATCGCCATTGGTGACAAATCAAAAACAGAAGATGTGGTGATATTTGAAAACTATTCATTGGGTGTAATGACTACCCGTGATTCATGGTGCTTCAACTCTTCATCATCCGAGCTGAAATCGAATATCGAAAGGATGATAGGCTTCTACAATCATGAGCTTAATAGATGGAGCTTGGAAAATAGGCCAGCCAATGAACTGGACAGATTTGTTTCATCTGACAGCCAGAAGATCAGTTGGAGCAACAACCTGAAGAAGGAAATTTTGCGTGGGCGGAAACTAGATTTCTCCGAAGCTTCAATTCGCGTTAGCGAATATCGACCGTTTTCTAAGCAGTATGTGTACTTTAACAAGTACTTAAATGAGAGGCAGGCGCAGTTAGGGAAGATTTTTCCTGAGCCGTCAGTTGAGAATAGAGTCATATGCGTGACTGGAACTGGAGAAGCCAAGGACTTTTCCGCTCTGATGCTTGGGGCAATACCTGAGTACAAGACCCACTACAATGGTCAAAATTTCCCTCTTTATTTATTCGAGGGTGTCGCGGATGAGGATGAAGGCGGCCTATTTTCATCGGGTGAGGCTGTTTCGAAAAAAACCGCTATTTCCAAGAAAGGGGTTTCGCGATTCCAGAGTGCGTATCCTAATGAGGGAATTACTGACGAGGACATATTCTATTATGTTTACGGAATTCTTCATTCTCAGGACTACCGCGAACGCTTTGCTGATAATCTCTCGAAGCAAATGCCCCGTATTCCGTGCGTTAAGAAGTCCAAAGATTTCTGGGCGTTTAGCCAGGCCGGTCGTACTCTCGGTGAGCTTCATGTGAACTATGAAAGCGTTGATCCCTACCCGGCTGTGATTAAGCAGGGCGACCTGCGGACGGCGGTGATCAAAGACCCTGAAGCCTTCTACCGCGTGACTAAGATGAAATTCGGCGGGAGTGCGCGGGGGAAAGACAAGTCTACTGTCATCTACAACGCCAACATCACCATGCAGGGCATCCCGCTCGAAGCCTATGACTACGTCGTGAACGGGAAGCCCGCTCTCGAATGGGTGATGGAGCGGCAGGTTGTGAAGACCGACAAGGCCAGCGGCATCGTGAACGATGCAAACCGCTACGCCAACGAAACAGTCGGCAACCCTGCCTATCCGTTGGAGCTGTTCCAGCGCGTAATCACCGTCAGCCTCGAAACGACGAAGATTGTGCGCGGCCTACCGGAACTGGAGATCAAGGACGGTGATGACAAATGAATTATCAACCTACTTCTTTAGATATATTCTGTGATTCCTTGATTATTGGAAATTGTTTCTGTTTTGTGATATGAAACTTTACCTATGAATGATGTTCTTAGCAACATTGAGCCCAAATTGGCGAACATCGTCCCGACGGCGGCACAAATGTCGCATGGTTTGCCGATCCCTCCCGTCAGCTTGCTTCCAGTTCTCTCCGCAGATGATTGGGAACAGTTCACGCATGAATGGCTTTGGTTCTACAAAGACGATGGAACCTACCATGACGCGAAAAAATATTCCGGCTCTGGCGATATGGGGCTCGATCTTGTAGCGTTTACATCTGACAAGAATTTCGATGACCCATGGGACAGCTTTCAGTGCAAGCATTATGACCATGCACTTTATCCTGGCGATATCTACGGGGAAGTTGCCAAGCTCATTTATCACTCCTTTAAGAAAACTCCGCCCTTCAATCAAAAGGAGCGCGTGCCGCGAAAACATGTTTTTGTTTGCCCGCACGGCGTCGGCATTTCCGTTGGGCGGCTGCTAAAAGACCCGAAGCGTTTCAAGGAGGAGATCAGGGTACATTGGGACAAAGACTGCGTTCCCAAAGTTGAGAAGGGTCTGGTTGCTCCGCTAGCTGGTGACCTGCTTGCATATTTTAATGCGTTTGATTTCTCGATTTTCGAAGATATTGCTGCTGTTGATCTAATTGCGACCCACAGCAAGACACCTTTTCACGCGCCGCGATTTGGCGGAGGTCTACCCCCAAAGGGTCCGGCTGATTTACCGCCATCTAAGCCCGCCGAGCAGGAGAGCAACTATCTGCGCAAGCTTCTGGACGCCTATGGCGACCACCTCGGCTCTGAAGTTGCCGCGCCAGATGCCCTCGACGAGACGCTGGGAAGACACTACGACCGGCAGCGGGTTCTCTTCTACAGTGCTGAATCGCTGCGAAATTTTGCCCGGGATCGGACGCCACCAGAGACCTTTGCGTCGTTGCAAGATGATATCTTTCACGGCGTGATCGATATCTGCGATGACGATCATCCCAACGGTCTGGCGCGCCTGAGAGCTGCCGTGATCGCTGCCGGCCAAGTCAGCGTAGGCGGCAACGCGCTCTTTGCAGTATCTGCGGTCGCAGACCGGCAGGGAATCTGTCATCAACTGGCCAATGAAGACCGGCTTACCTGGGTGAAGAAGTCATGAGCGCGACCTATCCATCGCCGTTCAACAGCGCACTTGAAACAGGCGTCCGTACGCTGACGGTACTCGTCGCCTCTTATCCGCGCGCCCATGACCTGAGCAGGCTTGTCCAGTACGATTATCTGGTTGTTCACTCAGAAGATGCCGATGGACCGCCGAGCCTGCATCCCCCATTACCGCTCAGAACGGGCGAGCTTCTTGTAAGGCGCGGTCTGGTTGAAGCAGGCTTGCGCCTGCTCATGAGCCGCAATCTTGCTTCCCGCGCTCTCAGTGAGGGCGGTATGCACTACCGCGCCGAAGAGACCGCCGGTGCCTTTATTGACAATCTCAAGGCGCCTTACCTCCATCGGCTTCGAGAGCGTGCCGAATGGGTTGCTACAACGTTTGATCCTTTAGGTGATGATGAGTTGAGCGCTCTAGTTAAGCGCTTCTTTTCGGCATGGACAACCGAATTTCAGCCCATTGATATTGGCGTGCAGGAGGACCTCTTTGAATGAGTGATCTCATGATCCGCTACTTGGCCTATTTTGGGCCTGATCGAAGTCCGGCCGCGCTGAAATTCGAGCCCGGCTTGAATGTGGTCTGCGGTGCATCGGAAACCGGCAAATCTTTCATTGCCGAAAGCATCGATTTTATGCTCGGGCAGGAAAAGCCCGTTCGCGATATCCCTGAGCGGGCCGGGTATGACCGCACACGCCTTGTGATCGAAAGCGCCGACCACCCTCCATTGACGCTGGATCGAAGTGTTGAGGGCGGGAACTTCCGTGCCTATGACGAAATACTTTATGAAGATCAACCCTCTAAGGAACCGCGCACGGTTCGCTGGAAGCACGCGGCATCACGCACAGATACTTTGTCTTATGAACTTCTAAACCGTATTGGCTACGCAGGTTGCGTTCTGCGTAAGAACGCCGCAGGAGCGACCCGATCACTGAGTTTCCGTGATTTGGCGCGTCTTTGCGTCGTTACCGAGGAGGAAATTCAGCGGCGCAGCTCGCCTGTCCTTTCGGGGCAGTGGGTGGCATCGACAGCCGAGTATGCTGCCTTCAAATTGATGCTCACCGGCAGTGATGACCGGGCGCTCGTTTCAACTAATGACAGCCCGGCTCGACGGGAACGTGATGGCGGCAAGATCGAGCTTCTTGATCAAATGATCGGCGAGCTACAAGATGAGCTGGATGAAGACGGCGTCGATGAGGGCGAACTCAACGACCAGAAAGAGAAACTGGAAGCCTCCCTTGAAGCGCGCACGCAAGCCCTGAGCGCCGTTCAACGCGAGTTTTCGTCTCTTATGGGCTCCCGGGCCGAGGCTGCGACAGACCTTAAGCGCGCCAAAGCCAGAATGGTTGAACTCTCCGAGCTCGTCGACCGCTTTACTCTTCTTGATCGTCACTATGAAAGCGATGTGAACAGGCTTCAGGCCATTCATGAATCAGGCACGCTATTTGTCCATCTGGAAGCCAAGCCTTGTCCGCTATGCGGCGCTCATCCCGGCGACCAACATCTAGAAAGCGAATGTGATGGCAACACAGAGGCCGTCGTCATGGCCGCCGATTCCGAAATTGAGAAGATTCGCAGGTTGCGCGCCGAACTTGACGATACGTTAGTGACCCTGAAAGCGGAGCTTTCTCAATTGAGTGAGAGTGTGCCAGCTCTTCAATCAAAGTATGATAGGATTGACACCGAGCTCGGCGAGGTTGCATCTCCAGCGGTTTCTCAAGAAAGGGCATCCTATAATGAATTAATGACAGAGCTTGGTACGGTCAGATCTTCTCTCGATAAGATTGATCGCCTCAACTCTCTCATGCAGCGCCGAGCGGATTTGGATGAAGAAGGTGGTAGCGATGACGGATCATCGCAAACGACAAAAACACTGATACCTAAATCCGTACTGGATGAATTTGCACAAGAGATTCAGCAAATACTTGAGGATTGGGACTATCCCGATGCTTCAAGGGTGTTTTTTGATGAGTCTAAGAAGGACATTCAGATTTCCGGCAAGGAGCGCGGCAGCACGGGTAAAGGCCTACGCGCCATTACGCATGCGGCATTTACCATCGGATTGATGCAGTTTTGCCGTGACCGCGATCTTCCGCATCCCGGCTTCATCGTTCTTGATTCTCCTTTGCTTGCCTACTGGAAGCCGGAAGGAGATGCAGACGATTTGCGGGGCTCTGATCTCAAAGAAAAGTTTTATCGATATCTGCTAGGCATGTCGAAAGTTAATCAGGTAATCATTATTGAGAATGAGCACCCCCCGGAATTTGTCGAGAAGGAAGCGCCAGTCACGGTGTTCACAAGGAATCCAGGTGTGGGGCGCTACGGATTCTTTCCCCAAGAGTAGTACACCGCGATCAATTCGAACGCTGGGGCCTTTTCTCATGCCTGATGAGACGAAAGCCGCGCGTTTTGTGAAACTTCTACAAAATTACTTGGTCGCCTTGGCTAACAGTTTCTCAAGCGCTTCATCCAAACTCTTGGACTTCGTTTCTTTCAAGATTTCAGCTTCATAGGCTGGAGACAAGGCGGTCTCGATGCCGTGTTTCTTTGCAGCGATCAGGTAGCTGATACCATCGAGGTCAGGATCGGCCTCGGCGACACTTGCGATGGCGAGTTTGGCAAGATGTTCCGCAGTCAAGGGCGTGATGGTGGCAGCGATTTGCGTATAAAGAACAACATCCAGACCTGCGAAATTGCTCAGGCGCTCAACCAAGACTTTTTTGTCAGTCACTGGGTCTGGACGCGTATAGCTCCGCGTCATATTGCCCACCTCATCGATTTCACGGCGGTAGAGGATATCGGCCGCTTTAGCTTCTGAAACATCCATCACGAAGACCTGGCCTTTGACGTGTGAACCACCACTTGTGACCGGCACGAGAGTCGGTGCGCCGCCACGTCCGCTGCTGCTGCGTGCAAATTCAATGTGAAAGGGCGTTATGACGTCGTTGATGATGTTAGTCCGAGCTTTCTTAATCTCGGCTCCGGGGTTGGAAATCAGAGAGCCGTAGGCCAGTATTCCGACTGTGGTTTTTTGGAGGGGTTCTTTCGTCATTAGTTATTCCGGGTTCGTTGTGTAAATCCAAGCACAGTAGATCAGGAATCTGCCCTCAATCACAGCCTTTTTTGGCGCACCCCTTCGGGCCGGGCTGTCGTGAACCGAGCCCGCCTGCGGCGGTCTCGGCCATACGGCTTCCATCCCTTGCGCTGATCTGATGCCAGCCCTGGCGGGCTGACTTTCCCTTTTTTGGTTAGGGGTCTGCGACCCCGTCCTCCGTCAAGACCAAGCCCTCCGCATTTGCTGCGGGCGCATCCAGCGGTCTCCCCGTCCTTCCGCGCCGTTGGCTTGTGCAGGACGGGTGATCCCCCTCCGCTGTCTGCGGTCTTGACGGTCTCCCCCCGCTCATTGGCGCGGGCCTAGTCCGGTTGCATGCGCAACCGACTATGAAAAGGAGAAAAGACAATGAAAAAGGATGTTTACCAGAAAGTCACAGACAAGATCATCGCCGATCTGGAGCAAGGCGAACTCACATGGCTGAAGCCGTGGAGCGCTGGCAACATGGATGGGCGCGTGATGAAGCCCCTGCGCCATAATGGTATGACCTACAACGGAATCAATGTGCTGATGCTGTGGGGCGCGGCGATGGAGTCGGGCTATTGCTCCCCGTACTGGATGACCTACCGCCAGGCGCAAGAGCTTGGCGCGCATGTCAGGAAGGGCGAGCGCGGCAACCCCGTTGTCTATGCCAACACCATCACCAAGACCGAGGAACAGGAAAACGGCTCGGAGGAAGAGCGCACCATCCCGTTTATGAAGGCCTACACCGTCTTTAACGTCGAGCAGATCGACGGCTTGCCCGAGCGCTACTACGTCAAGCCCGAGCCCGTCATCGATCCAGCGCAGCGTGATGCGAACGCCGACAGGTTTTTCGCGGCAACAGGCGCAGACGTTTGGCACGGCGGCAATCGAGCCTATTACAGCGGCGGCAGCGATCATGTTCAGATGCCTGTTTTCGAGTGTTTCCGCAGCCCCGAGGCCTACTATGCGACCTTGGCGCACGAACTGACTCACTGGACGAAGCACCCCAAGCGTCTCGACCGTGAATTCGGGCGCAAGCGTTGGGGCGATGAAGGCTACGCACGGGAAGAACTTGTCGCCGAGCTGGGCGCAGCGTTCCTTTGTGCCGATCTTGGCCTGACACCGGAACCCGGCACCGAGCATGCCGCCTATATCCAGAGCTGGCTGAAGGTCTTGAAGGAAGACAAGCGGGCGATCTTTTCCGCCGCAGCGCATGCGCAGAAGGCAGCAGATTTCCTGCACGGCTTGTCCGCCGAAGCCTTGGCGCAGGCGGGCTTCCAAGCCACTGCCACCGAAACCAAAGAAGGAGTCGCCGCGTAAGCGGCGGCTCTGCCACGGCGGAGGGCAAGACAATGGAACAGCACACAATCACATGGCGCGGTGTTCAGATCGAGATCACCTACACACCGGACTCGTTCGGCATGGTCGATCACATCGAGCTGCGCACGCAGAACAAAGCACCGCTGCCCGTCACCGAAACGGGCTACCGCTCGCACTTCATGGACAAGGGCACCGTCGCGCATCACGGCGGCGCGATTGCCTTCGTGACCGCATGGCTCGACCACGAGGCCGCGCGCAGCGGCTGGAGCGGGGCGCAGCTCAACCTGTTCTGACGGGAGAGAAAAATTTGCGGCTGACCTCACGGCCAGCCGCATCAAGACTCTAAGAGCTGTCAGTCAATGGTAACGAAATCTCACACTTGCGGTTGGAAAGTAGATGCTACAGGATCAGCCTAGGTTTGCACGGGCGACACCAAAATTGCGATATCTGGAAGAGAATGCTATGGTTTATCCTTTTGTAATTATGAAGGGATTTTCTCATGGCTGAATCCATGCCGAGCTCATCCAAGAGCACCACTGAATACGAGTTAGACGAAATCGCGCGCGATACGCTGGATTGTATTGAATCTGTCGCTGTTGGTGCGGAGAAGGCGCTTCGGACACATGGAGGCGGAAGACCTGATGCATTTGCATCTGTGAACACTTTTACTGGCGGAGCGCAGGTTGGAAACCTGCGTGCCATAAGTGACAATGAACGCGTTGCACTGCAAAAATTGATTGCGGAGCCAGTGGTAGCCCGTGTCGAGTTTATAGATGAGGACGGCAAGACCGGCACCATTTACATAACCCGAGGCTCGCCGCCCGCGAATTCGGGTTACACCATCGCAACCAGAAACTCACCTTTAAGCCGCGTTGCATCTCTTGAACCTGGTGACGATGCGACAGTCCGAATTGGCGGAATCGAACGGGAAATCGAGATTCTTAATGTCACCAAGCCAATTGCGCCGCAGAAGGTGGAAGAGGTTTGGGATTCTCGCGACAGCGTAGTCGACTTAGGCGCCAACGGTAAGTTCACGGTTGTTTCCTTCCGCGAGCTACTAAATCCTGTCGATGCCACCATTGCTGAAGATGCTTGGGATGCATGGGAAAGTGCCGATCAAAAAGCCAACGTTTTGGAAGGTATTCGGCGAGCAGTTCTGTCTCATATGGGTCTGCGTGATCAGCCGATACTTGATCGTTTCCAAGACGAAATTTTTCGCCTTCCAATCAACACACGCTGTTTCTTGTCCGGCCCACCTGGCACGGGGAAGACGACAACACTAATTAGACGCCTCGGTCAAAAGATCGACTTGGAAGATGAGGAAGCGCTGCTTCCAACAGAACGTTCACTTATCGAAAGGGCGTCACAGGAAACAGGCACCAACCATCGAACGAGTTGGGCAATGTTTTCGCCTACTGAACTATTGCGGCAATATGTTAAAGAAGCGTTTGCTCGGGAGGGTTTTGCCGCATCCGACAACCACATATACACTTGGACGAATTTTCGCGATGCAATAGCGCGCGACTACCTTCGTCTACTTCGTACAAGTACTGGCGGTGGTGCGTTCCAAAAACGCGATATAGACTCACACATGGACGTACCGTCAATTACAGATCAAGCTACAGAATGGTTTGATGACTTTGATACGTTCTACCGGAAAAACCTGCATTCAGGTTTGGCTGCCGATGCAACATGGCTATCTAAAAGCGTTGATCCATCACTCGCCAAACTTGGCGAGAAGTTATTGCGGGCAATAGACTCGTCCGTGTTGCACAATGTCATCTCCCATATGCCACCTGAATTGGCTGCGCTTCAGGACGAGATCAAGAAACATTTAGATCTGGGAAGAAACGAGAGCCAGCGGATTGTAACTCGCACGCTAAACCGCCTTGTTCATGACGACCGAGAATTCCCTTCAGCGCTGAAGAAGGAAATTGAGCGCCAGCTTGCTCAAGCTGATTTTGAAGACGCCGAAGACCAAGATGATGAAATCGACGCTTTGGAAGATGAAGAAAGCCTGCCAGGCGGCGCTCGGACGGTTAGTCGTGAAGAGGTCAAGCGGCGCTACACGCAGGCGGTTAGCACTCTTGCGCGCGCCCAGGCACGCCGCCGTAGTGTTTCGGAAAAAGGGCGTAGTGGACGACTTCTGAAGTGGCTAGGCGAGACCCGCATACCCACTGATGACGACCTAAAGGCGCTCGGAGTCATCGCGGCAAGTCAGGCTAGACTACGCCGCTTTTCCAGCTTCAACGCCCTTGTGTTTCGGAGCATCGCTACAAACTACCGAAAATTCCGATCACAAAGAAGCACGGAGGGGCGCTGGTATGCCAGCCTCCCTAGTCGAAGCTCAGATATTTCCTGGCGCGAATTGGACTTACTTGTTCTGCTAACCCTGCGTGTCGCAGGTGAAGTTATGTCCGCATACAGACGTATGCCCGCTGCCGATCTTCCCGAAGGAGGCATTCTTGGCGGTGTCCGTACGCTCTATAGGAATCAAATTCTGGTTGATGAAGCGACAGACTTTTCGGTGCTGCAACTCGCCAGTATGTATGAATTAAGTCATCCACTCACGCGATCTTTCTTTATGTGTGGCGATTTGAACCAGAGACTTACTGGTTGGGGTATCAAGTCCAGTAGTGAGATCGACTGGATCACTTCGGATATTGAACGGCGCTCCATCACCGTATCATATAGACAAAGCGGGGAACTCGTCCGTCTCGCGAAAGCTGTGGCTACTTTGAGTGGCACTGAGCCTGACGAGATTGAGCTTCCAGAGAGGTTGGATATTGAGGGCGTGCCGCCAGTTTGGAAGATGCACCTAACTTCGGACGCCGACAAAGCTGATTGGCTGTTCGAGCGAATTCAAGAGATCGAGACTATCGTCGGAAAAGTTCCTACAATTGCTGTTCTGGTAAATGACGAACAGGAAGTAGAGCCACTAGCTAAGGCGCTTGACCATCGCCTTCAGGACATAAATCTCTCTGCGGTCGCCTGCAAAGATGGCAAGGTTGTCGGAAATGATCGAGATGTTCGGGTGTTCAATATAGAATATATTAAGGGTCTCGAATTTGAAGCCGTTTTCTTCACTGGTCTAGACCAGACAATTGAGAACCATCCTGACCTCTACAGTAAATACCTGTACGTTGGCGCAACGCGTGCAGCGACCTACCTTGGCATTACTTTCAGTGGAAAGTGCCCTGATCTGATTGAATCCCTTCACGATCACTTCCGAGATGCATGGGAGACATAGTTGGCGGTCAGAGAATTTCGCGACTGGCCTCGCGGCCAGCCGCATCCCCTTCAGAGACCTGGCGCACGGGTCGCCAGCTCATCTTCGATATTGCGCATCGTCGCAAGCGCTTCGCGCTGTTCCTGCGAGCCGCGCGGAGCGGCGGTGAAAGCGATGAACGCCTCTTTGCGCAGTCCGTACAATTCGGCTGTGCTCAGCGTTGCCGCCTCAAATCGAGAGACAAGTTTCATGTCATCCTCCTTTGGCTTCAAGGAGGCCCCGAACCGCTCAGGGCCTTTCGGCCCCGCACACATCATCATCGGCCCATGAAGGCGCTGATGGTTCGGGCTGACGCATGAACGTCACAGGCGGATGCGAGAGGGAACGCATCGACGGTTTGCGGAGGGCATCGCCCAGAGCACCGCAGGATTGATCGCGGATTGATCGGTAAAGAGGCAGGCACCGCGTTTGCCCGCCGTCCCATGCGCGCGCCAGCGGCAGCGCGAGAGCTTCCAGATGCGGATTATCGCCAAGAAGATGCTGGAACCGTGCGGCAGGGAACGCCGGATGCGGCTGGCCTGTCGGTTCTCGTGGGCAGCCGCCGTTTTTCTGACCGCGCACCACTCATCCCCGTTTGATCGGGGCGGGCTTGCATGAGGACACCCAAAATTCGCTTTGCGATTTCCTTGGCCGAACGCGGCACGGCCTTCAATGCTCTGCCCGCGCCACTCCACCTTCGCTACGCTACGGCGAGACCGTGTTGACCATGAAGCCCGCGCCTATGCCTTCGGCCTGTCGGGAGGGTGTTAGCAAGCCACCCCAAACAAAGGAGATGAAATCATGGCACGCGAGAAATCGACAACTACACCCAGCAACCAGCAGGCCCCCAACGCCCCGACCTTTCTGGCCTGGCACGTCACGCAGAAGGGCGAGAAATCCTTCTGGAACAAGGTCGGCGCAGCCTGGGCGCACAAGGACGGACAGGGCTTCACGCTCCAGCTTGAAACCTGCCCGATCAACGGACGGATCGTCCTGCGGGCTCCGCTGGACGACACCCCGCCACAAAACGAAGGGCGCTCATAGAGCGCCCTTGCATTTTTTCTAAGCCGTATTTTATGCGTCAGTCACCAATTTGTATTTTGAATGGATTGAAGTCCCTGACGGCTAGGATGCCCGATTCAATGAGGTCCACTTCTTGTCCATCTATAACTGCCTCAGCGCGATCAACCCTGATTTTTAGTCCGTCGTTGCATGCAGCTTCGTGTTCGAAGAACAGTGCTCCACAGGTGCCGGGCTTACATCGCCAGAGGTCACGCGCGTGGAGTGTGAGCGTGTCAGTGGTAATAAGTTGCTCTTGACTGTCAAACACCGAAACAGCTAAATCTAGAGCTTCCATATCCCCATCGTGACTGTAAACGGCAATTTTGGCTGAGCACTGTCCAAACCCCGCATAAACTGATGCGGAGTGTCGAATTTGAACCTTTCTTTCTTCCGAGGCGCTAACAGCCTGCGATATAAGAAGGGCGCATATTGTAAATACCAGTAGTTTAAACATAGATCGCTTTCAAATTTGGTTTATTCGAAGATGCTGTTACGATCTTAAAGATGGTCCATTCATTAATGCAAGCAAATTTAAAAGGCATCGCCCAGTGCCGGAATCCAAATTGTCTCGAATTGAACTTTCTTCGTCCAATCTTTCAGTGGAGTTTTCAGTTATATTAAGTGTTGCCATATGAAGTAAAATAAAATGTTGACCTTAACTGCATAGATGGATAGGTTTTCATTTTTCGTGAGGAGAAGGTGCAATGAAGCAGAGATTTTTTTTAACGCTTGGGTTAACATTGATTGTGTCAGGGTGCGCGAGTTCTCCAAAATCAGACCCTGCATACGTCTCCCCAAATCATTACGCGAACTATAATTGCAACCAAATCAGCGCAGAAATGCAACGTTTATCTGGGAGGCTCGAACAAGCTGAGCGGGCGAACGCGACTGGGCAGGTTCTTGACACAGCATTGGCTGCCTACGCAATTTCTCGCGGTCATAGGCGCTCTCGGAGTGACGATACCCAATACCGTAGGCTAGTTAATCAGTATGATGTGCTTGAACAGACATCCATTCAGAAGGAGTGCGGCATCTAAGGCTCTGGGTGCTCGCTAAAATTCAATCTCTCGGAATTTATCTACCATCCAATCTCGTGATCGAAGTGGGAAACTTAGCCCGCGTCTTCGACGCGGGCTAGAAGAGTGCTTGCGGCCTTCGTTGTCGCGTAACGTCTCACACATACAGTAAGGCGCAAACTCGCAGTGAACTACCCTAGCGGCGTCTGCGCCGCCGCCGCTCAAGCTTCTTGACTTCAAGCTCCTCACAGGCGTTCACAAGCTTATTCATTATTCGGGTTTTCAGCGTCTGATCCAAGTCTTCAGGTCGGACATTATCCCAGTCCGTCAAATCAAAGGCCCCCTGTTGTTGGAGCGTCCATCTCTGATTACGGCGCGACAAATGCTCTTGGCCGTTCCTCAAACGACCTGCGCGCAGATCGTCTTGTGCTTCCTTCAAGAGACGGTCGAGGCATTTGATGTATTTCTCACCGTATTTCTCGCGCTCTTCAAAAGGCGGGAAGTGGCCTCTTTGTTCCTGATCGGAGCGCCAGTGTTCCGAGAGCATCTGGTGCGCGTGTGTTTGTGCTTCGGGGACTCGTTTCTGTTCGTCAATGATCCGCGCGCATTGAGCCATCCACTCACGCATCACAGGTTCATAGCGCTTCCATTCCCATTCAGGGGGAAAGACGTGATCTTCATTCATAGCTTTTCCTTTCTGCTTGTTGTTAGAACCCGATCTCGGGTCCTCGTCTGCGCCGCCGTCGCGGCTTGTGCCCGCGCTGCCTGTCGTCATCATCGCGGTTTTTCTCGCGCTTACGTGTTTGCCTGTAATCGGGCTCATGCCGATCAAGGTTCTTGTAGCGGGCGACGTCCTCGCGCAGCCGTAGCAACTCTTGCTGAGCCGCTTCGCGCTGTGCCCGTATGTCGCGCTGGATTGCCTGCCGCTCTTCGATCTGCTTGATGATCAGCGCATCTTTTTCGGCGCGGTCACGGTGCAGGGCTTCGAGCGCTTCGCGCTCGTTCTGCGCCTTGACCTTGGCATAGCGCCCCGTCAGGCGATGCCAGATACCGGAAAACCCTTTGGGCAGACGTTCGGCGCGCTTGCGCGTCTCCGCCTTCCAACGCTCTTCCTGCGCTTCGGTTAGCTGGCGGCGTTCTTCCTGATGCCGTCCGACGATCTCCGCCTTGCGGAAGTCGATCTGCAAATACCGCCGCGCCGCGTCCCGTTCGGCCTGCTTGATGAAGTCTTGCAACCTGGCCGTTATGCCGCCTGAAATCTCCGCTTTGATCTCTTCAACCGAGCGCAGCGCTTGCGGATCGCCGAGCTTGGCTTCCACGTCCTTTGCCTTCACACCGCTGTAGCGGGCGATGGCATAGACCTCGCCGCGATAATCGACGGCGACGAAACCGCGCCGATCACCCTTGGCGAGCCAGAACCCGCGCTCCTTGAGTGCCTGTTCGAAGGCGGCACGGTTATCGGATGCCTTCCAGGCATGTTGGAAGACGGCCTTCAGCTCCTTCGGATCGAGACCCGCCCGCCGCGCTTGCTGCCATTCTTCCCGTGTGAAGCCGAGCGGATCGCGCAGGCGGCGATCTTCCAGACCGCGCGGTATGCTCCAGCCGTGCTCCAGAAAGAGCTGTCGCGACACGTCGCGCAGCTTGTTCTTGAAATGAGAAAGATTGATCGCCCGCATCCGCTCGCTGTCGATCCGCGACCAGACGGCATGGGCATGCCGCCGCCCGTCCTTCTCGTGGAAAACGATGGCGCGGGGCTGGCCTTCGAGCCCGAGCTTTGCTTCGACCTGATCGATGGCCTTCTCGAAGTCCTCGATGCTGGCCTCCGCCCCGGCGGGCGGATTGAAGCTCATCGAGAAGAGATGCTTTTCGCAGCGGGTGCCGCGCGCGATGGCATCGGCTTCGCCGAAGGCCTCCACCAGTTCATCGCTGATGAAGCCGCGCACATCATGCAGTTCGACATGATCGTTATCCCGCATGGCGAGAAGGTAGCGGGCAAGCTGCGGGGCGTTGCCCCGTTCTTTAGCCTTCAGGATCATGGCGCGCGCTCCGGGTTCTTGCCGAGCGCCCGCATAAGCACGTCGCGGATTTCAGAGACTTCGCGGCAGGCTTGCTTCAGCTCCGCCTCGGTTTCCGGTGTCACGGGCAGGGAGCCCGTGTTCACCGCCTTGGCGAGCTGATTCAGATTTGCGGACAGGCGCGACTGTCCGAGCGCGCCCATCACACGGCCAAGGGCTTCCTTGTCCTGAATGGGGCTGTTGCCGCGCCGCTTTCGCGGTGCAGCATCATCGCCAAACAACCGCTCGCGGATATATGCGCCGAGGGGCTGATCGCCCCGTTCGGCATCCAGCCGCGCCCGCTCCTCATAGGTCAGGCGCAGCGAGAACGGCGGCGGATACTTCGGCTTCGCCGCCTCATCCTTGGCTATATTATTGAAATTATGGCGCGAATTCGTCATGATCGCACCTAAGACGCTTAGCGTCTATTGATGCGAGATGACGTTCCCACTCGGCTAGTGCCTCAAACAGAGTGTTCGAACTTTCTCCGTCGAGGTGCGCCATCTTTTCAACGATTTAGCCCGAAACCCTGTGTGGCGGTTGGAACGAGGTTGCTTCTTCGTTCACGAGCGGCGGAGTTTCAGCACCTTGCTGCTGCCCGCCGATCTGTCTCTGGCGTAGCGATCGGTGGTGGAAAGCTGGCGGTGGCCAGCGGCATCGCGCAGGTCGTAGTGTGACGCGCGTTTCGTCCTCGCCTCGGTGATCGCGCCCGCCCTGGTGTCCAGCATCCTGATGTCATCGGGAACCTTGGTTTGCCTGGCGAATCGCCGGAACACACCTGATCTCGCCTGTGAAGGCAGTCTTTTCAGACGTACCGCAATGGCGCAGTGATCAGATGGCAATGTTTGGCGGCGGGATCGGAGCGCGTCTTCGGTTCCGGTTCTGTGCCCAGAAGCCGCAGTTCTCGACTGCAACCTTTCGCGTAGGATCCGGCTTTGAAAAAAATCAGCATCTATGGATGCCGGGAATGATCGACGGCTACATGGTGCCAACCTCTGTTCACATAGACCAGCGATGGCTCGCCTGCCGAGCACTCTGAATCAGGGGCTGCCCCTTCCCGCAATCTGGCTATCACCAGGGTAGCGTTTTCGAGCGGCAGTTGCCTTTCCAGGCTTGCGCGAAACCAGGTTGCTACCTCGGTGAATCTCGGTTCTCCGGTTTCCAGAAGTTCCCATCGATGCGAGCCGTCAAAACGATTGGCACCAGGTGTCGCGCAGAGTTGCGCAAGTTGCTGATCGGCAGGCCGAGGGAAATGCACAACGACCGTTTCAGCCGTCAGTATCGCCGCTGAACGGACCGATTGCCCGGACAAGGAAAACGCGACGAGTGGCGGCGTGGCGCTTATCGAGATCAAGGAACTTACGGTCAATGCCTGCGGGCCATCTTCGGTCATGGCCGAGATAACGGAAACACCCATGGGGTGCATCCTGAACGCCTGGCAAAACGCGGCGATCAGATCATTCGCCAACGCCATCACGCGATATCCTCTTGCTGTTTGGGGCCGAATCCTTCGCCATGCCTTTCCCACGAGGCTTGTGCATGCCCCTTTGCGAAATCTGCAAGGTCCTTGCGGACTTGCCGGCTCAGGGTATCGAACTGCATAATGTCCCAACCGTTCAGCATGGGTGCGTCATGCCAGTCTTCCAGGTTTCCGAACTGAAACGGCAGATCAACGCAGTGAGTGGCGCCCGGGCTGTCAGGCCCGCCTGAAAGCGCCGAAAAACCCCGCTGGACCAGTGCGCACCGGCCCTGCACTGCCTTGCCGATCTCATTTGCAAAGCAGCCGAAAGCCTGCCAGGTCGCGCGCGCCACAATCTCTGCGCGCGCCGCGGACCAATCCGGCGCGCCATTTGCAAGCGGCAAATCGGCCGGGGTACCTTCGCGCAGGGCGGAAAGAAGGCCAGCTTCCTGTTCCGGCGTGGTCTGCGAAGGCAGAAAGGCCGACATCTCATGCGCCGTCATGCGCACATAGACTGCCGATACATGCCTCTCCGCAACTTCGGGGGCCGGGGCATCTGGCCAGGTTGGCAAATACATGGGCGGTATGGTGCCGGGCAGATGTGGCCGCTCGGACAGCGCGCGGACACCGGCCAGAAGCCAGGCTTGCGTCATGTCGGTTCCATTCCGGGCAAGCGCCGTCGCATGCCGCTCGGCTGTCAGGGCAATGGCCTGGCGTTCTTCGCGTGTCCAAGGGGTGATCGCTGGGACGCTCAGAAGTGCCGCACGGTCGAAAAGCCCCCTTGCCGGCGGATAACCCGCCAGGGCCCAGCCATACCAGGCACCCGCCGACTGGCCTGCGAGGGTAACGCGGGCGGGGTCGCCGCCGAAACCGGCGATCCGGTCCTGAACCCAGCGCAGCGCGGCAAGCAAGTCACCCATCGGGCGGTGCAGGCCGTCATCGGGGGTATCAGCAAAATGCCCCGCCGGTCCCAGACGATAACTCAGGGTGACAACCACCACCCCTTCCTTTGCCAGCTGCGCGCCGCGATACCAGCGTGCTGACCCGCCGCCGCTTGCCCAGGCGCCGCCATGAAGAAAGACAAGAACCGGCAGGCCATCGGCCCCGGCGGGCGCCCAGACATTCAGGTAAAACGCATTCACGTCTTGCGGGTTGTCCCTGATCCCGGGGCCCATGAGGCTTTCCAGCCTGCTGGGCAATTGCGCGAAGACCGGCACCTCTGTCAGATCATCCACCGCCATCTGACCCGTGCAGGGAACCAGAGCCGAGCGCGGGTTGGCGGAATCGGACAGGGCACCATAACGAAGGCCATACCAGCATTCGACACCGTCACGCAGTTGCCCTTGCAGCCCATCTCTGCGCAACCCGGCCCGGGGTGGGGTGACAATCCCACCCCGGGCTTGGCTTTCTTTCTTGGTCATGGCCTCACACCAGGGGAGAGGGTGGCTCGATACCCAGATACCCCGCGCCGCCGATCTCATAACCCAGCGGGCTGGCGGCGATGGCATGACGCACGCCGGTGTTCACATCGCGCCACAACCGGCCGATCGGATTTGCCTCGGAAAAGGTGGCCGTGCCGTGTAGCCAGGCAATATCGTTCATGGCGTCGGCCAAATTCTGCGCGGCATGGGCACAAAGATTGCGGATATGCGCGCGCTCGGTCGGTGACAGCGGCACAGTCCCTGCAGCGGCCGCGTCAATCATGTCAGCCGCGCGCTGCAGGCTCATTTCGGCGGCTTCGATCTTGGCTCGCGCCGCGCCAACCCCATGCACGAAAACCCCCGACGAGCTCTGTGGGTGGTATTTCGAATAGGTGATGCCACGCTTTTCCGCCGCCTGCGCGGTCAGCGACAGGGCGGCCTTTGCCGCCCCCAGCGGGCCGGACAGGATGACTGTGGGAAACATCGACAGCGGGGTAAGGCGTTGCAGGAAATGCGCCTCGGCCGCGCTTTCCTGCCCGGGCCCCACCAGCACACCGGCGCCGATCACCTGATCGGCGGGTACCCATTGGTCTTGCGCTAGAAAGTTGTTGCTGCCGGTGCCGCGCATGCCGATCGTGAACCAGGTATCCTTGATGGTGAATTGATCGCGGTGCATCACCATGAAACCGGGCTGCGGTTCGGCATCGGCGCTCTGCTTGATCTGCACAACGCCGATTGCCCATTCCGAATTGAGTATATTCGAACCAAAAGGCCATTCGCCGGTGATGCGGTACCCATCGCCATCACGCAAAGCGATGCTGTTTCCAGCGCTGACAATGACCGAAGCCATGCGCACGGGCTTGCGATCCTTGAATATCCGATCCTGAACCGAGGCCGGAAAGCGCATCGGCAACAAGGACGATACGCTTGAAATGACGGTGATCCAGGCTGCGTTGGGGCAATAGGTGCCGATCGCGGTGGTCACATCCAGCAACGCCCGCGCGCCGGTCTCGTGCCCGCCATTGGCGGCCAGCGTGTTGATGCCAAACACCCCGGCCTGCTCCAGCGCCGCGATAGTGGCTTCTGGCACGCGGCGGTCACGGTCGGCCTGGGCAGCATTGTCACGCAGCACCGGGCCGATCTCATGAACCCGGGCCATCAACGTTGCGATCTCGGAGTGGCGAAAGGCAATCGTCATGGCACTCTCCCTCAAAAGCCGAACGCTTTGTTCACGGCGGCAAGGTCCATGACCTCGCGCACGGCGACAATCTTGCCGTCGCGCACCGTGATCACATCGACAATCTCCAGCGCGATCTCGTTTCCGTTTTGCAGCGTGGCCGTCTCCTCAAGATGCAGAACGCCAGTGCCTTGTTCCTCGTCGACATAGAGCCCCTTGAGGTGCATCTTCAGGGTGCCCGGCTTGAACGCTTCGCCAAGCCCGCCCAGAAGCTCGCCAAAAAAACCGTCCCAACCTTCATAGGTCTTGGCGATAGGGCAGGTGCCGCCCACAACCGTCCAGGTGACATCCTGGGCCATGACCTCTTTCAGCGCGGCGTGATCGCCCGCGTTATGGGCCTTCCAGAAAGCCTCGGTTACGTTCTTCACACTCATGTTCTTCTCCTGTTGGTTTTCGGCCAGCCAGAGCCCGGGCACAGCAGCCAATCGCCGCGCGCCAGGGTCTGTCTTGTTGCTTGGGATGATCCTTGAGCCGGATCGCTCAGACGAATGTGATCTCGTGTTCCGCACCAAGGCGGATCACTTCTGTCGGGTCGGTCAGGCCCGAGATGGCCGCCATGTAGTCATGGAACTTTCCAGTTGGTGAAACGACAACCAGCGCTTCGGCACGGGCGGATGAGCGGTTGAACAGCGCATGCGCAATGCCCATCGGCAGGGTCACCGTGTCCCCCTTGCCTGCGATGATGGTTTGCCCTTCCATCTCGAATTGCATTGCCCCCTCAAGAATGTGCAAGATCTCGTCCTGCGTTTCGTGGATATGGGCGGGAACGCCGCTGCCGGGTGCGAACTCGGCATGAAAGAGCAAGGATGAGGGCGTCATCTGAATGGGCCTGTAAGGCTCGCCCAGAATATTCCACGCCTGATCCCGAAAGCTTTTGTCAGCTGGCATTAGACCTTTACTGAACGTCATGTCGTATCTCCCTTCTGATTTCTCTGTGCAGTTACTCTTATTCGGCCTGATTTTAAGGCAGCATTTTCCGCCTCCTGAAAATCTCGGTGCGAGATAATCAAGACATACCGATCAGATTCATTTTTCTTGACAGGCAGTATTTATCCGTGACTGTTCTCGAAAAAGATGCGCGCGTTGCGTTTCGCGGTCTATCCATTCTGTGCAGGGAGTGTTCCGATCGTGCAGAAAAGTCGCTTCGTACCCACAAGGCCCCGCGATGCGGACGCGGCGCTGCCCCTGTCGCAACACCTTCACTTTTCGACAAGCGACATCGACGAGGCCTGTGAACGGGTCGGCAAGGTATTCTGCCGGCACACGATCGACTACACTGGGCGTGGGCGGAAACTGTCGTTCCTTCAAACACTCGCCGAGCTGGACCGGATAACCTACAGCTATGTAACCTACGGGGAAGCTGTCGAAATCGATGCCGGAGAACCGGAACGCTGGTTCATGGTTCATACGGCGCAGGGTGGCCCCTGCAGCACCATGATCGGGCGCAACGAAGTGGCGGTGGCGCCTGGGTTGACGGCGATCAGTTCGCCAACGCTGCGCCTGCGCATGCGCTGGACGCCCGAATGCGGTCAGTTCGTCACCAAAATCGAGCGTGCCGCCCTGACTCAGCAGCTATCCCATCTGCTGCATGATGAGGTGAATGAACCAATCGAATTTCTGCTGGATCCCGATGCCCTGTCGGATGTCAGCGCCGAATATCACCGCATTCTTCAATTCGCCAGCAAGGAAATTGAACAGGGGTATTCATTTTTCAGAAGCCCGATTGGGAGAAGGCAGCTTGAAGAAACTGTCATGTCTCTTCTTCTGATGCGGTTTCCCCACAATTTTTCTGCCAGATTACTTGCTCCTTCAAAAGCAATTGCTCCACGATCCGTGCGGATCGCCGAAGAGTATATTCGCAGCCACGCCGAGTCTGATATTTCTGTCTCGGACCTAGCAAAGCTGTCGGGAACAAGTGTTCGAAGCCTGTATGAAAGTTTTCGTCGTTTTCGACAGACCACTCCAATGGAGGTTTTGAGGAATTGCCGGCTTGATCGCGCCCGTATGGATTTGCTTGATAATAACAGTTCGGAATCAATCACGGATATCGCTGTAAAGTGGGGATTCAATAATGTTGGGCGATTCTCGGCGCTTTATCGTCGACGCTTCGGCGAACTTCCGTCGATAACGAAACGATACAGGAAATAGTGCAGCGATCGGGGACTTGGCCATGTCCTTGATTGGGCTTGACGATGTGACCGCCTTCCATTGTGGATTCTCACTCACCCACCTTGGCACATCGACGCTGTCGGGGCGCTCACATCACCAGCGCCGGGACGGAACAGGGGCCGGCCAATGCTCATGCGGCAATGCCTTCTCAAGCATCCAGTTCCATGGGATGGTCAAGCAGTTCCAGCAAGATAACGAGATGCGCAATATCGTCATGACCGACAAGGACGCCCGCGAGCAGGCGACGCGGCACTTCTTCAAGCGTGCGCAGCGCCAGGCGCAGATGTAAGGAGCCCGGCATGCCTCACCAGAACCGTGTCGATCCCTTCGGCTGTTTTCACGCAGTGGCCGCGAAAGGCAGCCTTATGGGAAACAGGGGCATCCTGCATGACGGCGAACGAAATATCACCCGGACCCATGTGCACCAGAACTGGGTCACCTGCACGCTCAACTTCAAGGAGCGGCGGCGAGAGATCATGGCGCCCGGCAGATATACCGAGCTCTTCTTCCTCGATGAAGCCACCGCATTCGCCGCCGGTCACCGGCCCTGTGCCGAATGCAGGCGCTCACGTTACCGGGAGTTCACGGAATACTGGCGCCGGGCGCATGGTGACCCCGAGCCTGGCCGGACACTCCCAAAGAGCATCGACAGAACGCTGCACGCAAACCGGATCGATCGGAAGGGGCGCAAGCCGGTTCACAGCGCTCAGGTCGCGGATCTACCCGACGGCACAATCTTCGCAGATGGCAATCAAGCCGTGCTGATCTGGAATGGGCGGCAGATGAACTGGGGCTTTGACGGCTACACGGTGCGAGAAACATCGGTAACCGGCACGGTCGGGCTGCTGACACCCAAGCCGATCGTCGAAGTGCTGCGTCTTGGATTCAAGCCGATGGTTCATGAGACAGCGGTATTGCTGGCGGGACAGCCCTCGTGATGGGCAGATTGCCATGCACGGCCGGCGCAACAGAACCGAACGGTCGCATGCCATCAGGCTGCTCCATGCCCCATAACTACTGCTCATATACCGGAAATGATTGCGCACATTCCAAGCGTGCGATGATGATCACTCCGCAAGCATGCTCACCGCATCCACCATCCCTTCAGGCCCAATCGCGGTGTATCCCCCATCGACCGCGATATCCGTTCCGGTGATGAAGCTCGCTTGGTCCGAGCAAAGGAACAGCACCGCCGCAGCAACTTCAGCAGGATCGCCGGTTCGCTCGAGGATGTGAAAGGGTCTGGCGACGCTATCGGCCTTTTCACGTTTGTTTTCTGTGAGCTGGACCATGATGTTAGACCATGTCCAGCCCGGCGAGACCGAGTTGACGCGGATGTTGTGCTCGCGCAACTGCATCGCTGCGTTCCTGGTGACCTGAAGCATCGCCGCCTTGGCGGCGGAATAGGTCATCCGGCCCGGTTGCGCGACCTTGCCTGCGATGCTGGCAAAATTGACGATCGCCCCGCCACCACGTTGGGCAATTACCGGCGCGACCTTGTCGGCGAAGACCATCGCACTGACCAGATTGACATTGAGCGAGGTCAGCCAGTCCTGACGCGAGGTGTTGATGCCGTTGTCCAGATAAGTGCTGGCCAGGTTCACATGATAGTCCACACCTCCAAAATGTTCCTCCGCGAAGGCGATGCAGGCGTCGATGTCTTCATCATTGGTGACATCGGTCAGACGGAACACCACGCTGGCGCCGAGCTCACGGGCGATCTTCTCGCCGTCGGCCTCGTTGATATCGGCCATGACCACGCTGGCGCCCGCCTCGGCAAAGGCGCGCACGACTCCCGCGCCGATCAGCGTGGATGCGCCGGTGACGATGGCGACCTTGTCGGTGAATTGTTTCATGAGAATGCCCTCCTGTCCTGACGCATACTTGTTCGCGCATTCTGGAGCGTCCTTTCAGGCGCACAAAGCCTTTGTGCTGCAGGTGCTGCCCGGGCCTGGGGTTTGTCGCGTTATCCGGACAGTGCGCGACATGATCCGGATAGTCACTCCTCATGTCCGCTTCGAACGCCTTTGCTTTGCACTTGAAATATTTCCTGTTGGCTGTAGCCTCATTGGGTCGTGGCCGTTTGCATCAGGTCGCTTTGCCTTGCGGGTGCTGCGCCACAGACCGGAGGTAACGCATGCTGGAAGCGCATCTCGATCCGGCAATGATCACGCCTGGCTGCGACATTGTGGCCCGCAACCTTCTGGTGGACACCGGCGATCTGGATGAAGCCCGCGCGCAGGTCTCGCGTATCTTCGTGGATCATCGCCTGAACGCGCCCTCGCGCCAGAGCTTTCGCCCCGTGACCATCAGTCATTGTGGCTTCGACGCGCTGTCGCTTTGCTATTTCGATTACGGGCGCGAGGTGACGATCCTGCCCGATCCGCTACGCGACTATTACCTGATGGTTGTTCCGATCGAAGGCGAAGTAAGTGTCATCAGCGGCAAGGAACAGGTGGAAGTCGGGCCAGGCGCGGCGGTTCTTATTCCGGCCGAACGCGAGTTTCGCACATGTTGGTCGGACAATGCCCGTCAACTGATCGTGCGCATCGACCGGCGCAAGCTGGTCAGATGCCTTGAGACCCATCTTGGCACCACGATCAACCGCGCGCCTGATTTCCGCATGCATTTGGACTGGTCAAGCGACCGACACGCCGCCCTTCGTCATGCCGTGGGCGTGCTGGCAAGCCTTGCCCGCACCGAGAAAGGCCCGGGATACGACCTGATTTCTGCCAGCGCCGAACAGACGTTTCTCTATTCGCTGCTGTTCCTGCAGCCCAGTGACTACACCGTGCCGATTGCGGCTGGACGCTTGTCCACGGCTTGCCCCGCAACTGTGCATCGGGCCGAGGAATACATCCGAGAACATCTGGACCAACCGATCTCGATCGCCGATCTGATCGCCGTTTCCGGCGGTTCGCCGCGCTCGCTGTTTGACGGCTTCAGACAGTTCAGAGGCGTAACGCCGATGCGCTTCGTCCGCCAGCAACGCCTGCATAGGGCGCGCGCGGCGCTGGAAAACCCAGATCCCTGCGCAACCGTAGCCAATGTTGCCATGTGCTGGGGGTTTCAGCATCTGGGCAGGTTCGCGGCTGATTACGCCGAAGCCTTCGGAGAAGCTCCGTCGCAAACCCTCAGGCGCGCACGCCAGCGGACATCGTGATCTCAGCCGCGCCAGCGGGCGGTTCACGCAATATCCGGATAGCAACGCCATTATACGGATAGATCGGCAGACGGTCCCTGTCAGACCATGAACGCACGGAGCGGTCGGCGCGCCAGTGTGATTGGCGCACTGACGCTGACACGACCGCACGACAGGGAGATGACGCATGAGCAAGATCGCGATCATAGGATCGGGGGTGACCGGTCTTGTCGCCGGCATCGGGCTTCGCAAGATGGGGCACGATGTCACGATCTATTCGGCGCTCAGTGCCGACGACTGGCTGACCAAGGTCCCGCCCACCGGCACCGCCTGCCGTTTTTCAAGCTCGCTTGATCTGGAGCGTGAACTGGGGGTGAACCACTGGGAAGACTCGACCCCGATCCACGGGATTCACCTGACATTCAGCCCAAAGCTGGGCCGGCAGCTCATCGATCTTATGGGGCGCTTTGACCGGATGGCGCTGGCCATCGACGTTCGCGCGCAATCGCATCGCTGGACGCATGATTTCGAAGCGCTGGGCGGCAAGGTCGTTGTCGGAAACATTGACATTCCGCAGTTGGAGGAGATCGCCGCCGAGGCCGATCTGACACTGGTCGCTGCGGGAAAGGCTGCGATCGGGCAATTGTTCGAGGTGGACGAGTCGCGCAGCGATTATGACAAGGCCCAGCGCAATCTGACCATGTTCGTCTTTCGCAACGTGCGCATGGATCGTCGCCAGGATGGCATTCCCTTTGTTCACGCCATCAAGTTCAATTTCTTCGCCACCGAGGGCGAGCAATTCTCGATCCCCTACTGGCACAAGGACGGCTATCAGTGCTGGAACGCACTGTTCGAGGCCAGGCCCGGCGGCGCCTTCGACAAGTTCGGCGATTGCGACACCGGCGAAAAGGTGATTGCCCGGGTCAAGGAATTGTTCAGGCAGCATATCCCGTGGGATTATGACTGGATCAAGGATGCCGAACTGGCCGACGAAAAGGGGTGGCTCAGGGGCAGCGTGCGCCCTTGCGTCAAGAAGCCGGTCGGCACCCTGCCCTCGGGCGCGAAGGTGATGGCGCTGGGCGACACGGCCAACGCAATGGACCCGATAGGCGGTCAGGGCGCGAACAACTGTTACCGCCAGATCCGGGTGCTGCTGGAGGCCGTGGCGGCAAACCCCGAGGGTGACTTCAGCGAAGACTGGATGAACGCCACGTTCGACACTTATTTCAAGCGTATCGGCAAGGCGACCAACGCCTTCAACAACCTGCTGCTGGAAAAGATCACGCCCGCCGCGCAGCGTTTGCTGATCGCACAGTATGGCAGTGACGGGAAGGCCGATACCACGACGATCCAGCAAAAGATCGCCAATGCGTTTTGCAACAATTTCGACGATCCCACCTCGCTGACAACGCAACTTCAAGACGAGGCGGCGGCGCTGAAATACGTCAATGATGTCAGCGGCGGCAAGGCAATGCGGATCGATCTGGTCAACAAGCTCAGAATCGCGAAAGGGCAGATTCGGCAAGTCCTGGGTATGCCCAGATCCGATCACCCGCTTGCGCGCAGGTCAGCATGAGACGAGGTCCAGTTCTACGCGCCACCGTCCGAAGCGCCTGAAACCGAAAGCTATCCACTCGATTGCGTTGTGGCGATGAGCACCGCAACCGAGGGAAACAGTCAACCTGATCGCAGGTCAGAGACGAGCAGGTGGTGACGCAGGGAAAATGGGTCAGGTAAAATACAAAACGCCCTGATCGTCATGGCTTGCGGTGTTCCCTATCGTCGCTGGGCGCCGCGGATGAGCCGTTCTCCGCTTCATAAAAGGTCGGGCGATTGCACAGTTCGCCCACTGGATCGTCAAGAACAGTGACCAGGGCGGGCAAGCAAGGGCAGTCAACAACTTGAAGCGCGCCATCAAAACATGGGATCAAATACCCAAGGCATTGACCTGAAACAGGCCAGTTCAGGACCGGCTTGCAGGAAAACGCCTTATCTGCAAAGCCTTGCTCAAGACTGCAATTCTGAGGCACGGAATTCGAAGCTGCTCGGGCGAGCCTTCTTTTCAACAGCTTGTCCAGAATCTCCGCTGTGGTTTCTCGGCACTCGTTGCCACTGGCGCCGGCGCGGACAAAAAGCCATGATCCGCCGTCAATCCACCCCCGCCAGGGCCGCCTGCCCCTCGACCGGCGGCAGGCTGTCCAGCGCCTCGCGGCGCAGCGCGTCGATCTCGGCCATGATCTCGGCGCGGAAATCATCGCGGTTTCGCGCCTCGTCGATGCGCAACAGCGCGTAATCCACACCGAAGGCCAGCACCAGCCCAGCCACGCGCGACAGCGCCACCGCCGCGCCGCGCAGCACGCCGCGCGCTGCCAGCCGCCGCGCCACCCCCGCCGCGATCACGGCGCTGGCCAGCCCGGTGCCGGCCGCCAGCCCCCAGCGTATCTGCGCCTGTTCGAGATCGCGCGCGAAACGCGCCTCGAAAACCGGCAGCGCCGGGAAACTGGCGCCAAGGCGCAGCCGCGCCGGGTTGGCGCCCTCGATGCGGTTGGCCTCGAGCAACGCCGCCTCGCGCGCGGCAAAGGCGGCGTGGCGCTCGGCACTTTCATCGCGCGCCTGTTCCAGCAACGCCTCGAAACCCGCATGCGGCGCGCCGGCCAGCAGCGCCCTTTCCAACTGCGCCTGCAGATGCCCCTCCAAACCCCGCGTCGCCCAGTGAAACAGCCGCAGATATTCGGCGCCCAGCGAATAATATCCGTCGAGAAACCGATCGACATTGGCCTCCATGGCATCGAAGCCCGCTTCCAGCGTCGCCTCCAGCGATTGCGCCAGCGCGGCATCCTCGGCCAGCGCCTCGGCGCGCAGCGCCATCAGCGCCTCATGCGTGCCGGCGCGGTAAAGGGCATCGCCGATAAGCTCTGCGGCGGATTGCAGCTGCGCCGTGGGGCGGGCCTCGGGCGGCGCGGCGGCCAGGCGGCGCTCTGCCAGCCCTGTGCCTGATACCAGCAACACCGCCAGCAACACCGCCGCCGCCACCCCGGCACCGCCCGGGCGCGGTGCGGGCAGCGCATCCGAGGCCGGCGCCAGCCCCCGGCCCAGCTCGCCCGCGCCCAGCACCGCCGCCACCCCGGCCAGCGCCAGCGAGCCAAAACCGGCCAGCATGCCCAGCGCCGACAACAGCGCCGCCGCCAGCCGGCCCCAATCGCCGAACTCGGCGGCAATGCCCAGTACGAAGGCTTCGAGCCCGGCCCAGAGCCGCGCCAGGATCAGCGCCTCGCCCACCAGCACCGAGGCGGCTTCGGGCGCGGGCTGCGCGGCTTGCGGCAAGCCCAGCAGCCAGGAAAACCCCAGATGCACCGCCAGCGCCGCCAGCGCCGCGATCGTCACAGCCAGCCGCACCGCGATGGAAAGCGCATGCGGCCCGTGGCCCACCCCCGAAAGCCGGCGCGCAAGGCGCGGCAGCAGCGCAACCGGTACGAACAGCGCCACAGCCGCCGCCAGCCACATTGGCGGGCCGGCCTCGACCAGCCGCAGCACCATGAGGGGCGCAATGGCAAGCCCTGCCAGGCCGGCCAGCGCCACCCGCACCCCGCCGCGAAAGAAGCTGCGCCTGACCCGCTCGCTCCAGCGGCGCGCATCATGGCCCGCGCGCAGCGCCGCCAGCCAGGCCGTCACCAGCGCCGCCGGCGCGGCCAGCACCAGCCAGATGAGCGCCACCCAGAACCAGGCCAGATGCGGCAGCGACTGCGCCACGCCCCAGAGCAGCAATGCAAAGAGGGCAGCCCCGGCGGGGGCTGCCCATGTAAGGCGCAGCGGTGGCGCCAAGGCACCCCCGGCAGCAGCCGGGGGCACGCTTGCCGTTGCCGGCCGGGCTGTGCTCAAAGCCGTGCGGCCACGGCCTCCCAGTTCACCAGCCTGTCAAGGAAGTTGGTCAGATAGGCCGGGCGCTTGTTGCGAAAGTCGATGTAATAGCTGTGTTCCCACACATCGCAGCCCAGAAGCGCGGTCTGGCCAAAGCACAGCGGGTTAACGCCGTTTTCGGTCTTGGTGACCTTCAGTGCGCCGTCCTTGTCCTTGACCAGCCAGCACCAGCCCGAGCCGAACTGGCCCGCCCCGGCGGCGGCGAACGCTTCCTTGAACTTGTCGACCGAACCGAACGCCTCGTTCAGCGCGCTTTCCAGCGCGCCGGGCATGCCCTTGTTCTCGCCCGGGGCCATCCACTCCCAGAACTGGTTGTGGTTCCAGTGCTGGCTGGCATTGTTGAAGATGCCGTTTTGCGCCACCGCACCGGCCTGATAGGTGCCGCGAATGATGTCCTCGAGGCTCTTGCCCTCCCATTCGGTGCCGGCGATCAGCTTGTTGCCGTTATCGACATAGGCCTTGTGGTGGATGTCGTGATGGTATTCCAGCGTCTCGCGGCTCATGCCAAGATCTGCCAGCGCATCATGGGCGTAGGGAAGATCGGGAAGCTCGAAAGCCATGGGATGTCCTTTCCATAAATGTTGAATTCGCTGCCCAGAGATAAGAGCCTTCGCGGGGCCAGCGTCAAGGGGGCGGGGCCGCAAACCGGCGCCTGCGCCCTTGGTTCAACGGGCAATACTGAGCGTCAAGCGGATCAAAGGTGGAGTTGCGCGCCCTGTCCGGCTTCACAACAGGCCAAGGGCCCGGAAGCTTGCCTCACGCTCGCGGCCGATGATCAGATGGTCATGCAGCGCGATGGAAAGCGCCTCGGCACCCTGGCGGATGCGTTCGGTCATGGCGATATCGGCCTGGCTGGGTGTGGGGTCGCCCGAGGGGTGGTTGTGGACCAGGATCAGCGCCGAGGCGTTGAGTTCCAGCGCCCGGCGCAGCACCTCGCGCGGATAGACCGGCACATGATCGACGGTGCCGCGGCCCTGCTCCTCGTCGGCGATGAGCGCGTTCTTGCGGTCGAGAAAGAGCACGCGAAAATGCTCGGCCTCGCGATGGGCCATGGCAGTATGGCAGTAATCCAGCAGCGCCTGCCAGCTTGAAATCACCGGGCGGTTCATCACCCGCGCACGCGCCAGGCGCGCCGCCATCGCCTCGGCCAGTTTCAGCGCGCAGACCACGCTTTCGCCCACCCCGTCAACCTGCCGCAGCTGCGCCGGGCTGGCGCTGACCACCGATGCCAGATCGCCGAAGCGTTCGAGCAGCGCCCGCGCCAGCGGTTTGACATCGGCGCGCGGGATGGCGCCGAAAAGCAGCATTTCCAGCAATTCATAATCGGGCATCGCCGCCGCACCGCCTTCGAGAAAGCGCGCGCGCAGCCGTTTGCGGTGGTCGCGCAGATAGGAAGGCTGGCGCACCCCGCGCGCCGCCGGCACGGCTGGCGCGGCATGGGTAGTCGGCGCCAGGGGTGTTTCGGCCTCGCCGGCTGCAGCCATGGCCGCGGCTTCGCGCCCGGCCAAAGGCGCGGGCGCGAAGAGCGGCAGGGACGGCTCGGCCAGGCTGTCGGCAATACGGCGCATGCCGCCAGTCTGGCGAGACCTGGTTAGCAAATGGTTAAGCCTGGCCGGCCATCGCACTGACAGCTCGCCGCCAGCTGCCGCCCCGCTCAGGGGGCGCGGCGTGTCCGGTCGGGATAGAAGCTTTCCAGCATCTGGTGCACGGCGTGGACATAGAACGCTTCGGGATTGTCGCCGCACCAGGCTTCGAGCCAGGCATTGGCGTCGGCAAAATCGCGCTCGCCGAGCAAGTCATAGTTGTCGTCGGTGACCCGGTTCATCGCCGTCGTGTAGCCTGCCCACCAGGTTTCGGCGTGCAGTCGCTGTTCTGCCGTCGCTTCGACATACATCTGGCAACTGGCCATTCCGGCGCCATGGACCAGGAAACTCCCGCCTTCGTCGGCGGTAGCAGCCGGCTGCGACAGGGCCGCCATCGCGGTTCCCGCGACAAGGGCGAAGGTAAGCACGGAGCGTTTCGACATGACAGTTACTTTCCTCACTAGAGCGGCTCAGCCTTTCTCTGAATCGAAAGGGGATTCCCATTTTGTGTTTGT
>JAFIEG010000017.1 GCA_020832665.1 Pararhodobacter sp. | reverse complement strand
GGCGGTCATTGCCCCAGAAAAAGCTGGGGTCCTCGACCACGCATTTGGGCATGAAGCGCGCCGAATCGCGGGTGGAAAAGGTCAGGTCGCGGGTCTTGGCACCCTGGTTGTAGCCGTAAAGCGCATCCGACCAGCGCGGGTGGCCGCTCAGGCGCTTGGCGTAGGGATCGATCAGCAGCTTGTTGGGGTTGAAGCGATGGCCCTGCTCGGGCGCGAAGGGGCCATGCACGCGGTAGCCGTAACGCTGGCCCTGCACCAGCCCCGGCACGCGGCCATGCCAGACCCAGCCGGTGCGTTCGGGCAGGCGCAGCCGGTGGGTTTCGCGCTCGCCGTCGGGCGAGAAGAGGCACAGCTCCACCGCCTGGGCATGTTCGGAAAAAAGCGCGAAATTGACCCCGTCGCCGTCGAAGGTGGCGCCAAGGCGGTCATGGCGGCCGCGCTCGATGGTCAGGTTCATGGGGGCTCCGCGGGCGAGGCATCGGCAAGGGCGGCATAGAGCGCGCCGTAGCGCGGGGCGCTGGCATCCCAGCCGACGGGGTGTTTCATGGCGTTGCGTTGAAGGCGGCGAAAGGCGTGCTTGTCCTGCCACAACTGGCAAAGCTGCGCCAGCGCATCGGCCAGCGCCGGCACGCTTTCGGTGTCGTGCACGATGCCGGTGGCCACACCCGCGCTCAACGCCGCCTCGTTGGCGTGAATCACCGTATCGGCCAGCCCGCCCACGCGCGCCACCACCGGAAGCGCGCCGTAGCGCAGCGCGTAAAGCTGGGTCAGCCCGCAAGGTTCAAAGCGCGAGGGCACCAGCACCGCATCGGCGCCGGCATAAATGCGGTGGCTCAGCGCTTCGTCATAGCCGATGCGCACGCTCACGCGGTCGGGATTGGCCGCCGCCGCCGCCAGCCAGGCGTTTTCCAGCGCCCGTTCGCCGGAACCCAAGAGCACCAGCCGCCCGCCCTGGGCCAGAAAGCCGGGCAGGGCGGTGAGCAGCAAATCCAGCCCCTTCTGCCCAGACAGGCGCGAAACCACCGCCGCCAGCGGCCCGGTGCCGCGCTCGAGCCCGAATTCGGCGCAAAGCCGGGCGCGGTTTTCCTCCTTGCCGGCGGGGCCGCGGAAAGGGGCGATGGCCGGGTCGGTGGCCGGGTTCCAGGCCTCGGTGTCGATCCCGTTGAGAATGCCGTGCAGATCGCCGGCGCGGGCCTGCAGCACCCCTTCCAGCCCCATGCCGAAAGCCGGGGTCATCAATTCGCGGGCATAGCCGGGGCTGACCGTGGCAATGGCCTGCGCGCCGGTGAGCCCGGCCTTGAGCGCCGAGATCTGGCCGTAATATTCGAACCCGTCTATGGCAAAGCCTGCCTTGGGCAGCGCCAGCGCCTTGAGCCGGCTGGCGGGGGTGAGGCCGTGAAAGGCGATGTTGTGAATGGAAAACAGGCAGGGCAGGCGGCTTCCCAGCGCGCGCAGATAGACCGGCACCAGCCCCGCCTGCCAGTCATGCAGATGCAGCAGCTCTGGCCGCCAGCCATCGGCGCCGCGCACGGCGATGCGCGCCGCGGCCAGGCTCAGCGCGGCGAAGCGGCGGTCATTGTCGGGCCAGTCGCGCCCCTCTTGCGTCAGATAGGGGCCGCCGGGGCGCTCGAACAGCGCCGGCGCGTCGAGCACCAGCAGATCGAGCCCCGCCGCCTTGCCGGCCAGCACCCGCGCCTTTGTGCCCAGCAGATCGTCGAATGCCGCCGCCGGCCTTGCCTTGCCCAGCGCGCGCATCACCGCCGGATAACCCGGCAAGAGCGTGCGCAGCGCCCAGCCCTGCCCTGCCAGCGCCGCGGGCAGCGCGCCAACCACATCGGCCAGCCCGCCGGTCTTGACCAGCGGCGCGCATTCCGAGGCAACGGCGAGTGCTGCGCGCGTGCTCATGCCAGCGCCTCGGCGCGGCGCTCCAGCATGGGCTGGGTTATCAACGTCACGCCCTGTTCGCTGACACGAAACCAGCGGCGGTCTTCAACAGGGTCTTCTCCCGCCACAAGCCCCGCCGGCACCACCACGCCGCGGTCGAGCACCACCTTGGTCAGCCGCGCATGGCGCCCGATTACCGCCTGCGGCAGCGCCACGACATGATCGAGCACCGACCAGGAATTGGAATGCACGCCGGTGAACAGCAGCGAGTTGCGCACCTCGGTGCCCGAAATGATGCAGCCCCCCGCCACCATCGAGGAAACCGCCAGCCCGCGGCGGTTTTCCTCGTCATGGATGAACTTGGCCGGCGGGGCGACTTCGGAATAGGTCCAGATCGGCCAGTTGCGATCCCACAGGTCAAGCTCGGGGTCGAAATCGGTGAGGTCGATATTGGCCTGCCAGAAGGCATCGAGCGTGCCGACATCGCGCCAATAGGCGGGCGCGTCGGGGCGGTGGCGCACGCAGCTTTGCTCGAAGCGATGCGCCATCGCCTTGCCGCCCCTGACCACCGCCGGGATCAGATCGCCGCCGAAATCGCGCCCCGATGCCGGGTTGGCGGCATCTTCATGCAAGAGTCGGCGCAGGAATTGCCAGTCGAAGACATAGATGCCCATCGAGGCCAGCGCCAGTTCGGGGTTTTCGGGCGTGGCCGGGGGCTGGCTGGGTTTTTCCACGAAATCGGTGATCCGCCCGGCCTGATCGACCGCCAGGATGCCGAAGGCAAAGCCCTCGGCGCGCGGCACGGTCAGGCAGCCGACGGTGACATCGGCGCCGGTTTCCACATGCTGGCGGAGCATCGCCTCGTAATCCATCTTGTAGATGTGATCGCCGGCCAGGACGATGACGTAATCGATATCGTAGCTGTCCACGATATCGCTGTTCTGAAACACGGCATCGGCGGTGCCCTGATACCAGTGTGTCTCGCTCACCCGCTGGCTGGCGGGCAGGATATCGAGATATTCGTTGCGCTCGGGGCGAAAGAAGTTCCAGCCGCGCTGGCAATGGCGGATCAGCGAATGCGCCTTGTATTGCGTGGCGATGGCCATCTTGCGGATGCCCGAATTGAGCGCGTTCGACAGCGCGAAATCGATGATGCGGGTCTTGCCGCCGAAATAGACGGCGGGTTTGGCGCGGTTGTCGGTCAGCTCATGCAGCCGCGAGCCGCGCCCGCCGGCCAGAACGAAGGCCATCGAGCGCGCGGTCAGGCGGGCGGGCGGAAGGGTCATGACATTTACTCCGGCAACAGGAACAGGGTGGCAAGCGGCGGCAGGGTGATCTCGGCGCTGGCCGGCATGTTGCCGAGCGGGTGTGCACTGGCGGTCAGCGCGCCCAGATTGCCGCGATTGCCCCCGCCATAGGCGGCAGCATCGGTGTTGAGCACCTCGCGCCAGCGCCCGGCGCGCGGCAGCCCCAGCCGCCAGCGCCGTTCGACGGGGGTGAGATTGGCCACCACCACCACCGGCGCATCCTCGGGCCCGCCCAGCCGCGCCCAGGCGAACAGGCTCTCGTCGCGCGCCTCGCGCTCGATCCAGCGAAAGCCCGAGGGCTCGCAATCGCGCGCATGCAGCGCCGGCGTGGCGCGGTAAAGCGCGTTGAGATCGCCCACCAGCCGCATCAGCCCGGCATTGAGCGGATCTTTCAGCGCGCCCCAGTCAAGCGGCGCGTCATGGTTCCATTCATGCGCCTGGCCGAATTCGCAGCCCATGAAAAGAAGTTTCTTGCCCGGATGGCCCCACATGAAGCCGTAATAGGCGCGCAGATTGGCGAATTTCGCATCCCGGTCGCCGGGCATTTTCGCCAGCATGGCGCCCTTGCCATGCACCACCTCGTCATGGCTGATCGGCAGGACGTAGTTTTCCGAAAAGGCATAGGTCAGGGCAAAAGTCATCAGATCATGATGGTGGCGCCGGTGGATGGGGTCATGCGCCATGAAGCGCAGCGTGTCGTTCATCCAGCCCATGTTCCACTTGAAGCCGAAACCCAGGCCGCCCTCATGCACCGCGCTGGTGACACCGGGCCAGGCGGTGCTTTCCTCGGCCATCATCATGATGCCCGGTGGCGCCTCTGCATGGGTCAGGCGGTTCACCTCTTGCACAAAGGCGATGGCCTCGTAATTCTCGCGCCCGCCATCGCGGTTGGGCAGCCATTGCCCGGGGCCGCGCGAATAGTCGCGGTAAAGCATCGAGGCCACGGCATCGACGCGCAGCCCGTCGAGATGGAACTCGCGCAGCCAGTAAAGCGCGTTGGCGGTCAGGAAGTTGCGCACCTCGTTGCGGCCGAAATTGTAGATCAGCGTGTGCCAGTCGGGGTGAAAGCCCTCGCGCGGGTCTTCATGCTCGTAAAGCGCGGTGCCGTCGAAGCGCGCCAGCCCGTGCGCGTCAGCGGGAAAATGTGCGGGCACCCAATCCATGATCACCCCCAGCCCGGCGCCATGCGCGGCATCGATCAGCGCGCGCAGATCGTCGGGCGTGCCGTGGCGGGCGGTGGGGGCGTAAAGCCCGGTGGGCTGATAACCCCAGGAGCCGCCGAAAGGGTGCTCGGCCAGCGGCATCAGCTCGATATGGGTGAAGCCCAGCGCGCGCACATGCTCGACAAGCTCGGCGGCGATCTCGCCAAAGCCCGGCGCGTGGCCGTCATGGTGGCGCCACGAGCCCAGATGCAGCTCATAAATGGATATCGGCGCCTCGCGGCTGTTCCGCGCGGCGCGGGCTTCCATCCAGCCGCCATCGCACCAATCATGCGCCGGTGCGGCGGGGGCGATGCGCGAGGCGGTCGCCGGCGGCAGCTCGGTCTGGCGCGCCAGCGGGTCGGCCTTGAGCAGGGGCGGGCCGCCGCCGGCGGGCAAGATCTCGAACTTGTAGCGCGCGCCGGGTTGCAGGCCGGGCAGGAAGATTTCCCACACGCCGCCATCGCGCCGGCGCATCGGTGCGCGGCGGCCATCCCAGGCGTTGAATTCGCCCACCACCGAGACCCGACGCGCATTCGGCGCCCAGAGCGCGAAATGCACCCCCTCGACGCGCTCATGGCGCATCGGATGCGCGCCCAGCGCCTGCCACAGGCACCAATGCGTGCCCTCGCCGATCAGATGCAGATCGAGCGCGCCCAGCACCGGGGCGAAGCGATAGGGGTCATCATATTCCCAGCTTCGCGCCCCGTCGCTGCCGCGCAGCCGGTAGGGCGTGGTGCCGATATCGCCGGCAAAGACGCCCCTGCCCAGCGGCTTGAGCGAGACCTCGCCGCTTTCGGTCAGGGCGCCAAGCTGCGTTGCATGCGGATCGAAAGCCACCAGCAGCCCGGCGCGCCCGCGATGGCAGGGGCCGAGCACGGCGAAGGGGTCATCGAGCCGGCCCTCGGTGATGGCGGCCAGATCATATGCCGATACGCCGGATTCGGCCTGCGAGCGCGCCTTTCTCATGGCCGCAGAGTGCCGCCCGGGCGCGGAAAACTCAACGGTCTATACCGTCGCCGGATGATTCGATCGCTCGCCAGCGCAGGATAAGCAATATTGCCCATCCTGCTTGTTCGGCACTGGGAAAGCGAACAGCCGGACCCGGTATCAGATCATCGGCTGCGCCTGCCAGATGTCGCGCATGTAGCCGGCGATGGTGCGGTCGGCGCTGAACCAGCCTGCATGCGCCACGTTCAGCGCCGCCATGCGCTGCCAGCCCTGCCGGTCGGCCCAGGCTTCATCGACCCGCCGCTGCGCCGCCCAGTAGCTTTCGAAATCGGCGCAGACGGTGAAATGATCCTTCTGGCGCAGATCCCGGCACAGCGCGGCGAAGGTTTCGCCGTCGCCACCCGAGAAGGCGCCGCGCTCGATCAGCTCGAGCGCCCGGGCCAGCCGGGGGCTGGCGGCTATGGCGCGCGCGGCGTGGTCGGGGCGGGCGCGGCAGGCGACCACCTCTTCGGCATTCATGCCGAATAGGAAGAAATTCTCTGCCCCCGCATGCTCGCGGATTTCCACATTCGCCCCGTCCAGCGTGCCGATGGTGGGCGCGCCGTTGAGCGCGAATTTCATGTTGCCGGTGCCCGATGCCTCTTTGCCGGCGGTGGATATCTGTTCCGACAGATCGGCCGCAGGGATCAGCCGCTCGGCCATGGTGACGTTGTAATCGGGCGGATAGACCACGCGCAGCAGGTCGCGTGTGGAGCGGTCCGCATTGACCACGCGGGCCACGGCGTTGATCAGATGGATGATCTCCTTGGCCATGACATAGCCCGGCGCCGCCTTGCCGGCGAAGATCTTGACCCTCGGCGCCCAGCCGGCGCCCGGGTTGTCGCGCATCGCCTGCCAGAGCGCGATGGTTTCCAGGATGTTCAGATGCTGGCGCTTGTATTCATGGATGCGCTTGATGTGCACATCGAACATGGTGCCGGGGTCAAGCGTGATGCCCAGGCTGCGCCCCGCCCAGGCCGCCAGACGGGCCTTGTTGGCATCCTTGACGGCGGCAAATTCATCGAGAAAGCCGGCATCCTCGATGGCCGGCTCCAGCTCTTGAAGGCGTTCAAGATCGCTTTCCCAGCCCGCGCCGATGGTCTTGGTGATCAGCGCTGACAGCCCCGGATTGGCGCCGCGCAGCCAGCGGCGCGGGGTGATGCCGTTGGTCTGGTTGACGATGCGCTCGGGGTGCAGCGCATGCAGATCGGCAAAGACGGTCGATTTCACCAACTCGCTGTGCAGCGCCGAAACTCCGTTGACCCGGTTGGCCATGATGAAGCTCAGCGCGCCCATCTGCACCTCGCCATTCTCGACAATGCCGCCACGCCGCGCGGGGTGGCGGCGCGCGTGCAGATCGTCGATGCGCTCGATAAGCTGCATGTGGCGGGGCAGGATGCGGGCCATCATCGCCTCGGGCCAGCGCTCCAGCGCCTCGGGCATGAGCGTGTGATTGGTGTAGTTCAGGCAGCCCTGCGCCAGATCGACCGCTTCCTCGAAATCCAGGCCCCGATCGTCATGCAGGATGCGCACCAGTTCGGGCCCGGCGATGGCGGGGTGAGTATCATTGAGCTGGATCGCCACGCGCCCGGCCAGCCCGCGCAGATCGCCATTGGCGGCGCTGTCGCGGCGGATCAGGTCGCGCAGCGAGGCGGCGGTGAAGAAATATTCCTGCTTGAGGCGAAGCTCCCTGCCGATCTCGGTACTGTCATCGGGGTAAAGCACGCGGCAAAGCGTGCGCGCCAGCATCTCGGGCTCGGCAGCAGTGGCGTATTCGCCGCGGTTGAAGGCGGCCAGATCGAACCCAGCCGCTGCCGGCGCAGCCTCCCACAGCCGCAGCGTGTTGGCCCAGCGCCCCTGCCAGCCGATCACCGGCGTGTCATGGGCGCGCGCGATCACCGCATCCTCGGACGTCCAGACGGCGCGGGCGCCATGTTCGCCGATGCGCCCGCCAAAGCCGATACGAAAGCTTGCCTCGGGGCGCTCGAATTCCCAGCCGTGGCCGCGGCGCAGCCAGTCCTCGGCTTCTTCTACCTGGCGGTCGTCGACGAAACGCTGGCGAAACAGCCCATGTTCGTAGCGGATACCATAGCCCATGGCCGGGCAGCCCAACGTGGACATGCTGTCAAGAAAGCACGCCGCAAGCCGGCCCAGCCCGCCATTGCCCAGCGCCGCGTCGGGCTCGTCTTCCATGACGCTGCGCCAGTCATGGCCCAGCGACGCCACCGCCTCGCGCGCGGCTTCTTCAAGGCCGAGATTGAGGATCGCATCCTCCAGCAGCCGGCCGATGAGAAACTCCATCGACAGGTAATAGACGCGCTTGCCCTGCGCGGCGGAGGTGGCGCGCTCGGCCTCGATCCAGGGGCGGGTGACGCGGTCGCGGATGGCCAGGGTCAGCGCCATGCGCATGTCACGCAGGCTTGCCTGTGCCGGGTCCTTGCCTTGCGCGTGTTGCAGATGCTCGAGAATGGCTGCGCGCAGGGCCTTCGCGGAAAGCAGCCTTGGGCTACCGTCGGGCCCAGTGCCGCCCGGTTGCACCGTCCAGCCTGCCAGCCGGCCTGTCTCGTGATCGAAGGTCATTGAACGTATCGCTCTCATTTGCGGGCTCGATGTACCCAGCGCCCTGTTTGGCGGTGCGGGTGATTGGATGCAAGCCGTCGCCGCAACGGGCCAACGGATATGGCGGTTTTTCAGGATTACGTTCAAAACGGGCGCAATGCGGGCGCGATCGGTCGGCAATCCGGGCAATGTCGGGGTATTTTGCTGCAAAGGCGTGAAGCCTGCGTCAACGCTGCGGCCAATCGACATGGCGGGCGTAGCCAGGCGCGCAAGAAGGCGTTATACCCGATCCGCTTGATCAACTCGGCAGCTCGGCGGCAATGTCCCGCCCGTGCGTCAGCACGGGCAGCGCCCAACCGCCCCCCCGGGCGGGCGCTTCGCTTCCGCCCGCGGTCGGTCGCCGCCCGCGCTTGCCGAAGTAACCAAACGGAAACCGTATCAAAGGCCCGGGCGCGTTCACTGAAAAGTGCGTGCCGGGGCTGCATCGACCGCGCGGCGCGCGTCCCGCAAGGCCGGTCAGGTTCCGATATAGCGGTCGCGCCGGTGGTTGATGCCCAGGATCGCATTCACCACCACCGCGCCGAGCAGCGACCACACCACCAGCCCCGGCTCGATCAGCGCGAAGGCCAGCGCGAACAGCACCGCATCGAAGCCAAGCTGCACCCAGCCCGCCTGCCAGCCCAGCCTTTCCTGCGCCAGCAACGCCACGATACCCACCCCGCCAAGGCTGGCGCCGTGGCGAAAGATCGCCAGCAGCCCGGCCCCGGTGACGGCGCCGAACAGAAGCGCCGCCGCGCCCGGGTGCAGCATGTCGAAGCTGACAAAGGCCGGCAGCCCCGCCGCCAGCGCCGAAAGCGCTGCCACGGCGGCGAAGGTCTTGAAGGTGAAGCGCAGCCCCATGCGCGCGAAGGCAAGCGCGTAGAAGGGTATGTTGATGACAAAGAAGACCGGCGCGAAGCCCCAGCCGGTGGCGTAGGAGATCAGCACCGCCAGCCCCGCCGTCTGCCCGGTCATCAGCCCCGCCGAGGTCAGGATGATCAGCCCGAAGGCGCACATCAGCGCGCCCGCGGCAAGCCCCTGGGCATCCTCGAAAGCGGTGTGGCGCGGCGCTTCCATCACGGCCTCAATGCGGGGTGGCGTCGGAGAAGATGTTGATCACCAGGATGCCGGCGACGATCAGCGCAATTCCCGCCACCGCCGGCCCGTCCAGCCGCTGGGCAAAGACGAACCAGCCGATCAGGGCGATGAACACGATGCCCAGCCCCGACCAGATCGCATAGGCCACGCCCACCGGGATATAGAGCAGCACCTTGGCCAGCAGGTAGAAGGACATCCCGTAAGCCACCACCACCAGCACCGAGGGCAGCGGGCGGGTGAACTGCTCGCTTGCCTTCAGCGCGGTGGTACCGATGGTCTCGAAAAGGATGGCGACGCCAAGAAGGAACCAGTGCATGAAAGCGCTCCGGGGCTGGGGGTGCGAAATGCAAGAAAGACCCGCGAAACGAAAGCGGGGGGGCAGTGCCCCCCCGCGCGCTAGCACATTCCTGCGCCGTCAGCCAGCCAGCGCCTTGTTGAGATATTCATCCACCTTTTCAAGGAATCCCATGGTGGTCAGCCATTTCTGATCGGGGCCGACCAGCAGCGCCAGATCCTTGGTCATGTGCCCGTCCTCGACCGCCTGCACGGTGACCCTTTCCAGCGTTTCGGCAAAGCGCAGCAGCTCGGCATTGTCATCGAGCTTGGCGCGGTGCTTGAGCCCGCCCGTCCAGGCGAAAATCGAGGCGATGGAGTTGGTCGAGGTCTCCTTGCCGGCCTGATGCTGGCGGTAATGGCGGGTGACGGTGCCATGCGCGGCCTCTGATTCGACCACCTGGCCATCGGGGGTCATCAGCTGGCTGGTCATCAGCCCCAGCGAGCCGAAGCCCTGCGCTACGGTATCCGACTGCACGTCGCCATCATAGTTCTTGCACGCCCAGACATAGCCACCCGACCATTTCATAGCGCAGGCCACCATGTCGTCGATCAGCCGGTGCTCATAGGTGATGCCGGCCTTCTCGAACTTCTCGGCGAATTCGGCGTCGAACACCTCCTGGAACAGATCCTTGAAACGCCCGTCATAGGCTTTCAGGATGGTGTTCTTGGTCGACAGATACACCGGATAGCCGCGCGCGAGCCCGTAATTCATGCTGGCGCGGGCGAAATCGCGGATCGATTCGTCAAGATTGTACATGCCCATCGCCACACCGGCGCCGGGCGACTGGAACACCTCCTTCTCGATCACGGTGCCGTCCTCGCCGACGAATTTCATCGTCAGCGTGCCCTTGCCGGGGAACAGGAAATCGGTGGCGCGGTACTGATCGCCAAAGGCGTGGCGGCCAACCACGATGGGCTGCGTCCAGCCCGGCACCAGGCGGGGCACGTTGCGGCAGATGATCGGCTCGCGGAAGATGACGCCGCCAAGGATGTTGCGGATGGTGCCATTGGGCGAGCGGTACATGCGCTTGAGCCCGAATTCTTCCACCCGCTGCTCATCAGGCGTGATGGTGGCGCATTTCACGCCTACGCCGTATTTCTGGATGGCGTGCGCGGCATCGACGGTGATCTGGTCGTCGGTGCGGTCGCGCTCCTCGATGCCGAGGTCGTAATATTTCAGATCGATGTCCAGATAGGGCAGGATCAGCTTCTTCTTGATGAAATCCCAGATGATGCGGGTCATCTCGTCGCCGTCGAGTTCGACGACCGGATTGGCGACCTTGATCTTGCTCATTGAATATGTCCTCTTGGCTTGCGGGCGTTCGCGCTGCCCTATAGCGCATCGCCGCGCCGCTTTCCAGCCGGTATGCAACAGTATACCACGGGCGAGGCGGCTTTTTTCGCCCATGCGGGAGGAGGCAGGGATGAGCATGGCGGCAGGCATGAGGCCGGGCCCGGTAACGGCCCGGCGCCAGGGCGGGGCGCGGGGCTGAGCGATGCTGCGCCGCGACCGGCCCGATGGCACCCGCCTGCACGATCTGCCGCGCCTGCGCCGGATCATGCCTTTCATCATGCCCAGCCGCACCGAGGCGCTGATCCATTTCGAGCAGCGGTTGGAATTGCGCGCCACAATGGCCTGGCTGGTGCGCTGGAACGAAGGCACCGGCCCCGGATCTGGCCCCGAATCTGACCCCGATTCCGGCCCCGCACGCCCGCCGCTGACGCTGTTTCATGTGCTGATGGCGGCGCTGGTTCGCACCCTGCACGAGCGCCCGCGCATGAACCGCTTTGTCGCCGGGCGCCGGCTCTGGCAGCGAAACGAGATCGCGATTTCGCTGTCGGTGATCAAGGCCCATAATGACGATGACGCCCGGCTGAGTGTCGTCAAGCAGCATTTCGACCCCGCCGAGGGGCTGATCGCCACGCGCGCGCGCATCGAGACAGCCACGGCCAATGGCCGCGCGGCGAAAAAGACCGCCTCCGAGCGCGAGGTGGCGCTGGTCACGCGCCTGCCGGCGCCGGTGATCGGCGCGCTGGTGCGGCTGCAGCGCCTGGCCGATCGCTGGAACCTGCTGCCCGGCGCGCTGATACGCAATGATCCGCTCTATGCTTCGGCGATGGTCAGCAATCTCGGCTCGATCGGGCTGGATGCCTGCTGGCACCATCTATACGAGCACGGCACGCTGTCGGTGTTCCTGACCATCGGCAGGCTTGGCCCGCAGCCCTTCGCCCGGCCCGATGGCACACTCGCCGTCAGCCCTGGCGTGACCCTGCGCTACGCCTGGGACGACCGCGTTGCAGATGGCCATTACGCCGCGCGCAGCCTGGCACTCTTTCAGGCCCTGGCCGAGCAACCCTGGCTGCTGGAGCGCCCCGAGGATGGCGGCCCCGGCGCGCCCGCGGATGCGGTGCAGGGGCAGGCGACGGGGCAGGGCGCATGACCGATCCGCTCGACAGCCGCTATGCCTGGGCAAGACTGGGCCTGTCGCTGGCCATTGCCACCATCGGCAATGTCGGCATGTGGTCGATCGTGGTGGTAATGCCGGCGGTGCAGGCCGAGTTCGGCATCGGCCGCGGTGGCGCCTCGTTGCCCTATACGCTGACCATGCTGGGCTTCGCTCTGGGCAATCTGCTTATCGGCCGCGCGGTTGACCGCCACGGCGTGAGCAAGGTGCTGGCGGCGGCGGCGCTGGGTTCGGGGGCGGGCTATCTGCTGGCCGCGGCCAGCCCGTCGATCGCCTTGCTGGCGCTGGCGCAATTCGTCATCGGGCTGGGCACGGCGGCCTTTTTCGGGCCGCTGATCGCCGATATCTCGCTGTGGTTTCGCCGCCGGCGCGGCATCGCCGTGGCCATCGCCGCCAGCGGCAACTACCTGTCGGGCGCCATCTGGCCGGTGCTTCTGGCCGGGGTGCTGGCCGGGCAGGGCTGGCGCGCGGTGTATCTGGTACTGGCGGTGCTGGTGGCCGGTGCGGTGGTGCCGCTGAGCCTGACACTGCGCCGCCGCCTGCACGCAAACTGGATGGGCGCCGAGGCCCAGGCCAGCCCCTTCGCCCCGCGCCGGGTGCCCTATTCGCCGCGCCTGCTGGTCTGGATGCTGGCTGCCGCCGGGGTGGCCTGCTGCGTGGCGATGTCGATGCCGCAGGTGCATATCGTAGCCTATTGCGTGGATCTGGGCTACGGCCCGGCGGTGGGGGCCGAGATGCTGTCGCTGATGCTCATGGGCGGGGTGGTGTCGCGGCTGGTCTCGGGGTTCATCGCCGACCGGCTGGGGGGCGTGATGACGCTGATCATCGGCTCGGTGCTGCAGATGCTGGCGCTCATCCTCTACCTGCCTTCGGACGGGCTGGCCGCGCTTTATGTTGTCAGCCTGGTCTTCGGGCTGGCGCAGGGCGGCATCGTGCCGGCCTATGCAATCATCGTGCGCGAATACCTGCCCGCGCGCGAGGCCGGGGCGCGGGTGGGGTTCGTGATCATGGCGACGATCCTGGGCATGGCGCTGGGCGGGTGGATGTCGGGCTGGATCCACGACATGACCGGTTCATACGCGCTGGCCTTTGCCAATGGCATCGTCTGGAACGGGGTGAATATCGCCATCATCCTGCTGATCCTGCTGCGCAGCCGGCCCGCCGGCCCGCATGCGGTTGCTCCGCAGGGCACAGCTTGAGGGGGCAGGGGGGCGCTGCCCCCTCTGGCCTTCGGCCATTCATTGGGCTTCGCCCGTCAATTCGCTGAAATCGCTCCACTGGAGCGATTTCGCGGCGCTCTTAACCCCCCGGCGTATTTCGGGCAAGATGAAGGTCATGGATTCGCTTGGGGGGAGTATGCGAGATGCTTGACAGGAAGCCTTTGGGCCGCGACGGGGCGTTCGAGGCGCTGGCGGCGCTTCTGGGCAATCGCCTGAGCCTTTCGCAATCGGATCGTGACCTGCACGGGCGCGACGAGGGGCATTTTCCGCTCATGGCGCCGGATGCGGTGGTCTATCCCGAAAACAGCGGAGAAGTGGCCGAGATTGTGCGCATTTGCGCGGGGGCCGGGCTGCCGGTGATCGGCTGGGGGGCAGGCACCTCGCTTGAGGGGCATGCAATTGCGCCGCGCGGCGGGGTCTGCGTGGATTTCCAGCGCATGGACAAGGTCTTGCAGGTGTTGCCCGAGGATATGGTGGCGGTGGTTCAGCCCGGGCTGACGCGCGAGGGGCTCAATACCGAGCTGCGCGCCACGGGGCTGTTCTTTCCGGTCGATCCGGGCGCCAATGCATCCTTGGGCGGCATGGCCTCGACACGCGCCTCGGGCACGACGGCGGTGCGTTACGGCACGATGCGCGCCAATGTGCTGGGTCTGGAGGTGGTGCTCGCCGATGGGCGCATCATCCACACCGGCACGCGGGCGCCGAAATCATCCACCGGCTATGATCTGACCGCGCTGTTCGTGGGCGCCGAGGGCACGCTGGGGCTGATCACCGAACTGACGCTGAAGCTGCATGGCCAGCCCGAGGCGGTGTCGGCGGCGGTGTGCGCCTTCGACGACATGGAAGGGGCGGTGAATGCGGTGATCGCCACCATCCAGTCGGGCATTCCCATGGCGCGGATCGAATTCGTCGATCGCGCGGCGGCGGCGGCCTTCAACGCGCAGTCAGATGCCAACTGGCCCGATGCGCCGCATCTGATGGTCGAGTTTCACGGCTCGGAGGCGGCAGTGGCCGAGCAGGCCGGGCGTTTCGGCGAGATCGCCGCCGATTTCGGCGGGCAGGACTTTCGCTGGGCGCGCAAGCCCGAGGAGCGCTTGGCGCTCTGGGCGATGCGCCACAATGCCTATCGCGCGATGATGGCCGCCAATCCGGGCCGATCGCCGATCACCACCGATATCTGTGTGCCGATCTCGCGCCTGGCCGAGGCGGTGGAGGAAACCGCGGCAGAGATCGCCGCATCGGGCATTCCCGGCCCCATCGTGGGCCATGTCGGTGACGGCAATTTCCACGCGTTGCTGCTGCCGGTCGAGGGCGACGCGGCGCAGTGGGAGCAGGCGATGAAGCTGGCCGCCAACATGGCCGAGCGCGCGCTCAGGCTGGGCGGCACGGTTTCGGGCGAGCACGGCATCGGCATGGGCAAGCTGAAATACATGGATGCCGAGCACGGCCAGGCCTGGCAGGTGATGGGCGCGATCAAGGCCGCGCTCGACCCCGAAAACCTGATGAACCCCGGCAAGCTTCTGCCGGGGAGCAACTGAGCGCGCGGGCGACTGCAAGGCGAAAAAGGCGCGCGCCGGATGCTCCGGCGCGCGCCCTTTCTTTAATGCCCTGACGGGGCGGCTCAGTAACGCACAACCGCCTCGAACACATCGGGCAGGTCGTGTTCCTCGCCCAGAAGATCGGTAAGCAGGAAGCTGATCGAAGCGCGGGTGCGGTCATCCGACAGCGTGCCATTCGTCGAGACGATCTCGGCGCCCGAAATGCTCATCGTGATGCGGTGGCCCTCCATCATCGGGCGGAACATCGCCATCATCGCCGGGTCGGCGCCCATCTCGTCCATCTCGCTGGTGAAATCTTCCATCGGCATGCTCACCCGCACGGTGCCATCGCCCAGATCGACGACGGTGGGGGCGTCCTCGTCGCCTTCGAAGACTTCCTCGATGGTACCCTCCATCAGCATGTTGCAGCGGGCGTGGGTTTCGGTCATCTCGAGCGTGCCGCCCTCGTCCTCGGGGCAGAACTCATCGGCGCCGCCCATCATGTCGATCATGTCGCGATTGACCTGCATGTAGCCGCTCACGCGCACCTGATCCGGGCCGAGAATGGCGGTGTCCATTTCCATGTCGATACAGCCGCTGAGGGCGAGTGCGGCACCGACCACGGCTACCTTCATCAGACGCATAGCTTGCTCCCTTGAATTGCTGACAGGGGCAAGCCTAACGGCTGCTGGTGCCGGCTGCCAGTGATTTTTCAAAGGCCGGCGGTGCCGTGCCGGCTCAGGGCGCGGTACAATGCGCCCCGTCCGGTGCCGCGCCCGAGCCCAGCGCCACTGGCGGCGGGGTGCGAAACGGGTCGGGCAGACCCGAGCGCACGGCATCGAAGGCGATTACCGTGGCAACCAGCGCCAGCGCCAGAAGGCCGACGCGCGGGCGGGTCAGGCGGGGGGCGGGGGCGGTGCTCATGCTGCGGCCCCCCTTTGCCCGCCACCGGCGGGCACAAGCACCAGGGGGCGCAGTTTCAGCCCGACGACCGAGCCGGCAAGCGCGGCGGCAAACCACACCCAGCCATGCAGGCTACCGGTGGAGATGCCGCTGAAGAATGCGCCGACATTGCAGCCGAACGCCATACGCGCGCTGTAGCCCAGCACCAGCCCGGCGACCAGCACCCCGGCCCAGCCGCGCCAGGCCAGCGGCGCCACCGGCGCGCCGGGATCGGCCCGCCAGCGCATGACCAGAAACGCGCCGGCGATCAGCCCGATATTGGTGAGCGAGGTGACATCGGTGAGGATGCTGGCATCAAGCCGCGCGGCATTGCCCTGCGCCGCCCAGAAGGCCGTGGCGGCAACATCGGCGCCGCCGGCCTGCGCCAGCTTCGCGCCCCAAAGCCCCAGCCCGTAGACGATGCCCCAGGGTTGGCCGGCGACAACGAGGTTGAGCACCGCCAGCACCGCAATCAGCGCCGCCGCCCAGAGCAACCGCCGTTGCGGCAGCCGCTTGCCCGGCGCCGAGCGAAAGGCGATCAGCGCCGCCACCGCCACCAGCGCCGCCAGCGTCAGCCACAGCCCGCCCTGCGCGCCCGCAAAGCCCTGCGCCGAGATCACCGGCAGGCTGCCCAGCCCCAGCCAGAAGCCCAGATGCAGCGTGCCCAGAAAGCTGCCGGCGATGAAGCCCACCAGCGCCACCAGCCCGATCAGGTTGCCCGAGCCGGCATTGACCAGCGTGCCCGAGCCGCAGCCCATCACCAGCTGCATCGCCGCGCCAAACACAAAGGCCCCCAGAATCATGCCGGTGCCGACCGGGGCATGGGCGCCCATCAACTCGCCCGGCGCTGCCGCCAGCAGCGGAAAGCTGACCGCGGCGGCCAGGCCGATGGCCAGAAGTTGCGCGTTGAGCCCGCGCCCGTCGCGTTCAGCGATAAGTTGGCGCCAGGGGCCGGCGAAGCCAAAACGCAGCCCTTCGAGCACCAGCCCGAAGCCCAGCCCCAGCGCCACCAGAAGCCCCGCGCGGGGGCCGGCGGCGAGCGTGACCGCCACCACCAGCCCCAGCCCGGTAATGAAAAGCCCGATACGTCCGCGCTGCATCAGAAGAGATCCGACACCCAGTTCGCTGTTACACGCCAGTAATAGACCAGACGATTGGGCGCGTTGTCGAGCGGGTGGCCCAGCGCGGCGTATTCGGCCATGCTTTCGGGGTAAAGCCGGGTTTGCGGCACTTGCGCCAGTTCGCTGAGAGCGAACCAGTTGATCGCCGCCCAGTGCCCGGTGTTGCAAAAGCTCACCGTCAGCGGCGCATCGGTGAAGCCCTCGCGCGCCGCGATCTCGCGGATCACTTCGGCGCCCTGCATGCGGTTGCCCTCGAAGAACTGCTCGAAAGTCAGGCTGCTGGAGTTGCGGATGGTGCCCGGAGCCGCGATCGTCCATTGCAGCCCGGTGAAGAAATCATTCGGGCGGGCATCGATCAGCCGCGCATCGCCGGCCTCGACCAGCGACACCACCTCGTCGGTGGAAACGCGCCAGTCGTCGCGCCATTCGAACGCCGTCTCGCTGGGTGCGATCTCGACGGGTTCGGTGGCCACCGGCAGGCCGGCCTCGGCCCAGGCGGCGAAACCGCCATTGAGCAGCGCCAGATCCTCGACCCCGAGCGAGCGCAGCGTCCAGTAGACGCGCGCCGCGGCGCCCATGTCTGTGGGGTTGGCGCCGCCATGCACGACCACGGTCGGGGTGTCATGGGTCAGGCCCAGATCGCGCGCCAGATCGGCAAAATGCTCGGGCGAGCGCAGCGCGCCGGGGTTTTCGGGGCCAGAGCGCCATTGCGGATAGGGCGCGTGGCCGGCGCCGGGAATGTGCCCGGCGCCGAAATCGCCGGTGACATGCACGATGCGGATGTCCTCGCCATGCGCATCGAGAAGCGCGGCCAGCGCGGCCGGCTCCAGAAGCGGCTGCCAGCCTTCGGGCGCGGCCAGCGCGGGCAGCGCGGCGCCGGCGGTGGCCAGGGCGGTTGAAAGCGTCAGGGTGAGGGCGGTCTTGCGCGGTGATAGGCGGGACATGGCGTTATCCTTGCTGGCGATCAGATACGGTATGGACAATTGGACGGCAGTTTGCGCCACCCGGGCGAGCCGGAGCGATGGCGCTTGCCGGTAATCTGGCCCTGATCTGGCCCCTGCGGCGCTTGCCGGCAAGCCGCCCGACGCGCGCGGGCACGCCGGCGCGGGGAACAGGCGTTCCGGCGCTGGTGCGCTGTGGGTGAAAACAATCTGCCAGGGCGCCGCGCGGCGAAACGGATTTCGCCCGGGTTTCGGTCAGGCGGTATGACGTGTTTTTTTCCGTACCTGCCGTCGCGGCGCCGGAAGCCGGGCGCGCGCGGATTGCCCTAACTGCGGCGCGAGCGGGTCATCGCGCAGGCAGTGAACCCACAAAAGGCGTGTCATCGCGTTGTTCAGGTGGCAACGGCCCATTTCCTGGCGACCGAATTCCGGCTCAGAACGAACTGGTGCGCAGCCGACCCTCGTAGTCGCGTTTGCCGAGCGGCACGCCTCGCGAGCGCAGGATGTTGTATGCGGTGACGGCGTGGAAATGGAAGTTTGGCAGAGAGAAGGAGAGAATGAAGGTCTCTGGCGTGAAAGCAAGCCGTCGCGGGCCGATCTGCAGGTCCAGGAGCTTGCCCGCGCAGCCGTTTATCTCTTCGGGGACGAATGCCTCCAGCGCGGTTTCTGCCTTGGCGATCATCGTCTGCAGGTCAGCGAAGGGAACAGGTCCGACCAAGGCAGGAGGGGTGAACGCACCGGATTTGAGCGCCTCGACCCCCCACACGGAATGATGCCATGCCGCCTCGATCTGGAAATGAAATGGGGCCATGTCGTCAAAGAGGCGGGCATTCACGAAATCGTCGGGTTCGACACCGTTGTGTGAAAAATGGGCGGCCGCACGCTCGAGAAAGCCGCCCACGGATCTTACGGTTTGCAGGAAGGTCGGCACGCTGAGGTTGTAAAGTGATGTCTGCATTGCCTTCCGCTTTCGATAAAACTGAAGCCTGTCGCGCGTGCGGCGCGATCGCCAGGAAGGCAAACCCTGCTTCCGCCGCGCCGCTACCTGCTACGACGGGCTCGCCGCCCGTGCGGTGAGCCGAGCCAAGCAACCGGAACCGGTGTCACCCAGTTGCCTGCCGGCTCAGGAGGTGACCTGCTCGCGCAGGATCGAGACGGTCATCGAGAACATCAGATAAATGCCGCCGAAGATCAGGAAGGCGAGCGCGGTATTCTCGAACCGGCGCGGATAGGTCGACTCGTCAGGCGCCACCGGGCTGACGCCCATCGACAGGTAGCGCACCTGGCGGCTGGCCTCGACACGCGCGGCTTCCAGTTGTTGCAGTGCCTGGGTAAGCAGGAGCTGGCGGGTCTGCACATCGGCCTCGGCCATGGCCAGCTCGCGCTGCACGCGCGCCAGCGACATGCCGCCCGCGCTGCCCTCGGTGAGCATGGCGCGCAGCGAGCCGATCTGGCTTTCCAGCGCGGCGATGCGGCGCTCGACCTGGGCGACACGCGCCTGGTTGGGGCGCGGGTTGGCGCGCAGATCCTCCAGCGCCAGCCGTTCCTGATTGAGCTGCCCTTCGAGCGTGGTGATCTGCTGGGTGAGCAGGCTCACCTCGACCTCGCTGGAAAGCACCTGGTAGCGCTCCTGCAATTCGAGCACGCGCATCTGCGCCTCGTTGTTGCGTTCCTCGGCGCGCTGGAAGCTTTCCTCGGCATCGCGCATCTGGTTGTCGCGCAGGCGCTGGGTCAGCCGGTCGACCTGTTCCTCGGCAAATCCGATCAGCGCCCGCGAGAAGCGCTCGCTGGTTTCGGGGTCGGCGGCGATGACTTCCATGCGCACCACCCCCTCGGTGGGGTCATAGCTGATCTGTACATGGCGTCGGTAAAGGCGATAGGCGGCCTCGTCGCTGGCATCGAGCGACAGCCGGCGTATCGGGTCGATACGCGAATCGCGGAAATGGTCCTTGAAGCCTTCTTCGGCATCGAGCCGGCGCATCGCCTCGCGCGATTGCAGATAGCTTTGCACGGTGACCGAATCCTGCGAGGTGGCCAGCCCGGTGCCGGCGAAGAGCCCGCCCATGCCCGGCGCCGAAGGGCTGGCCGAATCGGCCTGCTGGATGACGAATTCGGTGTTGGTGGCGTAAAGCGGCGTCGCGATGCGGTAGAAATACCACGCCGTCAGCAATGTCGGCAGGATCACGAAGACCAGAAGCCGGCTTGCCAGCAACGCCAGGCGGCGGCGGCGGCGGCGCACGATATCGGTCTGGATGCGTGCGATTTCCTGGTTGCGGCGCTGCGATACCGCGGGCTGGGTGTTGCGCGCCTCGGTCTGCGCCGGGGGCGGGGGCTGGCGCCTTGTGCGCGGCAGGGCCGGTTGCTCGGTTGTCGTCAGCGCCCGCCCGGTCGTGGCGTTTTCTCCGGATTCGGCATCGTTTGCCTCATCCTGCCCGGCAATGCCCTGCCCGGCTCCGATCGGGGCGGGCAATGTGTCGCTCTCGAGCAGCTTCGAAGTCTCGAACGGGTCGATGCCGCGCTCGCGCAAGAGGCGCACCGCCTCGATCCCCGAACTGGCCTTGATTCCCTGGCGCTGGGCAATGCGCATGGCCAGGCGCAACTGATGTGCCGTCAGACCCTCGTTCCTGAGCGCCTCGTTCTCGGCTTCGGCGCGCGCCGAGCCGGTGACATCGGCGCCATGCTCGCCTCTGCCGGCGACGCGCTGGCCTTGCGCGCCCTGTCCTTGTGCCGCGTTGCGCTGCGCTGCCCCCTTGTCCTGCGCCGCAGTGCCCTTGGTGGCGCCGCTCCCGGCGGCGGGTCGCGCGGCCTTTGGGGCGGTGCCGGCACCGGTTGCGCCTTGCCTTGGGGCTGCCGGCGTCGGTTTCCGAGGCGTCCTTGCCTCGGGTACGGCGGCTGCGGCCGGGCGCTGGCCCTGAGGGTGCGCGGCTTCGGGCCGGTTGCGCGGCGACGAATTCCCGACCGGGGCGTTGCGCGCGCGGTCATTCGCTGCCGGCGCCTGCCGCCGTTCGACCGGGCGCAGCAGGCGCACGCCGGGTGCATCCTCATCGGCCAGGCCGCTGGCGGCGAGGGCGCGTGCGGTATCGTCTTGCGCTGCGCTTGCGGAGGAAGCGCGAGCGGGCTGGCTGGGAGGCCGGGCCGAGGCGCCGGCACTGGCACCGGCACCGCTGCGCGCAGCAGCAGGCTGCGCCGACGCCGGTTGCGGCGCCCGCGTTGTGGCCTGCCTGCCGGCCGGGGCCCGCGTTGCCTGTGCCTGCGTTGCCTGTGCGCCCGCCTGCTCGGCGCGCTGCGGGGCAACGCTGGGCGGCGGCGTCTCGCCTTCTTCCGACGACAGGCGCAGGCGGAAACGTCTAGCTCTCGGTTTCGTAGTCATACATGTACTTCGCTTCTTCGAGCGTATCGAAAAAATTGAGCCTGCCGTCGCGCAGCACCGCCGCCGACTTGCAATAACGCTCGAGTGTCTCGGACTGATGCGATACCACCAGAACCGTGGCGCGTTCGAGCCGTTCCTTGAGAATGGCACCGGCGCGGCGGTTGAAACGGGCATCGGTGGTTGCCGGCATGCCCTCGTCAACCAGATAGAGATCGAATTCCAGCGACAGCATCAGCGAAAAGGCAAAGCGCGCGCGCATGCCCTGGCTGTATGTGCCCACCGGCATGTCGAAATACTCATCGATATCGCACAGCCAGCGGCAGAAGGCCTCCACCTCGTCGGGGTCGATCTGGTAGAGCCGGGCGATGTAGCGCGCATTCTCGGTGGCGCTGTGGCGCGGGTTGATCCCTCCCATGAAACCCAGCGGAAACGATACCCGGCAATGGCGGCTGATGAGCCCGTCATCGGGCTTTTCCAGCCCCGCCATCATGTTGATGATCGTCGTCTTGCCCGAGCCGTTGGGCGCCAGAATACCCATCGACTGCCCCATTTCGATCCGAAACGAGGCGTCGTGCAGGATCACCTTGCGGGTTTTTCCTGTCCAGAAGGATTTGCTGACTTGCTCGAATTCCAGCATTTTTTCGCTGCCTCATGCGCCGGGGCGCGGTTTTTCACAGGGACCGTTAACCGCTATTTGTGGCCACAGCATGGCGGATCGCCACCCACCCCATGTAGGAACCCGTTGCCCCCGACACCAGAGCGAGCCGGTGCCGGGGCGCCCCTTTTGCGGGCATTATGCCGCTGATCGGGCGGACTTTACAGGAAAAACTGCGTGAAATGGTTGCAGCCGCGCCGCCCGTGCCCACGAACTGGCAGGATGGGCACTATTGCCCATCCTGCGGGTGGCAGGGCGCCGGCGTGCCCCCGATACCAGCGCCGCGAGCGATCAGATCAACCAAACCCGCTGTCAGACCCGCCCGCGCGATTGCTGCCAGGCGGTGCGCAGATGAAGCGCAATGACCAGAACGATCAGGGCGAACAGGCCGGCGGCAATGGGCCGGCTGATGAAATCGAGCGGGCCATCGACGCGCATCATCGCCGTGCGCAGGCGGTTTTCCATGATGTCGCCCAGCACCATGCCCAGGATGATCGGCACGATGGGCAGATCGAGCCTGCGCAGCACGAAACCGATCACCCCGAAACCGGCGGCGACGGCGACATCGAGCAGGCTGTTGCGCATCGAATAGGCGCCCACGAAGCTGAGCACCAGCACCGCCGCGCCCAGAAATCTTGTCGGGATCTCGATGATCTTGAGGATCGCATTGGTCGAGACCAGCAAGAACGCCACCACCGCGATATTGAGCAGCAAGAGCGCCAGATAGAGCGCGACGATGAAATCCATGTTGTTCTGAAACAGCCCAGGTCCAGGCACGACATTGTGCACATAGAACACCGAGAGCATCATCGCGGTCAGCGCCTCGCCCGGAATGCCCAGTGCCAGAAGCGGGATCATCGCCGCCGCCGGCACCGCGTTGTTGGCGCTTTCCGAGGCGATCAGCCCCTCGGGGCTGCCCTTGCCGAACTCATCGGGCGTTTTCGAGGTCTTCATCGCGTAGGTGTAGCTGAAGAACTGCGCGGTGAACTCGCCGACGCCGGGCAGGATGCCCATGGTGGTGCCGGTCGCCGAAGAGACCCCGGCCACGCGCTTGTGCTGCAATATCTCGCGCATCCCCTGCCAGATGCTGCCGGCAACGCGCCCCGCGCTGGGGCGCTTGTCGGGCTCGATCAGGAGCACCAGCGCCTGGCTGATGGCAAACAGCCCCAGCACCACCGCGATCAGGTCGATGCCCTGCGCCAGCCAGCCCTGATCGAAGGTGAAGCGGCGCGTGTAGCGGATCGGCTCCATGCCGACCGTGGCCAGGAAGATGCCGAAAAAGGCCATCATGCCCGCCGCGATCACCTGCCCGCGATGGGCCAGGATCACCAGCACGATGCCCAGAAGCGCGGCAAGGAAGATCTCGCGCGAGCCGAACATCGGCGCCACCACCGCCAGCACCGGCGCCAGCAGGATCAGGCACAGCACCGAGAACACGCCAGCGATGAACGAGGCGCCATAGGCCAGCCCCAGTGCGCGCGCGGCTTGTCCGCGCTGTGTCATCGGGTAGCCGTTATAGGTGGTCAGCGCGTTGACCGGCGTGCCCGGCGTGTTGATCAATATCGCCGGGATGGCGCCGCCATACATCGACGAGCCATAAATGCCCAGAAGCGCGGTCAGCCCCACGATGGGGTCAAAGGCGAAGGTGGCGGGCAGGGCAATGGCAATCGCCACCGGCGGGCCGACACCGGGAATGGCGCCGATGATGACCCCGCCCACCGAGCCGATGACCAGTGCTGCCAGCACCTCCCAGCGGGCAAGGATCTCGATGGCCGAAAACAGGGTGTCCACTGGCCGTTTCCCCTCAGAAATACACCGACAGGAAGCGCTGCCAGTCGGGCGGGAACAGCGCATAAAGCCGCCCGCCGGGAATGCCGACGCGCAAAAGCGACTTGAACACCACCACCACCGCCACCGAAAACGCCGCCGCCCAGAACAGGCTGACGCGAGTGGCGATGCCCAGCCGCCAGACCAGAAGCAGCATCGTGGCCAGCGTGGCGGGCAGATAGCCGATCTGCCCCACCGCCCAGGCATAGGCCAGATACCAGCCGACATATTCCAGCGCCCTGAGCCAGGTGAGCAGCTCGCGCCGGTCGCCTTCCGAGCCTTGCGCCAACAGGCTGGCGAACAGATTCACCACGCCAAAGGCCAGCATGCCGTGGATGGCAATCGCCGGCCACAGCGCCGGTTGCTGAAACCATGTCAAGCGCGCGATCCAGCGCGCCTCGGTTCCCAGATGAATGTAAAGCCACAGCGTGAAGGCCAGGAACAGCACCGCGAATGGTAGCTCACCTGGCTGGCGGGTGCGCCGGGCAGGCCGCTGGGAGCGGCCATGATGCGGGGCGTGCGGGGGCGCGCCGGCCTCAGCCATCACGCGCCCCCGGGCGGGCACTGCCCGTGCTCCAACCGATGCCATCAACCGACCCCGGCATCAGACCTCTTGCCCCTTGCGAAGCCCGGCGGATCATTCCGGCAAGAGCTCGCCGATGCGCCCCAGTGTTTCCATGTCATGCGCGATGCGCGCCGCCGAGGCTTCGGCATCCTGCCAGAACACCTCGGCGCCGGTATCGGCGGCGATGCGCTGCGCCTGCTCGCCCAGCACAACCCGCTCGGCCACCACGGCGATGCGTTCGCGCACCTCGGCTGGCGTGTCGCGATGCACGAACAGCCCGTTCCAGGTGGTCAGCGCCAGCTCGGGGGCGATCTCGCCCACGGTGGGCACATCGGGTGTCAGCGGGATGCGCTCATCGGTGATCGACACCAGGATGGTCAGATCGTCGATGCAGGGCAGCACCAGCTGCAGAGTGGTGTTGATGACATCGGCATCGCCCGAGGCCAGCGTGTTGCAATCAAGCGCATCGAAGGCGGCATCCTGGCCCCATTCGAAACCCATCTGGCTGGCCAGCGCGAAGGAAACCTGCGTCGGCGTGGCAACGATGCCGAAATGGCCCAGCGAGACGGCGTTATCCTGCGCGTATTCGGCCAGCTCCTCCATCGTCGAATAGGGCGCGTCGGCACCGGCGGCGATCACGAAAGGGTAGTTGAGGAAGATGCCGACGGGCTCGAACACCGGCGGGCTGAGTTCGGGGATGCCGATCTCGTGGCCGATCAGCGGCACATCCAGCACGAAAGAGCCGATGGTATGGCCATCGGGCGCGGCGGTGGCAACATCGATGGCGCCGGGGAACGGCCCGCCGCCGCCGCCGGGGCGGTTGAGCACCGAGGCCGGCACGCCGTATTCATCCTGAAAGGCATCGGCGATCAGCCTGGTGAGAATGTCCTCCAGATCGCCCGGCGGCCAGGGCACGACAAAGCTGACCGGCTGGCTGGGGTAATCGGCGGCGGCAGAGCCGGCGGCAAGCCCGGCGGCGAGCGCGGTGCCGGCCAGGGCGCCGGCAAGGGTAAGGGGTTTTTTCATGTCAGTCTCCCGGTTGGTGGTTTCGGTGGTTTGGTTCTTTTTGTTTGCGCGCGGTTTGGGCTTGGTTCGGGTCCGGTTCGGGCCCGGTCATTCCTCCAGCCCGACCGATTTGCGATAGCTGCGCTGGCCGTAAAGCAGCGCGGCGGGGTCGTCGGACAGTTCCACCGCGTTGACCTGCCCGACGATGATGTAATGTGTCTGCCACAACAGCGCCGTTGCCAGCCGGCAGTGAAAGGCGGCGGTGGCGCCGTCAAGCTGCGGCTGGCCGGCGGCGCCGGCTTTCCAGCCAAGCCCGTCGAAGCGCGCTGAACGTGCGCCCGCGGCGCTGCGCCCGGCAAAGAGATTGGCCTCCTGTTGCTGGCTTTCATGCAGCAGATTGGCGCAAAAACCCTCGTTTTTTAGAATCGCCACCGCCGCCGGGCTCTGGTGGTGGATGCAGGCCAGCAGAGCCGGCGCCTCGCCATCGGCCGAAACCGGGCTGAGCGAGGACACCGTCACCCCGTCGCGCCCGCCGGGGCCGTCGGTGGTGACCACGGCGACGAAGGTGGCGGCGCGGCTCATGCCTTCCAGAAAGCGGCTGCGAAGGTCCATCATGCTATCCCAGCTCGAAGAAGCGTTGAAGTTCGGTATCGGGCACCTTGGCGGCGAACTCGTTGAACTGGTGCTGGCGGGTGGCGGCGAAACCCTCGACGAATTCATCGCCCAGCCAGTCGCGCGCAAAGTCAGAGCCCTTCAACCGCTCGATGGCCTCGGGCATGGAGCGGGCGAAATCGCGCACAGGCGGCTGGCCATAGCCCGAGCCGGTCACCGGCGCCTCGGGCTCGATCTGCCCGATGATGCCGGCGACCCCGGCGGCGACGGTGGCGGCGACGGTCAGATAGGGGTTGGTATCGGCGCCGGGCAGGCGGTTTTCCACCCGCATCGTGCCTGCATCATGGCCGACGATTCGAAAGCAGGTGGTGCGGTTCTCATAGCCCCATGTCAGGCCGGGCGGGGCAAAGGTGCCCTCGACAAAGCGGCGGTAGCTGTTGACCGTGGGCAGGAACATCAGCGTCAGATCGCCCAGATGCGCCTGCAACCCGCCGATGAAATGGCGCAGGCTCTGCCCGACGCCGTTCTCGGCGCCCGCGTCGAAGAACAGCGGCTTGCCGTCCATGTCCTTGATGCTGACATGCAGATGGATCGACTGGCTGTCGGCCTGCTCGCTCCAGCGCGGCATGAAAGTGACCGAGCGCCCCTGCCTGAGCGCCAGCGCGCGGATGAAGTTCTTCAAGAGCACCATCTGGTCGGCCGGTTCCAGCCCCTCGCCGGCGCCGATGCAGGCTTCCATGAAGCCCGCGCCGATTTCCTCGTGCATCTTGGCCAGGTCGATCTTCAGCGCCTCGCAGATGCCGGCCACAGCTTCGTACCATTCGGTCTGCACCGCCTGATAGAGGATCAGGTCATGGCTGGCATGCGGCGTGGCGGGTTTGAGATCGCGCCAGCCCTTGGCGCGCGCCGAATCGGGCGTCTCGTCAAAAAGTGTGTATTCCAGCTCCATCCCGTAGCGTGGCGCCAACCCGCTTTCGCCCGCGCGCGCAAGCACCGATTGCAGGATCGCGCGCGGGCACAGGGACCCGGCCGCGCCCGTCCAGTTCGAAAGGATCAGCAGGTCATGGCCCGGCTTCGACCAGGGCAGGCGGCGCGTGCTGGACGGGTCAAGCTTCAGCGGCTCGTCGGCAAAGGTGCCGGCCTCGTCGGTGACGCCGGGCAGGGTGAGGAAGGCATCGGTGGGATCGAGCGCAAGCTGCGCGCGCGCCATGCCCATGCCGGCGGTGAGCATGCGTTTCAGGCTGTCCACCGCCACCATCTGGCCGCGCAGCAGCCCGTTGGTATCGGTCATCGCCACCGTGGCAAAGCGGCTTTCGGGGTCGGCGATGTATTCGTCAAGCGTCATCTTCTGTCCCTGTCGGATGGGCCCGGGCGGTTATCGCCGCCTCGAGCGCGGATAATTCGCGTTGCGGCTCGCTTGCATAGGCGCGCAGAAACACGCGCAGCCCGTTATGGATGTAGCGCGCCAGTTCATTGCGGCCGGGCGGGTTGGCGGGGTGGTGCAGCGCCTGGGTGCGCGGGGCCGAAAGGATAAGCCCCCACAAATCCTGCGCGGCCAGTTCGGCATCATCGAAAACCAGCTGGCCGGCATCGCGCCGGCCCTCCAGCCAGGTCATCATGCCGCCCAGCAGCCGGTCGGGCCCGGCGGCCTGATAGGCGGCGCCGATCTCGGGGAAGCGCTGCACCTCGCCGATGATAAGCCGCGCCAGCGCCAGCATTTCGGGGTTCATGACGGTTTCGGCATAGGCCCATGCGAAATTCAGCAGATCCGCCGCCAGCCCCTTGCCCGATGGATGCGCGAACGGGTCGAGCATGCGTTCGCCATGCGGCAGCAGCATGGCCTGAAACAGCGCCTCTTTCGACGCAAAATACTGGTAAAGCGTGGGTTTCGACATGCCCGCCTCGGCCGCCACGGCATCCATCGTGGCGCCCGAATAGCCCGCTTGCGAGAACACGCTCAGCGCGGCTTGCAGGATGCGCGCCTCGCGCTCGCGGCGGTTGGCCTCGCGGCGCGAAAGCGGCTGGCGGGCAGGGGCGCTCATGGCGCGAGTTTCCGCAAGAAGGCCAGCAGGTGGCGGTTATACTGTTCGGGCGCTTCCAGATTGCAGACATGGCCGGCGCCCTCGATCACCTCGAAGCGCAGATCGGGGCGATGGGCGCTGTCCCATATCCGCCCGGCAACGGCGCGGATTTCCTCGGGCGGGGCGAGGCGGTCATGCTCGCCGGTCATCATCAGCACCGGCATGGTCAGGCGCGAAAAATCGAAGCGTTCCAACGGGTTGGTGAAGCAATTCAAGGCATCGCGATAAGTCTCGGCTTGGATCGAGGCCATGGATTGCAAGAGCGCTTCGCGCATGGCGGCATCGGCATTCGGCCCGGCGATGGCTTTCACCACGGCGGGGGCGAAATCGGCGGGCACCTGGCCCGCGTTAAGCGGCACCTCGCGGCTGATGCGAAACGCCTCGCGCTCGTCGGGGCCGGCCTCGGACATGCCGGTGCAGCCGCCCGAAAGCACCAGCCCGGCCAGCCGGCCCGGGTGGCGCATGGCGAATGAGGTGGCGATCCACGAGCCATAGGAAAGCCCCGCCAGCACCAGCCGGGCAGCACCGAAATGATCGGCCACACGGGCGATGTCGTCGCAATAATCGTCGATGGTGCTCTGGCGCGAGCCCAGGCCGGAGCCGCCATAGCCGCGCAGATCCATCGCCGCTGCGCGCATGACGGTGCCGGCAAGGCCAAGCTGCGCATCCCAGTTGTCGCGCTGGCCGCCGATGCCGTGCAGGAACAGGCACATTGTATCCTCGCGCCCGGCGGGGGCGGGGGTGACCGACAGCGCCAGGCGCGGCAGATCGTCAAGCACAAGCGGCGCGTGGCTGGCCGGGGCGGGCAGGGGGGCGGGGGCGGTTTCGGGCGCGGGAGCGCTTGCCAGCGCCTCGATCCCGGCGGCGAAAACCGCCTCGGTGCCAGAGGCGATGGCCTTGATGCGCGCGGCGGGGGCGGTGATCTCGGCCGACCAGGTGACGGCGCTGCCGCCGGCCTTTGCGGGGCTGACGGTCAGGCGGGCATCGTAGCGCTCGCAACCCTCGATGCCCTGCAGATGGGTATAGCCCAGGGAGCGGTCGCTGTCGGAAAACCAGGTGAGTTGCTCGCGATAGAGCGTCTCCTCGCCATGCACGGTGAAGGCGCGGATCAGCGCGCCGCGCGCATCGCGCTCTTCGCGGCAGCTGGCCATGGCGGGGTGCCAGAGCCCGCAGAAATCGCGCGCCACGGCCCAGATGGCGGCCGGGTCGGCGGGAATGAGGCGGTGGATCTGGATGCGCTGGCTGGGCATGGGTCAGGATACCTTCGGGCCAGCTTCGCTGCACGGGCAGCGCGCGCCCGAGGTGGGCGCGGTAGCGCCCGCCTGGGGGGCGGGCGGGCGCTGCCCGTGCTTGCGCACGGGCGGGAACCAGCCAAACGGCCATTCAAATGGCAGGAACGCTGACGGAACCGAGCGACAACCCATCCCTCAGCGCAGCCCCTTCAGCGAGCCGGCATCGCCGCGCCACAGCGAGCTGCGCGCGCCGCCCTCGTCGCCGGGCGCGCCGTCAAGCTCGTCCATGTCGTAAAGCGCCAGCACGCCGATGTAATCCTCCATGATCTCGGAGGTGTAGGGCAGCATCAGCGCCCCGCAGCGGCTGTCGCGATAGATCCGCTCAAGCGGCAGCGAACGCAGCATCGACTGCCCGCCGCAGGTGCGGATGGCCAGCGCCGCCAGCTCCTGCGCGCCCTCCATGACGTTGTATTGCGCCGCATACATGCGCATCACCTCGGGTCTGGAGGGAAAGCCCTTCGCCTCGCCGAATGCCTGCCACCACAGCGCGCGGATCGAGGCCAGGCGCGCATACATCTTGCTGACCGCCACGCGCTTGGTGGCATACATGCGCCGGTCGATGGGCGGCTGGCCGGGGATCTGGCCGCGCAGATAGGCGATGGTGAAATCATAGGCGCCCTGCGCCAGCCCCATATAGGTAGGGCTGAGTGTGGCCATCATATGCGGCCAGTTGGGCAGGGTCTTGTTGAAGATGCCGCGCGGCATGAGCAGGTCATCTTCGGTGACAAAGACATCCTTGAGGATCAGATCGCGCGAATTGGTGCCGCGCATGCCCAGCGGGTCCCACTCGCCCTTGACCGAAAGGCCGGGGTTGTCCTTGTGCACCACGAAAAGCAGCGTGTCCTCATGGCGCGGCTCGATGCCCTCGAACACCTCGGTGCAGACGATGGTGTAGTAATCGCAATACCCCGCCAGCGAGGCGAATTTCTTGAACCCGTTGATGCGCCAGCCCCCCTCGACGGCGCGGCACTGGGTCTGGTTGGGCTTTGATGTCCAGTTCTGCCCGCCCTCGGAGATGGGCTGCGAATAGATCGCGCGCTCGGCCACGGCGCGGCGAAACTGTCGCGCGCGCAGCGGTGCGAAGGCGGCGCGCTCTTCATCCGTCAGATTGGGCATGTCGAACATGAAGCGCGACCAGGCCATCGACATGGTGTGCATGTTGAAAGTCAGCGCAGTGGCCCCGCAATGCTTGGCGATCTCGGCGCCGGCCATGGCGTATTCGCCCAGGGACCAGCCCCAGCCGCCGAATTCCTCGGGGATGCACAGGTTGAGAAAGCCTTCCTCGGCAAGGTCGCGGTAGTTTTCCTCGGGGAAGGAGGCCGCATCATCGACCGCCCTTGCCCGTTGCGCGAATCGCGTCGCGCCCAGCTCGTTCAGCCGGCGCAGCTTTTCCAGCACCTCGGGGCGGATGCGGCTGAGATCGTAGTAATCCCCCGGGTCGGATGACGGGATCGCGCCGGTGACGGCGACGGAAAGAGGGGCGGCTTCGTTCATTGTGCAAGCTCTCCTGTCAGGGCGCCGTCCTTCACAACCGTCTGGCCATCAAGCGTGATGGTGCAGTTGCGCATCGGCAGGTCGAAATGGCCCAGCGTCCAGCGCCCGGCATATTGATTGGCGCCGGTGGACCACAAAAACGAGCCCGCCAGCGCGCGAAACTCGACCGCCTGCATGTCGCGCTTGTCATACATCGCCGCCGACACCCAGCGCGTGGCCGGGTTCATGCCCCAGCCGACATGGCTCATGCCCCAGGCGTTGGGGTCGTCCCAGGCTTCGAGATATTCGCGAAAATGCAGCGCATCGATGCCGTCGCCTGTGATACTGGTGATGAAATCATCCTCGATCGTGAAATCGATGCGGCTGGCGAGCGTGGTCTTGAAGGTCAGGTTCATGTCGCCCGGCGCCATGACGATGCGGCCATTGACGCAGCGCTCGCCGGGAAAGGCCAGGCACAGCCCGCCGGGCCAGTGCGCCACGGCACCCGGCGTGGTGCCGAAACCGGCGGTGCCGCCGCAGGGCGCGCCCTTGAGATCGACATGCAGATCGGTGCCGGCGGGCGAGGTGACATGCATGTGGCTGGCCGCGCGCAGCATTTCGATGCCGCGCTCGACACGCGGACCCAGTTCGGCGGTGGGCTCCAGCCGTTCCAGTATCTCGGGGTGTTCGTTGGTGATGACCAGCAGGCGGGTGTTGCCCGCCTCCTCGATCTCGGGCCATTCGGGGGCGTGGATGAGTCCCTCGACAGTGCAATCGACGATCACTTCGACAAGCTTGAGCGCCTCGATCACCGCGCAATTGCCCTGGATGGCCCAGCTTGTGCCTGTTGATTTCACCGGCACCGGCGCGCTCTGCGCCGGGGTGGGCATGCAGATCATGCAGAATTCGGCGCCCAGATCATGCGCGGCAAGTTCGCTCAGATGCACAAGCACTGGCCGCGACTGGGTTTCCGACAGGATGGCAACCTTCGTGCCCTCGCCGATGCCGTTGAGGGCCAGCACGCGGCGAAAGGCGGCAAGCCATTTACCCTCGATCCGTTCCTGCAGCATCACCTCTCCCCGGGTTGTGCCCAAAAAACCAAACTGATGGGTTAAGGTTTTCCGAATCATGCATTCCGGTCAAGCCTTTTTTCCGAATGTTGCGAGAATCAGCGGCATGGTGCAGCATGGCGGCCGGAATGTGCGCTGGCCGGCAGGCGCGCATCTTGTGCCGGCAGCGGACGCGGCACCAGACCCGGTTGTCATGGCGCTGCCCGCCGGGTTCGCGCCCGGTCTATTCGGTCCGGCCCAGTTCGTGCGCTGCCGCATCGGCCAGCGCGTGCAGCTTCTCCACCAGCCCTGCAAGCAGCGCGGTATTGCGCAACAGCTCGGGCCGCGACGGAATCATGTGCAGGAAGAACCAGGCAAAGGCGAAACGATCCTGCGCGGCGCGCCCGGGGCGTTCGAAATGCTTTGCGCTCAGCGCCAGCAGGTCATCGGCACCGCCCGGACGGCGGCGACGGCAGGCATAGGCGGCGTCATGGCCATAGGGAAGAAAGCCGGCCTTGTCCCAGTCCAGCACAACCCCCTCGCGCGAGACATTGTTGTGGTTGAGATCGCCATGGCAGAACACCCTTGGCAGCGAATCGGCCAGCGCCTGGCAGCGCCCGAACAGCGCGCGATAGTGGCGCGCGTGATCGGCCCCTGCCGCTTCAAGCAGCGCGGCGATCGTTTCCCGCGCACCCTCGGGCAGGGTCTGGCGATGATAGCGCGCGGTGTTGCCGCCGATCGCCTTCTCGGCGATCTCGCCCAGATGCCGAACCACGCGCGCCCTGACCTTTATCTCGCCCGGCGGCAGCGGGGTGAAGCGGACATGGACGAATTCCACAGCGGCAAGCCTGTCGCCCCGGCGCGCCTCGATCAGCGCCGGCGTGTTCAGCCCGGGATGCGCAGGCAGCACCTGCTTCATCGCAAGGAGCGTGCGCGCCAGGCCGCTGCGTTCGCAGATGAAGATTTTCTCGAAGCGGGGGATTTGCGCCTTTCCCAGGCGGCGAAAGACGTTCAGCGCCTCCATCCCGCTGCCGTTTCCGATGAAGCGGCGCGCGCGCACGGCGGAAAAGGTCAGCGCCGGATCAAAGTCGCGCAGCGTGCGCTCATAGCCGTCATGATCGCCCGTTCGCGCCAGCATCAGCGCCACCACCCTGAGCGAATCGATATCCAGCGCCCGCCCGGCGCCGTGATCGTCGAGTGCGACAAGCGCCTGCGGGTCGCCATATTCGGCCACGCGCGCGCGCAGCCGCTGCCACAGCCGGGCGCGGCCTCCGGGCAGGCGGTCTGTCAGCCGGCCGGGCTCGGCCGCCAGCGCGGCGGCCAGCCGGCGCATGTTGGGGCCGACGGGCAGGGCGGGATCGTGGTGCTTGGGCCTGGGGCGTGCCATGGCGCCATAGCGCCCCAGCCGGCCCGCGCCGTCAAGCGCCGGCTTGCAGTGCGGGCCGATGCGGCGCAACTGCGCCCTTGCGCCGCGCCGCCTGCGCTCGCTATCCAGTCACCCGGCGCCGCATGAGCGGACAGGCGCACGAACAGGCAGGGAGGATCGGCCAATGGCCCAGCAATTCACCTATGAGACGCTGCTGGAACGGGTAGTGGCGATCTTTCGCCGCGCCGGCATGAACGAGGTGCAGGCCACAGCGCTGGCGCGCGTCTTCGTTTCCGGCGAGCGCGATGCCTGCAAGTCGCACGGGGTCTATCGCATCGAGGGCACGCTGCGCACGCTCAAGGCGGGCAAGGTCAAGGGCGATGCCGTCCCGCGGCTGGTCGATGATGGCGGCCAGGGCGCCGTCGTGCGGGTCGATGCGGGGGGCGGGTTTTCCAATGCCGGTTTCGAGCTGGGCCTGCCGGTTCTGGCCGAGCGCGCGCGCGCGCTGGGGCTGGCGGCGCTGGTGGTCAATGACTGCACCCATTTCGCCGCGCTCTGGCCCGAGGTCGAGGCGGTGACGGCGCAGGGTTTGGCCGGGCTGGTGATGTGCCCAAGCTATGCCACCGTCGCCCCCACCGGCGGGCGGGCGCCGCTTCTGGGCACCAACCCGCTGGCCTTTGGCTGGCCGCGCCCGGGCGGGCAGCCGCCCTATGTGTTCGACTTCGCCACCTCGGTGGCCGCGCGCGGCGAGATCGAGTTGCACCGGCGCGCGGGCAAGACACTGCCCGAGGGCTGGGCCATCGATGCCGAAGGCAACCCCACCACCGACCCCGAAGCGGCGCTGGAGGGCGCGATGCTGCCCTTTGGCGGGCACAAGGGCTCGGCCATCGCCACCATGATCGAGTTGCTGGCGGGGGTGATGATCGGCGATCTGACCAGCCCCGAGGTGCTCGATTACCTGGGCACAACCGCGCTGGCGCCGTTTCATGGCGAGCTGATCCTGGCGCTGGACCCGGCGAAGTTCTCGGCCGGGCGCGCGGGCGATCCGCTGGCGCGCGCCGAGGCGCTGTTCGCCGCCATCGAGGGGCAGGGGGCGCGGCTGCCCTCGCAGCGCCGCTTCGCCGCGCGCGCCCGCGCCGAGGCCGAGGGCATCACGCTGAGCGATGACGAGGTGGCCCAGCTCGACCGGTTCCTGGAACTGGGGCTCGATGCGCTTGACTGAAACCGGTTGTGGGTAATCGGTTCGGACACCCCGGTTTGCACGCCCGCCCGTGCCTATTGATCCGATCACACCGAAAGCGTTTGCTACCGTCGCTGGATGATCTGATCGGTTGCGGCGCTTGTATCCAGGGGGCGCTGGCGCCTTGTGCAGCGATCAGCCGAACCGGTATTACACATCCACATCCTCCACGAAGCGCGCATTCTCCTGGATGTACTGAAAGCGCAGTTCGGGTTTCTTGCCCATCAGCCGTTCCACCAGATCATGGGTCTCGCCGGGCACGTCATCGTCGATCGACACCCTGATCAGCTTGCGCGTGGCCGGGTTCATGGTGGTCTCACGCAAATCCTTGGCGTCCATCTCGCCCAGCCCCTTGAAGCGCGACACGTCGATCTTGCCCTTGCCGCCCAGCCCGCGTTCCAGCCACATCGCCTTTTCGGCCTCGTCGAGCGCATAGATGCGCCGCGCGCCCTGCGTGAGCCGGAAAAGCGGCGGGCAGGCCAGATACAGATGGCCCCGGTCGATCAGCGGGCGCATCTGGCTGAAGAAGAAGGTCATCAGCAGCGCCGCGATATGCGCGCCATCGACATCGGCATCGGTCATGATGATGACCTTGTCATAGCGCAGATCGTCAAGCCGGAACTTGGTGCCCAGCCCCACGCCCAGCGCCTGGCACAGATCGCTGATCTCGGCGTTCTGGCCCATCTTGCCCGAGGCCGCGCCCAGCACGTTGAGAATCTTGCCGCGCAGCGGCAGCAGCGCCTGGAAACTGCGCTCGCGCGCCATCTTGGCCGAGCCGCCGGCGCTGTCGCCCTCGACGATGAAGATCTCGGTGCCCTCGCGCGCGCTGGTGGTGCAATCGACCAGCTTGCCCGGCAGGCGCAGCTTGCGCGTGGCCGATTTGCGGCTGGTTTCCTTTTCGGCGCGGCGGCGCTGGCGCTCCTCGGCGCGCAGGATCAGGTAATCGAGGATCGCGCCCGCCGATTTCGGGTCAGATGCCAGCCAGTTGTCGAAATGATCGCGCACCGCGCCCTCGACCAGCTTCGCGGCCTCGGCGGTGGCCAGCCGGTCCTTGGTCTGGCCCACGAATTCGGGGTCGCGGATGAAGACCGAGATCAGCGCACAGCCGCCCGCGCCCAGATCCTCGCGCGTGATCTGCGCCGCCTTGCGCGCATTGGCCAGTTCGCCATAGGCGCGGATGCCCTTCAGTATCGCCGCCCAGAACCCCGCCTCATGCGTGCCGCCCTCGGGGGTGGGCACGGTGTTGCAGTAGCTTTGCACGAAACCGTCGCGCGCCGGCGTCCAGTTGACCGCCCATTCCACGCGGCCGGGCAGGCCGTATTTTTCCTGAAAATCCACGCGCCCGGCAAAGGGCGCGGCGGCATAGGTCTGGTCGGTGCCCAGTTGCTCGGCCAGGTAATCGGCCAGCCCGCCGGGAAAGCGAAAGCTTGCCTCCATCGGCGTGTCGCCTTCCTGGATTGCCGATTTCCAGCGGATTTCCACGCCCGAGAACAGATAGGCCTTCGAGCGCGCCATCGCAAACAGCCGCGCGGGGCGAAAGCGGTGATGGCCGAAGATCTGCGCATCGGCGTGAAAGGTCACGGTGGTGCCGCGTCGGTTGGGGGCGGGGCCGGCCTCGCGGATCGGGCCCTGGGGCAGACCGCGGGCGAATTCCTGCACATAGAGCGTGCGGTTGCGGGCGACCTCGACGCGCATGTGATCGGAGAGCGCATTGACCACCGAGGCCCCCACCCCGTGCAGCCCGCCCGATGTCTGATAGGCCTTGCCCGAGAACTTGCCGCCCGCATGCAGCGTGCACAAGATCACCTCGAGCGCCGATTTCTCGGGGAATTTCGGGTGCGGGTCGATGGGAATGCCGCGGCCATTGTCGCGCACCGTCACCGAGTGATCCTCGTGCAGTTCCACCTCGATGCGGCTGGCATGGCCGGCCACGGCCTCGTCCATGGCGTTGTCCAGCACTTCGGCCACCAGATGGTGCAGCGCGCGCTCGTCGGTGCCGCCGATATACATGCCCGGTCGCTTGCGCACCGGCTCCAGCCCTTCGAGCACCTCGATGGATGCGGCGTCGTAGCTTTCTGCCTGCGTGCCGAGTAGGTCGTTCATGCCTGCTGCCCGATTCGTTCCTGCCCTGACTGGCCCGCAACTAGACCATCCCGGCCGTGCCGGCGCAAGCCGCGCGCCGGCACTGGCGGCGCGTTCGGGCGCTGCCGGCCGGGGTGGCATTTTCCTGCCGGCAGGTTATGTTTGGGCAAACTGTTTCAGCGGAGGCCGCCATGCCCGATACCAGAGCGAAGATCGCCGCGCTTGACCCGGTATGGGGGCGCATCCGTGAAGAGGCGCTCGACGCCGTCGAGGACGAGCCGCTTCTGGGCGGGGTGTTTCACACCTCGATCCTGCACCACAAGACGCTGGAACAGGCGCTGGCCTTCCGGCTGGCGCAGAAGCTGGCCTCGGCCGAACTGAGCGAGCAGATCCTGCGCGAGATCATGGACGAGGCCTATGCCGACGATCCCTGGCTGGGCGAGGCGGCGCGCGCCGACATCACCGCCACCTATGAGCGCGACCCGGCCTGCAACCGTTTCATGAAACCGCTTCTGTATTTCAAGGGCTTCCAGGCGCTGCAGGCCTATCGCATCGCGCATTGGCTGTGCCGGCGCCGGCGGGTCGATTTCGCCAGCTTCATCCAGATGCGGGTATCGGAATGCTTTGGCGTCGATATCCACCCCGGCGCGCGCATCGGCAAGGGCATCATGATCGACCATGCGCATTCCATCGTCATCGGCGAAACGGCGGTGGTGGGCGACAATGTCTCGATGCTGCATTCGGTGACGCTGGGCGGCACCGGCAAGGCCGGCGGCGACCGCCACCCCAAGATCGACGATGGCGTGCTGATCGGCGCCGGGGCCAAGGTGCTGGGCAATATCAGGGTCGGCAGATGCTCGCGCATCGCTGCCGGTTCGGTGGTGCTGTCCGAGGTGCCGCCCTGCAAGACCGTGGCCGGCGTGCCTGCGCGTATCGTCGGCGATTCCGGCTGCGACCAGCCGGCGTTGAGCATGGATCACCGGCTGAGCGAATAGCCCGGGCTGCACCGCCCGCGCTGGTGCGCGGGCGGGCGTGCAAGCCTCGGCATCGGAACCGATCAGCAGGATTTTCTGTCAGCTCTCGGCCGCGGCATGGCGAACGGCGTTCGCCATGCGCAGGAAAGCCGACATTCCCTCGGGGCTCTCCAGGCCGCTTTTCACGAACAGCAGCATGCCCTCGTCGCCAAGCACCAGCCGCGGCGGCGGGGTAAGCCAGTATTTCGCGTCCCAGCCGCCAAGAATGCGGCCGATCTCGCGAAGATCGAAGCTTGCGGACGGGTCTGCGCTGGCCAGCACGGTAAGCGCGCTTTCATCGGGGGCGGGGCAGGGGGTCAGCGCCTTGATGCGCTCTTTCGCGTCCGCGCCAAGGATCGTTTCCAGATCGGCCAGCAGGCGCCTGGTTTCGGTGCCGGCGATCATCCGCGCCGGATCAAGCAGGGATGCGCCGGCAGGGGTGGGCGCGGCAATCACGGCCATCGCGCCATCGAAGCGCGGCGCGGGCGCGTGAAACAGTGTCTCGCCGGGGTTCTGCCCGCCATGGCCGCCGCGTTCGCGATAGGGCTGCAAGACCTCCAGCCGCCAGTCGCCCCCGTCCGCTTCTTCTTCCTGGTCGTCGTTGTCGTCGGTGCTCTCGCCAGCGACGGGGGTGATGATGATCCGCGCTGCGCTCTTGCGCCCGCGCCCGGGCCTGGCGCCCTGGCGTTTGATGCGCCAGCCGCGCTGCGAGGCAAGCCTGTCGAGCGCCTGCCTGTCGGCTTTTGACTGGATGATCTGGTCGCGCAGCATATAGGCGAAAAAGCCCAGAAACAGGATAACGAAAACGATGACACCCAGGGTTTCGCTGTCCATTACGCGCTCCGCTTGCCTTTGCTTGCCTCCACCCATGCCGCGCCGACGGCGGCTGTCGGTGTCCGAAGCTTCCAAGCATGGCACGGAAAAGGGGGGCGATGAAACCCCCGGGAACCGCCTGGCACGGGCGCGTTTTCAGGGCTGGCCGGTTTGGCCCGATTCGCGTTTCAGGCCTCGCGCATCGCCTTTTCGCGCAGTTCCAGACCCAGATCGATGAAGCTGGCAACCGTTTCGGCATCGGTGATCTGCTTGCTCAGGAACAGGCGGATGCCGGCTTCGCCCACGACCAGTTGCGGGTTGCCGGGCGAGCCTTTCGCCGGCTTCCAGCAGCGCAGCGCCTCGCCGATGGCTTCCATGTCGAAAAACATCGACGGGTCTGCGGTGGCCATCACCGTCAGCCCGCTGCCTTCGGGGGCGGGAAAGGATTGCAGCTGCCCGACATGCTCGCCCATGTCGGCGCCCATGAAATGGCTCAGCACCGTCTTGCCGATCTTGTTGTCGAACATGCCCATCAGCGACGATGCCATGTTGCCCTGTCCAATGCCGATTGCGCCGCCAAGGGCGCCGGTGGTGAACATGGCCAGCCCGCCGCGAAAAGTGGGCTCGGCAGCTCGAAACTCGGCGCGGCCGGGGTTACTGGTACGTATCGCGCCCTTGCGCCCGCTGCTGCCCGAAGAGGAGCGCCGCTTTACCTCAAGACGCCAGTCAGCCGCCGCACCGTTAGGCGTGACGGTAAAGCCTGATGTTGCCGACCGTCTGCCCATGCCCCTGGTGCGGCTGGTCTGGTATTCCCAGCCGCGCTCTTCGGCCATCGCGCGCAACGCTGCCTGCAACCGCCTTTCGGCACGGATGGAGAAGAAGAGAATGGCGCCGAAAAGGGCGACAAACCCGATGATCACTGCGATGCCGATAAAGGCTTCCCCGTCCATGTCTACTCCTGTTGCCAAGTGCCGCCGCCGCGCCTGCAATCCTGCGCAGTTGAAGGTCGCATCCGGCAACATGGGTTGATGCCTGCGGCTGGCAGCCTAGCATCCTGGGCGAGGTTTGGCATAGGGCATGAACTGATCAAGTTGATGCGGTGCGCCGGTGCAGGCGCGGGCAATGCCCTTGCCGCAGGCAAAGGCCACCCATGACAGCGGCAAGGGTGGAAAACCAACCCTGTGCCAGACTGATCGAACGCAGAGCGCAGAATACCCCCGGCAAGCTGGCCGCCGGGGGTGCTTCGGCTCAGGAATTGGCCTCGCGGATGCGCTCGGCGGCATCCTTGTCGAAGGTGACGCCCTTGGCGGCGAGCAACTCGTCCAGTTCGCCCGAAAGCGTCATCTCGGTGATGATATCGCAGCCGCCGACGAACTCGCCCTTGACGTAAAGCTGCGGAATCGTCGGCCATTCCGAGAATTCCTTGATACCCTGGCGGATGCCCTCGTCGGCAAGCACATTCACATCGACGAAATCGACGCCCATGAAGTTCAGTACCCCGGCCACGCGGCTGGAAAAGCCGCATTGCGGCATCGTCTTGGTGCCCTTCATGTAAAGCACCACGTCGTTCTTCTCGATGGTTTCGCGAATCTGGTCCTGCGCGCTCATTTCGGTCCTTTCGGGTTGTCCCTGACCCGGATGCGCAGCCGCCGCGGCCCGCCCGGGAAATCGTCGTCGTCATCGTCATCGCCACGCCGGCGCCCTGTGCGCCCGAGGGCGAGCGCCAGCGCCAGAAGCACAATCGAGGCCAGAAGAAGATGGATCATCGGCTCATTCCGGCGCCTTGGTGGTCAGCGCCAGCGCGTGCAACTCGCCCTGGCTGCCATCCATCTTGCCCTTGAGCGCGGCATAGACGGCGCGCTGCTGCTGCACACGGTTCTTTCCGCGAAAGCTCTCGTCGATCACCTCGGCGGCATAGTGATTGCCGTCACCGGCAAGGTCGGTGATGGTGATCTGCGCCTGCGGAAAGGCATCGCGCAAAAGGCTTTCGAGTTCCGATGCCGTGATGGCCATTTCTGCTCCTCGGCTTTGTGCGTGAAAAGTAATCCCGCCCCTGGGGTTAATCAAGCGCTTCGGCCCGGGGCCGTTCGGTGGCCAGCAGCGCAAACAGCAGGCTGTCGCTCCAGCGTCCGTCAGGGCGGCGCCAGCATTGCCGAAAACAGCCTTCGGGCCTGAAACCGGCCCATTCCCAAAGGCGCAGGGCAGGGCGGTTGTCGGGCACGCTGTCGACGCTCAGCCGATGCGCGCCGCGCTGCTCGAAGACTTCGTCCAGCAGCGCGGTAAGGAAGCGCCGGCCCTCGCCCTGTCCCGGATTGGCGACGGCGAAATGGGTCAGACCCCAGATGCCATCGGCCCGGTGCCAGACGGCCAGGTTGGCAAAACCCGCGACGCGCCCCTTCCGCTCCCACACAAACAAGAGCCCGTCATCGCAGGCCGCTTCGGCATCGCCGGGCTCGGGCGGTGGCAACAGCATGGCGGTTTCCGGCCGCGTCCAGATTGCCAGAACCGCCGGCAAATCGTCAGATGAAGCCGGGCGCAGCATCAGGCGTCGCCGATGGCGCGGGCAAAGGCGCTGCGGTAAAGCGCAGAAAGGGCGGCCAGCGGGGCCTCGCTGGCGCCCATGCGCACGCTGTCGCCGCCAAAGCGGCCCATTGTTTGCACCGGCACCCCGGCCCGCCCGGCGGCAACCATCAGCGCCTCGGCCTGGTCAAACCCGCAGGCGACCAGATAGCGCGCCTGATCCTCGCCGAAAAGCGTGGGCGTGTCGGCGGCGTCGAGGGCCACCCCCAGCCCGGCGCCCTCGGCCATCTCGAAGGCCGCCAGCGCCAGCCCGCCATCGGAAAGATCGGTGGCGGCGTGGATCAACTCGCGGCTGGCGCGCAGGAATTCGCCGTGGCGGCGCTCGGCTTCCAGATCGACCGGCGGCGCGTCGCCATCTTCGCGGTTGAACACTTCGGCCAGAAGCGCCGACTGGCCCAGATGGCCCTGTGTGTGGCCGATCACCAGCGCCCAGTCGCCCGGCTGCGGCTGCCCGGCGATCAACTCGTCAAGGCTTTCCAGGAGCCCCACCGCGCCGATGGTGGGCGTGGGCAGGATGGGCTGGCCGTCGGTTTCGTTGTAAAGCGAGACATTGCCCGAAACGATGGGCATGTCGAGCGCGCGGCAGGCCTCGCCGATGCCCTGAATGGCGCCGACAAGCTGGCCCATGATCTGGGGCTTTTCGGGGTTGCCGAAATTCAGGTTGTCGGTGGTCGCCAGCGGCCGCGCCCCCACCGCGCAAAGATTGCGGAATGCCTCGGCCACCGCCTGCTTGCCGCCCTCAAACGGGTTGGCGCGCACATAGCGCGGTGTCACATCGGCGGTAAAGGCGATCGCCTTGTCGGTGCCATGCACGCGCACCACGCCCGCGCCCAGGCCCGGCGCGCGCACCGTGTCGCCCATGACAGTATTATCGTACTGTTCCCACACCCAGCCCTTATGTGCGTAATTCGGGCTGGAAATCAGCGCCTTCAGCGCGTCGATCGGGTCGATGCCGGGCACCGGGGCCAGTGGCTCGGCGGGCGGCGTTTCAACCCAGGGGCGGTCATATTCGGGCGCTTCCGAGGACAGTTTGGAAAGCGGCAGATCGGCCTTTGTCTCGTTGCCATGCAGGATGAGGAAACGGTCCTCGGCGATGGTCTCGCCGACGATGGCGAAATCGAGATCCCATTTCTCGAAGATGGCGCGCGCCTCGTCCTCGCGCTCGGGCTTGAGCACCATGAGCATGCGCTCCTGGCTTTCCGAGAGCATCATTTCGTAGGCGGTCATGCCCTCTTCGCGGCAGGGCACGCGGTTCAGGTCAAGCTTGATGCCAAGCTTGCCCTTGTCGCCCATCTCGACCGCCGAGCAGGTCAGCCCGGCCGCGCCCATGTCCTGGATCGAGATCACCGCATCCGATGCCATCAGCTCCAGGCAGGCTTCCAGCAGGCGCTTTTCGGTGAACGGGTCGCCCACCTGCACCGTGGGGCGCTTTTCCTCGATCGATTCGTCGAATTCGGCGCTGGCCATGGTGGCGCCGCCCACACCGTCGCGGCCGGTCTTGGCGCCCAGATAGACCACAGGCATGCCCACGCCCGAGGCGGCGGAATAGAAGATGCGCTCGGCCTCGGCCAGACCAGCGGCAAAGGCATTGACCAGGCAGTTGCCGTTATAGGCGGCGTGAAATCGCACCTCGCCGCCGATATTGGGCACGCCGAAACTGTTGCCGTATTGGCCAATGCCTTCGACCACGCCGCGCACCAGATGCGGGGTCTTGGGGTGGCCGGGCTCGCCGAAGGAAAGCGCGTTCATCGCCGCGATGGGGCGCGCGCCCATGGTGAAGACATCGCGCAAGATGCCGCCCACGCCGGTGGCCGCGCCCTGATGCGGCTCGATGTAGGAGGGGTGGTTGTGGCTTTCCATCTTGAAGATCAGCGCCAGCTTGCGGCCATCCGGGCCCTCGCCGATATCGACGACGCCGGCATTCTCGCCGGGCCCGCAGATCACCTGGGGCCCCTCGGTGTGCAGGGTGCGCAGCCATTTCTTCGACGATTTGTAGGAACAATGCTCGTTCCACATGGCCGAGAATATTCCCAGCTCGGTAAAGCTGGGCGTGCGGCCGATGATCTGCTCGATGCGCTCGTATTCGTCAGGCTTGAGCCCATGGGCGGCGATCAGTTCGGCCGTGATCTCGGGTTCGCTCATGTCCATGGCCCCGCGCAGTTCATCCCGGCGCGGGTTTAGGGCATACGCGGGCGAAGGGAAAGGGGCGAGGCGCTCACCGCCGCCACCAGAGGGCGTGCACCACCGAACCACGAAAAAAAAGGCCGAGCAAGATGCTCGGCCAAAGTCCAACAGGGAGGTAAGACGCCGGACCAGCCGCGCGCCTTGCGACATAAAATAGGAAAGTCGTTTCACACGCGCAAGAAATATATCGCTGCACCTGCAACATGGCCGCAATGCGTTGCATGCATGCCTCACCTCAACCGCAAGTTGTGGCTCGGGCGGGCCGTGCTGCTTGTGGCGCTCGGGTGCGGGGCCGCCGTTGCGGGCGCCGTCACGGGCGTTGATCAGGCATTCGTCAGCTCGGCGCGGCGGGTGCGGCGGTAGGCGATCACCTCTTCGAGCACGAAATCGCGAAAGGCGGCGATGCGCTTGGAATGGCGCAGCTCTTCGGGATAGGCCAGAAACACCGGCACCTCGGCGCTTTCCACCTCGGGCAGCACGCGCATCAGCGAGGGGAAATCCTCGGTCAGGTAATCGGGCAACAGCCCGATGCCGAGATCGGCCAGCACCGCCTGCAGCACGCCGAAATAATTGTTCACCGTGAAGGTCGAGCGAATCGGGTGCATCAGAAGCTCGCGCACCAGCGCCGCCCCGGCCGAGACCTGCGCCGCCGAAAGCCCCTGGCTGATCAGCCGGAAACTGGCCATGTCGGCAATGTTTTGCGGGGTGCCGTTGGCGCGCAGATATTCGGGGCTGGCGAAAAGGCGCATGCGCACGCTCATCAGCCGCTTGCGGATCAGATCGGCCTGGCTGGGCTCCTTCATGCGGATGGCGATATCGGCCTCGCGCATGGGCAGGTCGAGCACGCGCTCTTCAAGCATCAGGTCGATCTTCAGATCAGGGTAGCGCGCATAAAGCGCCGGCAGGCGCGGGGCCAGCCACAGCGTGCCGAAGCCGGTGGTGGTGGTCACGCGCAATTCGCCGAAGACCTCTTCCTCGCTGTCGCGGATGCGTGCGGTGGCGGTTTCAAGCCGCTTCGACATGGCCCTTGTGGCATCGAACAGAAGCTCGCCCTGTTCGGTCAGAATCAGCCCGCGCGCATGGCGATGAAACAGGGTCACGCCCAGGCTTTCCTCCAGCCCCCTGATCTGGCGGCTGACCGCCGACTGGCTGAGACCCAGGGTATCGCCGGCATGGGTGAGGCTGCCTGCATCGGCGACCGCGTGAAAGATTCTGAGCTTGTCCCAGTCCATTTCGCAACTTCCGTGAACTTGATGCGGCGCCTGAGCGCGCTTTCTTCTAGGCCAGAAGCGTCGTTCAAGAAAGCGACAATTCTGCAAAAAAGCTTTCAAAGGTCAGCTTTTTTGACCTATAATGGTGCCGGACAGGCCCGCCAAGAGGCAAGCGCAACCATACGCCAGGGGAGATGCAAGAATGGGCAAGCAAACCGTCAGCCTGCAGGATCGCTTCGATCTGGAGAAATCGCCGGTATTGCTTAACGGCACGCAGGCGCTGGTGCGGCTGATGCTGGCGCAGCGCGCGCGCGACAAGGCAGCGGGGCTGAACACGGCGGGCTATGTATCGGGCTATCGCGGCTCGCCGCTGGGCGCGGTCGATCTGCAGATGGGCCGCGCGCGCAAGCAGCTTGAAGCCGCGCAGGTGATCTTTCAGGAAGGGTTGAACGAGGATCTGGCCGCCACCGCCATCTGGGGCACGCAGCAGGCCGAACTGCGCGGCGAGGGCCGTTATGACGGGGTCTTTGCGCTGTGGTACGGCAAGGGCCCGGGCGTGGACCGCACCGGCGATGTCATGCGCCACGCCAACATGGCCGGTAGCGCGAAACATGGCGGCGTGATCATGGCCATGGGTGACGATCACACCGGCGAATCCTCGACCGTGCTGCACCAGTCCGACTGGGCGATGGTCGATGCCTATATCCCGGTGGTCAGCCCCGCCGGCGTGCAGGAAATTCTTGATTACGGCCATTATGCCTATGCGCTGAGCCGCTTTTCCGGGCTATGGGTGGGGCTGAAGACGATGAAGGACACCATCGAGGCCACGGCGGTGGTCGATGGCAACCCGCACCGAATGCAGTTCGTCAGCCCCGATTTCGTCATGCCCGAGGGCGGGCTGAACATTCGCCTGGTCGATACCCCGCATGCGCAGGAAACGCGCATGATCGATTACAAGCGCTATGCCGCCGAGGCATTCTCGCGCGCCAACCGCATGGACCGGCGCGTCTGGGGCAAGCCGGGCGCCAAGATCGGGCTTGTGGCGGCGGGCAAGAACTGGCTGGACCTGGTGCATGCGCTGCGCTTGCTGGGCATCGACGAGGGCCAGGCCGAGCGGCTGGGCATCACCACCTACAAGGTCGGCCAGACCTGGCCGCTGGACATGGACAGCTTCCATGAATGGGCCGAGGGGCTGGAGCTGATCATTGTTGTCGAGGAAAAGCGCAAGCTGATCGAGGTGCAGGTCAAGGAAGCCATCTTTGACGACCGCCGCGGCCGGCGCGTCTATGGCTGGCACAAGGGTGACACCTGGGAACATGGCCGCCGGCTGGAGCTGTTTCCCACCCGCTATGCGCTCGACCCGGTGATGATTGCCGAAAAGCTGGGCGCGATCTTCATTGAAGAAGGGCGCGAGACCGACCGCATCAAGGCCGGGCTTGCCCATCTGGCCGAGGTGCGCCGGGCCGAGAACATGCCCGAGATCGCCGCGCGCCTGCCCTGGTTCTGCTCGGGCTGCCCGCATAACAGCTCGACCAAGCTGCCCGAGGGCTCGCGCGCCTATGCCGGCATCGGCTGCCACTACATGGTGCAGTGGATGGACCGCGAGACGCTGGGCTTTACCCATATGGGCGGCGAGGGCGCCAACTGGGTAGGCGAATCGAATTTCTCGAAGCGCGACCACGTTTTCCAGAACATCGGTGACGGCACCTACAACCATTCCGGCGTGCAGGCGATCCGCGCCGCGCTCGCCGCCGGCACCAACATCACCTACAAGATCCTGTTCAATGATGCCGTCGCCATGACTGGCGGTCAGAAGAACGAAGGCGGGCTGACCGCCGACAAGATCGCGCGCGAACTGGTCGCCATGGGCGTGCAGCATGTGGCGCTGGTCTATGACGAGAAGGAAAAGCCCGATTTCAGCCTGTACCCGCGCGAGGTCGAGAAATTCGAGCGCGCCGAGCTGATGAAGGTGCAAGAGAAGTTTTGTCAGATCAAGGGCGTATCGGCCATAGTTTATGCCCAGACTTGCGCTGCCGAAAAGCGTCGCCGGCGCAAGCGTGGCCAGTTTCCAGACCCCGATCAGCGCGTCTTCATCAACACCGATATCTGCGAGGGCTGCGGCGATTGCGGTGTGCAGTCCAATTGCGTGTCGATCGTGCCCGTGGAAACCGAGCTGGGCCGCAAGCGCGCCATCGACCAGTCATCGTGCAACAAGGATTTCAGCTGCCTCAAGGGCTTCTGCCCCTCTTTTGTCACGCTCAAGGGCGCGCAGGTGAAGAAATCCGCCACCCGCGCGCTCGATCTGCCCGATCTGCCCGAACCCGCGCTGCCGCCGATCCAGGGCACGCATAATGTGATCGTCACCGGCGTGGGCGGCACCGGCGTAGTGACCATCGGCGCGGTGCTGGCGCAGGCGGCGCAGATTGACGGCAAGGGCGCGGCGATGATGGAAATGGCCGGGCTGGCGCAAAAGGGCGGCGCGGTGCATATCCATCTGCGCGTCGCCGAGAAGCCCGAGGATATCTCCGCCGTGCGTGTGGCGGTGGGCGAGGCGCATTGCGTCATCGGCGGCGATCTGGTGGTCACCGGCGGCGCCAAGACCCTGGCGCTGATGAGCACGGGCCAGACCGGCGCTGCGGTCAACGCCCATGAAATCATCACCGGCGAGTTCACCGGCAACACCGAATTTCAGCTTCCGATGAAGGATTTGCAGGTCGCTCTTGAAGCACGCCTGCGCGACCGTCTGGCGCTGTTCGATGCCTCTGAGCTGGCCCGCGCCACGATGGGCGATTCGATCTATTCCAACATGATGGTCTTTGGCGGCGCCTGGCAGATGGGGCTGATCCCGATCTCGCTTGATGCCATCCGCGAGGCGATCACCCTCAACGGCGCCGCCGTCGAGGCCAATCTGCGGGCGTTTGATATCGGTCGCTGGGCCATTGTCGAGCCCGAGCGCGCAGCGCAATACGCCCGTCCCGCCGGCGAGGTGACGCAGATCACCGACCCGGTCGAGTACCGCGCCGGGCATCTGGTGGCCTATCAGGGCAAGCGTCTGGCAAAGCGCTACCGCAAGCTCGTCGATTCCATCGAGGACAAGGCGCTGCGCGCGGCGGTGGCGCGCGGCTATCACAAGCTGCTGGCCTACAAGGACGAATACGAGGTGGCGCGGCTGCATCTGGCCACCGCCGAGAAGGCGCGCGCCGAGTTCGAGGGCGATTTCCGCATGGAATTCCACCTCGCCCCGCCGCTTCTGTCGCGCAAGGGCCCCGACGGGCGCCCGCTGAAGCGCCGCTTCGGGCCCTGGATGCTCAAGGGATTCGGGCTGCTGGCCAGGCTCAAGGCGCTGCGCGGCACCCCGCTCGATATCTTCGGCTACTCCGCCGAGCGCCGCATGGAACGCGCGCTGATCAAGCAGTATGAGCGCGACATGGCCGAATTGCTGCCCAAGCTGAACGAAAAAACCCGCGACGCGATCATGGAACTGGCGCTATTGCCGCTCTCCATCCGCGGGTTTGGGCCGGTCAAGGATGCCAATGCCCAGGCCGCGGCAAAACGGCGCGAGGAACTGCTCGCCGCCATCGCCGGGGGCGGGGCGCGGCGCGCCGTGGCGGCCGAATAGGGCCGGTTTCGGCGCGCTTGCCCGCGCCGCAGGCAGGTTATGGATTTCCCCGCGCCCACAGCGTAATAAGGGACGACAGCCGACGCCGGGCATGGGCGCCGGATCGGCAAGGATGGGGCAGGAGCATGGCGGTCGGCGTCTTCGATTCGGGCCTGGGCGGGCTGACGGTGCTGGACGCGCTGCACCGCAGGCTGCCCGATGTGCCCTTCGTCTATTACGGCGACAACGCCAACACCCCCTATGGCACGCGTGCGGCCGATGACATCTTCAACCTAACCTGCGCCGGCGTCGAGCGTCTGTGGGAGGAAGGCTGCGATCTGGTGATCCTGGCCTGCAACACCGCCTCGGCCGCCGCCCTGCGCCGCATACAGGAAACCTGGGTGCCCGAGGGCAAGCGCGTGCTCGGCGTCTTCGTGCCACTGATCGAGGCGCTGACCGAGCGCCAATGGGGCGACAACTCGCCCCCGCGCGAGGTGGCCGTCAAGCATGTCGCGCTTTTCGCCACCCCCGCCACGGTGCAAAGCCGCGCCTTTCAGCGCGAACTGGCCTTTCGTGCCATCGGCGTCGATGTCGAGGCCCAGCCCTGCGGCGGGCTTGTCGATGCCATCGAGCAGGGCGACATGATCCTCGCCGAGGCGTTGGTGCATTCCCATGTCGAGGCGCTGCACAGGCGCATGCCGCGCCCGCAGGCGGCGGTGCTGGGCTGCACGCATTACCCGCTGATGGAAGATGTCTTCCGCGCCGCGCTGGGCCCCGATGTGGCGGTCTATTCGCAGCCCGAGCTGGTCGCCGCCAGCCTGGAAGACTACCTCGCCCGCCACCCCGAACTGATCGGCCCCGGCACCGAGCCGGGCTATCTCACCACCGGCGACCCGGTGGCGGTGGGACAGAAGGCCACGCTGTTCCTGCGACGAAAGCTGCCCTTCCGCGCCGCCTGATCGGCGCGCGCATCGGCAGGATACCCCCTTCATCTTGCCCCAAATACGCTCGCCGAAGGCGGCCCACGGCCAAAGAAAGCGCTGCCGCCGTATCTCAAGAAATTCGTTCAAGAGACTGTCATGAAAAAGAAAATCGCCATCCTTGGTGCCTCGGGTTATACTGGCGCCGAACTTGTCCGCCTCATCGCCACGCATCCCGGTTTCGAGATTGCCGCGCTCACCGGCGAGCGCAAGGCGGGCCAGCCCATGGCCGCGGTCTTTCCCTTTCTGCGGCATATGGATCTGCCCGATCTGGTGCGCATCGACGAGGTGGATTTCGCCGCTATCGATCTGGCCTTCTGCGCGCTGCCCCATGCCACCAGCCAGACGGTGATCAAGGATCTGCCGCGCGATCTGCGCATCATCGATCTGAGCGCCGATTTCCGCCTGCGCGCCCCGGCTGCATACGAGAAATGGTATGGCAAGCCCCATGCCGCGCCCGAGATCCAGCGCGAGGCGGTCTATGGGCTGACCGAATTCTACCGCGAGGAGATCAGCACAGCGCGGCTGGTCGCCGGCACCGGCTGCAACGCCGCCGCCGGGCAATACGCGCTGCGCCCGCTGATCGCCGCCGGCGTAGTCGATCTTGACGACATCATCCTCGATCTGAAATGCGGCGTCTCGGGTGCGGGCCGGGCGCTCAAGGAAAACCTGCTCCATGCCGAGCTTTCCGAGGGCACGCAGCCCTATGCGGTGGGCGGCACGCATCGCCATTTGGGCGAATTCGACCAGGAATTCAGCCTGATCGCCGGCCGCGAGGTGCAGGTGCAGTTCACGCCGCATCTTCTGCCGATGAATCGCGGCATCCTTGCCACCGCCTGGCTCAAGGGCGATGCGCGACAAATTCACGCGGTTTTGTCTCAGGCTTATTGCGCTGAATCATTCCTGCAGGTGCTTCCTTTTGGCACAGTGCCCTCGACTCATGATGTGCGCGGCTCCAATTTCGTGCATATCGGGGTGGTTGGTGACCGTCGCCCGGGCAGGGCGATGGTGGTGGCGGCGCTCGACAACCTGACCAAGGGTTCCTCGGGCCAGGCGCTGCAAAACGCCAATCTGATGATGGGGTTTGACGAGGGCATGGGCCTGATGGCGCCGCCCGTCTTTCCGTAAGGGGATCCGTGAGGGGACATGAAGAGCCTTAAGAAGAAGCGCCGCATCCAGATCATCATCACCGCCGCGGTGGCGCTGGTGCTGTCCACCGCGCTGATCGGCTACGCCATGCGCGACGGCATCAACTTCTTTCGCTCGCCCAGCCAGATCGTTTCCGACCCGCCGCCGGCGAACGAGGTGTTTCGCCTCGGCGGGGTAGTCGAGGCCGGCTCGATCGTGCGCGGGCGGGGCGAATCGGTGCGCTTTCGCATCACCGATCACTGCCATTCGGTCGAGGTGAGCTTTCGCGGCATCCTGCCTGATCTCTTTGCCGAGAACGAGGGCACGGTGGGCACCGGGCGGCTGGTCAATGGCGTGTTCGAGGCAAACGAGATCCTGGCCAAGCATGACGAGACCTACATGCCCACCGAAGTGGCCAATTCGCTGATGGAGGCCGGCCACGACCCGCTGGGCGGCGGCGAATGCGCCGATGGGGCCGTTGCGCCGGCGGCCGAGGCATCGAACGCCTACGATTCGGGAACTTAACCGCGCCCGCGCATTCTGTCGCCGATCCGAGCAAGCGGAGAGGCAGGATGCGAAACGTGCGGCAACTCGCCGAAGAGATCGTCGCCCGCGAGGGTGGCTTCGTCAACGACCCCGATGATCCGGGCGGGGCGACCAATTTCGGCGTCACCATCCACACCATGCGACGGCTGGGGCTTGATCTGACCGGCGACGGGGTGATCGATGAAAGCGATGTGCGCGCTCTCACCCGCGAACAGGCGATCGAGATATTCATCACCCATTACTGGGCGCGCCCGCGCATAAACGCGCTGCCCGAACCGCTGCAACCCCCGGTTTTCGACATGTATGTCAATGCCGGCTCGAATGCGGTGCGCATATTGCAGCGGCTGCTGGTCGATATGGGACATGACATTGCCGTCGATGGCGTCATCGGCCCGCAAACCATCCGCGCCGCTCAGGCCGCCGCCGAGGCCGCGCCCGGGCATATCGCCGATGCCTATGGCATCGCCCGGCGTGAATATTATTACGCGCTCGCCGATCGCCGCCCCGCCAGCCGTAAATATGCGCGCCGGCGCGATGGCGGAAAGGGCGGCTGGATCCGCCGCGCCGAAGAATTCATCGCGCCGCGCTTTCATCTTTCCGAGGCCGAGCATAGCGCGCGGGTGGCGTCATGGGGCTGATCGGTTCGGGGCTGCGCGCGCTTTTCGGTGGCCCGGGCGCCGGGGTGCAGGCGCTGGGGCAGGCGGTAACCGGGGTGGCCGGCGCCTTCACCCCCAATGCCACGCGGCGCATGGAACTGGGCCATGACGCCTATCAATCGGCGCATGCCAGCCACATGGCCGAATTCGCCCATGCCAGGCCCGGGCGGTTTGATGCCTTCGTCAACGGGCTCAATCGGCTGCCGCGGCCCTTTCTGGCCATCGGCACGCTGGGGCTGTTCACCTATGCCATGACCGACCCGCCGGGTTTTTCCGTGCGCATGCAGGCGCTGCATGCTGTGCCCGAGCCGCTGTGGTGGCTCCTGGGCGCGGTGGTGGCCTTTTATTTCGGCGCGCGCGAGGCGCATCACCTGCGCTGGCACCGCCCCCAGGGCCCGGCGCCTTCAGGGGCGGCGCCACCGGGGCCGGGTGACAGGGCAGGGGGCGCCGGCGCCGATGAGGTCGCGCAACCGGCGCGCCCCAACCCGGCGCTCGATGAATGGCGCCGCCGCAACAGCGGCGCCGAGCCGCCCTCGCTGACGCCGTGACGGGCAAGCCGCAGGAAGGGCGATATCGCCCTTCCTGGCGGCCCTGAAGAGGTTGGAGCGAACGCCATGCGTGCGACAAGGCCCCGATTGATTTCGACGGGGGGCCGGTGGGCGCGGCCGCGTCAGAACAGGAACGAGGCTCCCGCATCGGCGCTGCCGGCATGGCCGCGCAGCCGGGCGAAGAGGTCGCGCCCGCAGCCCGAATCATTGGCGGCCAGGTCCGGCTGCGCCGGGGGGCGCTCGGCGAAGCCCTCGGCCAGCACATCGAGCGCGCCGGTGGAGGCGTCAAGCCGGATCACATCGCCGTCTTGCAGCCGCGCCAGCGGCCCGCCGGCCGCCGCCTCGGGCGTGACATGGATCGCCGCCGGGACCTTGCCCGACGCGCCCGACATGCGCCCGTCGGTGACCAGCGCCACCTTCAGCCCGCGATCTTGCAGCACGCCCAGCACCGGGGTGAGCGCGTGCAGTTCGGGCATGCCGTTGGCGCGCGGCCCCTGAAAGCGCACCACCACCACGCAATCGCCATTCAGGCGGCCTTCGCGAAAGGCCACTTTCACCGCTTCCTGGCTCTCGAAGATGCGCGCCGGGGCCTCGATCACCAGCCGGTCCGGGGGCAGCGCCGAGGTCTTGATCACGCCCTGGCCCAGATTGCCGTCAAGCTGGTGCAGCCCACCCGTGGGCTGAAAGGGGCTGGCCACCGGGCGCAGGATCTTCTCGTTCAGGCTTTCGCGCGGGGCGCTGCCCCAGGCATCGGCCCAGACCAGCGCGCCGCCCTGCAGGCGCGGCTCTTGCGTGTAGCGGTGCAGCCCGCTGCCGGCGACGGTTTCGGCATCTTCATGCAACAGCCCGGCATCGAGCAATTCGCCTATCAGATAGCCCAGCCCCCCGGCGGCGTGGAAATGGTTCACATCGGCCAGCCCGTTTGGATAGACCTTGGCCAGCATCGGCACGGCCTGGGCGATGGCCTCGAAATCCTGCAATTCCAGCACGATACCCGCCGCGCGCGCCATCGCCGGCAGATGCAGCAGCAGGTTGGTGGAACCGCCGGTGGCCATCAGCCCGACGATGCCGTTGACAAAGGCGCGCTCGTCGAGGATGCGCGCCAGCGGGCGGTAATCATCGCCCAGCGCAGTGATGGCGGCGGCGCGGGCAGCGGCGGCACGGGTGAGCGCGTCGCGCATCTCGGTGCCGGGGTTGACGAAGCTGGTGCCGGGCAGGTGCAGCCCCATGAACTCCATCAGCATCTGGTTGGTGTTGGCGGTGCCGTAGAAGGTACAGGTGCCTGGCCCGTGATAGCTGGCCATCTCGGCCGCCATCAGATCGGCGCGGCTGGCCTGGCCGCTGGCATGGGCCTGGCGCACCCTGGCCTTCTCCTCGTTGGGCAGGCCCGAAACCATCGGGCCGGCGGGCACGAACACTGCCGGCACATGGCCGAACGAGGCCGCCGCCATCACCAGCCCCGGCACGATCTTGTCGCACACGCCCAGCCAGAGCGCGGCGTCGAAGCAATCATGGCTCATCGCCACCGCGCCGGCCAGCGCGATGACATCGCGCGACATCAGCGACAGCTCCATCCCGGCGCGGCCCTGGGTGACACCGTCGCACATCGCCGGCACGCCGCCGGCCACCTGCGCCGTGGCGCCGGCCTCGCGCGCGGCGGCGCGGATCAGATCGGGGAAGCGCTCGAAGGGCTGATGCGCCGAAAGCATGTCGTTATAGGCGGTGACGATACCCAGATGCGGCGCGCGGCCCCCGGCCAGCGCGATCTTGTCGGGGCCGGTGGCGGCATAGGCATGCGCGGCGTTCGAGCAAGACAGATGCGCGCGCGCCGGGCCCTGATCGGCGGCGCGGGCGCAGCGGTCCAGATAATCGCGGCGCGGGCCGGCCGACCGGGCGCGGATGCGCTCGGTGACGGCTTCGATGCGCGGATCGGGGCGCGGGGCTGTGGCCATGGCGGGTGCTCGCTGCTCCCGTTCGGAGGTGGGTTAACGATTGTTAGCGATAACCGGCCCGCCCCGCAAGGGCAGGGCATGCTTGTGGCGCTCTGCCGCAGCGTGGCATAAGTGCGCGAAGACAGGCGCGGCGGGGCGCGGTACGGGGGATTGCGGCGATGCTGATGTTCTTTCTGGCGCTGGGCGCGCAGGTGGTGCTGCCGATCGTTCTGATCGTGGCGCATGGCTGGGTGCGCTCGGCCTCGGCCAGCGCGTTGTGGCTGCGGGTGGCGGCGCTGGCGCTGATGTGCTGGCTGCTGGCGCTGGTCGGCTTCTGGGCACTGCCGCCCTGGTACACGCCGTATTTCTTTGCCGCGCTTGCGGCGCTGGCCTCGCTGATCGCCTGGCGCCGCTGGCAAAACCGCCCGGCGCCGGCCTCGCGCATGCGCCGGCATGTCGAGATCGGCCTGGCGGCGGTGCTGGCCCTTCTTTTCGGCTTGCAGATATCGGCGGCGCTGGGGGGCAGGCAATTGCCGGTGGGGACGGTCGATATCGCCTTTCCGCTGGGTGATACCGGGCATCGCTATCTGGTGGTCAATGGCGGCCATCACCCGATGATCAACGCCCATTTCATGACGCTGGATAACCCCGATTTCGCCGATTACCGCGGCCAGAGCTTTGCCGTGGACATCATCGCCATCGACGGGCGCGGCTCGCGCGCCGAGCGGTTTCTGGGCGGCAGCGACCCGGCGGAATACCTGATCTTCGGCGCGCCGGTGCTGGCGCCCTGCGATGGTGCGGTGATCGGCGCCGAAGGCGCGATGCCCGACCTGCCGGTGCCCGAGCGCGATACCGAGCGGCTGGAGGGCAACCATCTGCTGATCGATTGCGGCAATTTCATCGTGCTCATGGCGCATCTGCGGCAGGGCTCGCTGAGTGTGGGCGTGGGCGATATGGTGCGGGCCCGCCAGCCCCTGGCCGAGGTCGGCAATTCCGGCCAGTCGGGCGAGCCGCATCTGCATGTCCACGCCCAGCGCGGCACCGGAACTGAGGCGCCGCTTTCCGGCGAGCCGCTGCCGATCAGCTTTGACGGGGTGTTCCCGGTGCGCAATGCGCGGCTTCAGGCACCTTGAATCGGAATCACGCAAGTTTCTGAAAACACGGAAAGATAACCGCAGCCATGCATGTCATGCATGGCGGGATTGCCGCTTTGGCGCTGGCGGATGCTGCGTCGCGGCAATAGATGAGCGTCAGCCGACAACAGAGCAGGCCCCGCGCAAGGGGCAAGGAGAACAAGATGAACCGTTTCGAAGTCAACATTGAGCCCGTGGATGTCGTCGCCGTCGAGCGCCAGGCCCGCGCCATGCAGGCGCAAGCCATGGCCGAGATGATCGTCGCCGCCTGGCGCTGGATCGCGGCGCGGCTGCGCCGGGCCCCCGCCGGCCAGACCGCCTGAGGCTGAAAGGCCCGCGCCGCTTAATGGCGGCGCGCCATCGCACAACCTCGCTTGAAAAGAAAACGCCCCGCCCGCGCCATCGCGGCGGGGCGTTTGCACTTTCGCCCGCGCCGGCCAGCCTTTATGGCAGGGCCGAACGGAGCCATGCCCATGACCGAAACACGCCCCACGGACCAACCCGCCAGCCATGAACGCCCGGTGGTGCGCCTGCGCCCCAAGGCCGAGGCGCGCGCCATCCGCCACGGTTTTCCCTGGGTTTATGCCGACGAGCTGGTGATGGACCGGCGCACGCGTGCCCTGAGCCCGGGCGCGCTGGCGGTGCTGGAAGACGATGCGCGCCGCAAGCTGGGGCTGGTGACGGTGAATCCGGGCTCGAAGATCGCCGCGCGCATGCTCGACCGTGACCCGGGCGCGGTGATCGATGGCCACTGGCTGCAAGCGCGGCTGGCCCGCGCCCTGGCGTTGCGCGCGCGTCTGTTCGACGCGCCCTTCTACCGGCTCGTCCATGCCGAGGCTGACGCGCTGCCCGGCATCGTCATCGACCGTTTCGGCGAGGCGGCGGTGATCCAGCCCAACGCCGCCTGGGCCGAGGCGCATCTGCCCCTGCTGACCGAGGCGCTGGTGGCGGTGACCGGCTGCACGGTGGTGGTGAAGAACGCCTCGGGCCGGGCGCGCGCGCTGGAGGGGCTGGGCGAGGAAACGGTGCTGTTGCAAGGCGCGCTCGACGGGCCGGTGAAGGTGGCGATGAACGGCGCCACCTATCTGGCCGATCTGATGGGCGGGCAGAAGACCGGGCTGTTCTACGATCAGCGCGACAATCACGCCTTCGCCGCCCGGCTGGTGCGCGGCGGGCGGGTGCTGGACGTGTTCTCGCATGTCGGGGGCTTTGCGCTGGCCGCGCTGGCGGGCGGCGCCGGGCAGGCGCTGGCGGTGGACAGCTCGGCCCCGGCGCTGGCGCTGGCCGAGGGCGGCGCGCGCGAAACCGGCCTGGCGGCACGGCTGACGACGCGGCGCGGCGATGCCTTTTCGGTGATGGAGGCGCTGGGCGGCGAGGGCGCGCGCTTCGATCTGGTAGTCTGCGACCCGCCGGCCTTTGCGCCCAACCGCGCCGCGCTCGATGCCGGGCTGCGCGCCTATGAGCGCGTGGCGCGGCTGGCCGCCCCCCTGGTGGCGCCGGGGGGCTATCTGGGCCTGTGCTCGTGCTCGCATGCCGCCGATCTGGCGGCGTTTCGCGCCGCCAGCGCGCGCGGCATCGGCCGCGCCGGGCGGCGCGCGCAGCTTGTGCATACGGGCTTTGCCGGGCCAGACCACCCGCAACTGCCGCAGCTGGCCGAGAGCGGCTATCTGAAGGCGCTGTTCTTCCGGCTCGACGGATGAGCGCTGCCCCGCGCGCCTTGCTCGATACCTGTGTGCTGTATCCGCCGCTTCTGCGCGGCTTCCTGCTGGCGCTGGCCGATCGCGGGCTGTTCGCCCCGCTCTGGTCCGAGGCGATCGGTGCCGAATGGCTGCATCTGGCGGCGCGGCGCGGCGATCTGCCCGGCGCCGATGCCGCGCTGCGCGCGATGCAGGCGCGCTGGCCCGAGGCGCAGTTGCCCGCCGCCGAGGCAGGGCATCTGGATCTGCCCGATGCCGGCGACCGGCATGTGCTGGCCGCCGCCATTTCCGGGCGCGCCGAACTGATCGTCACCGCCAATCTGCGCGATTTCCCGCGCCGGCTGCTGGCGCCATACGGGCTGCATGCACGCGCGCCGGATGATTTCGCGATGGATCTGTGGCTCGCCGCGCCCGCCCCTGTCGAGGCCGAAGTGGCGCGTTTGTGGCCGGGGCTGGAGGGCCGCGCGCGTCGCCGCGCGCTGGGCAAGGCCGGGCTGGCGCGGCTGGGGCGGGCGCTGGAAAGCTGACACCGAGCGCCCGCGCATTTGTTCTGGCCTTCGCCGTGCCCTGCGCTAAAGTGCCGCAGGGGAGGAAAGGCACGCGATGTTCGGCGAGATGCATCACGCCTGGCTGAATGCCTTCAGGCGCAATCTCTTCGGCTATGCCTGCGCGCTGTGTTCCGACACGGCCAGCGCCGAGGATCTGTATCAGGATGCGGTGCTGCGCGCGATGTCGGCGCATTCGGTGCCTGACGAGCCGCGCCGCTTCAGGGTCTGGATGTTCCGTCTCACCCGCAATCTGTGGATCGACCTGCTGCGCAGTCGCCGCCATCACGACGCCTGGGCCGATGAGGCGGCCGGGGTTGATTGCGATGATCGCGTGCTGACTGGCGGCGAGGAAATCACTGTCAACCGGCTTGCCGTGCGCCAGGCCTTCCTGGCGCTTTCCAAGCCACATCGCGATGTTCTGGCTCTGGTGGATATCGGCGGGTTCAGCTATGACGAGACCGCCGAACTGCTTGATGTGCCGAGAGGAACCGTGATGAGCCGGATCAGCCGCGCCCGCGCCGCGCTTGCCCGCGAACTGTCCGATGGGCAAGTGGTGGCGTTGCCGCTGAATAGGGGGCGGGCATGAGCCGCGCCGGCGGAACCGGTGTGCGGCCGGACGATGAAGCGATGCTCAACGCCTATGTCGATGGCGAACTGGGCGCCGACGAGGCCGCCGCGCTGGCGCTGCGCGCGGCGGGCGAGCCGGCGCTGGCGGCGCGCATCGCCGCGCTGCACCAGATGAAGGCCGGGGTGGTCATGCTGCAAGGCGAGGCGCCGCCGCTGCCGCCGATGGCGAAGCTGCCGCCCATGCCGGCGCCCGGGTCCGCGCCGCGCCGGCACCGCCGGGGGCTGATGGCAGCCGGGGCGCTGGCGCTTGTCTCGGCGGTGGCCGCAGCGGTGGCGGTGCTGACGCTGGTGCTGCTTGAGCGGCCCGCCAGCCACCAGCCCGATGATCTGGCCGTGCAACCGGCGGCGGCGCCGGTCGTCGCGTTCGGCACAGCGGCTTCCGTCATCGATCCGGCGCTGGTGAGCCATGACGCCTGGGTTGCCGCCTATCGCCCCGGCGCCGCATCGCTGGACGCGCCTTCTTGGCTGGAAGCGCCGATGCAGGCCGCCGGGCTGCGGCTTGTGCATCTGGAACCCGGGCGCGCGGGGGCGCTGCATCACGGTTTTACCGGCAGCAATGATTGCCGGTTGAGCCTGTTCGAGACGGCCATCACCACGACAGGGCCGGCAGAAGAACGCGCGCTGCGCCTGTCGCTGGAACCATCGCTCTTGCGCGCCGAATGGCGGGTGCAGGGCCGTGCTTATGAGATGCTCGCGCGCGACATGAGCCGCACGCGTTTCATCGCCATTGCAACCGCGCTGCACGATGTCTCGCGCGAGCGCCGCGTGGCGGGCGAGAGGCTGCTGGCCGGGCTCGAGGCGTCGCGGCTGCCCTGCACGGCCTGATCGCAGGTCCGGTTAATCGGTTCCCATATCCGGGCTTTCACACCTGCCCCTGCGCCAGAAAAAAGAGCGCCCGGCCCAGCCCGCGCGGCTTGCGGGTGCTGCCCGCATGTCAACCGATGCAATCAACCAAAGCCGGCATGATCTTTTCAGGCGGGGCGGGCGACCGTTGCGGCGGGCATGTCTTTGCAGGGATGAGCCGGCCTGACGGAAACCGCCTCCTTCCGGCGGAAAAAAGATTCCTCGCCCGGGTGGAATAATCTGCACCTCTCACCCGTCTTTTCTAACAGGGCAGCAAGCCCTGCGACATATAGCCACGGGAGGAGGCATCAGATGGCCAAAAAGGAAAGAGGGCTGATCGAGCTCTATCACGCAGATCCCGAACGCGCCGATTATCTGGTTTTCGGCCGCAAGGCCGGACCGGATCGGCGCGGCTTTCTGAAAGGGGCCGGGCTGGCCTCGATGGGCGCGGTTCTGGGCACGACGATTCCCTTCAGCGCCAACATGCCCGCCGGGCTGATCCCCGCCGCGCTGGCCGAGACGGTGAGCGATTTCACCTTTGACGCCAAGCATGCCGACATGATCGTGCACAACGACCGCCCGGTGAATATCGAGGCCGCGGCGCATCTGCTCGATGACGATGTCACCCCGGCCGACAAGCACTTCATCCGCAACAACGGCACCATGCCGATGCCGATGAGCCGGGCCGACTGGCGGCTGACCATCGATGGCGAGGTCGAGGAAGAGCTCGAGCTTTCCTATGACCAGTTGATGAATGATTACGAACTGGTCACCCTGCAGTTGCAGATCGAATGCGGCGGCAACGGGCGCGCCGGCTTCAACCCGCTGCCGCGCGGCAACCCCTGGACGATCGGCGCCATCGGCTGCGCGGAATGGACCGGCGTGCGGCTGCGCGACGTGCTGCGCCGCGCCGGCGTGAGGCAAAGCGCGGTCTATACCGGGCATTATAGCTATGACGAGCATCTTTCGGGCGATCCCGACCGCCCGTCGATCTCCCGCGGCGGCCCCATCGACAAGATGATGGACCCCAACACCATCATCGCGCTGCAGATGAATGGCGGGGATATTCCCATCGAGCACGGCTATCCGGCGCGCATCATCGCCCCGGGCTGGGCCGGTTCGGTGAGCCAGAAATGGGTCACCCGCATCTGGCTGCGCGACCGCGAGCATGACGGGCCGGGCATGACGGGCCTGAGCTACCGCGTGCCGCGCTACCCGGTCGAACCGGGCGCGGAAGTGCCGCATGAGGACATGATGGTAATGACGTCGATGCCGGTGAAATCGGTCATCACCAACCCCCAGGGCGGCCATGAGGTGGCGGCCGGGCGCCCCTTCGAGGTGCGCGGTCAGGCCTGGGCCGGTGACAACCATGTGGTGAAGATGGAAACCTCGATCGATTTTGGCGCCACCTGGCAGGAGGCCGAGCTGCACGCACCGGCCAACCGCTACGCCTGGCAGCGCTGGCGCAACACCATCATCCCGCCGCAGGCCGGATACTACGAGGTCTGGGCGCGCGGCACCGATGATCAGGGCCGGACGCAGCCGATGGTGGTGCCGGGCTGGAACCCGCGCGGCTATCTGAACAATGCCTGCCACCGGATTCACTTCACGGCCGTGTAAGGAAAACAGCGCGAATGAAAGACAAGATGACCTTCAAGCGGTTCATCGGCGGGGCAGCTTCGGCTGCCCTGCTTGTCGCGGCGTCGACTTTCTCTGCCTCGGCGGAGGAGCGCATCACGCGCCTGGCGGATCTGGACCCGGATTACGAATTCTACCCCCTGCCGCCCGGCGAGGGGGTCGAGGATACCTATTTTGCCTGCGTCGCCTGTCACAGCCTGCGCACGGTCACCAATGGCGGCTATTCGCGCCGGGTCTGGGACGAGTTGCTGGACTGGATGGTCGAGGATCAGGGCATGCCCGAGCTTGACCCGGAAGAGCGCGAGATCATCCTCGAATACCTCGCCACCTATATCGGCGAGGACTGGGAAGGCTGACGCCCCCCCTGGCCTCTTCATGCGGCCGGCGCCGGTTTGCCCCGC
>JAFIEG010000115.1 GCA_020832665.1 Pararhodobacter sp. | reverse complement strand
GGGGGGGGGTGCCCCCCCGCCTGGTGGGCGGCGGGGGGGGGTTGGGGGGGGGGTCACCCCCCCGCCATTCCCCGTTCCACCCCCGCCGGCGGCAAGGGGCGCTTCCCCTTCATGCCGAGTTGCGCAACCGGGCCGGGTATCAATTGGCGCTGTTGAGGGCCTCGATCCGGTCGGCGATGGCGTCGATCCCGGCGCGCGCGGCATCGAGATTGTCGATCGGTGTTCCGATCACCAGCACCACATGGCCGCCTGCGTGGTAGGGCTGGTCGGAAAGAAAGAAGGTGCCGCCAATGCCTTCGCCCGGCATCGAAAAACCGAACCGCTCGAAGCCCCCCGCAGCACCGAGAGCGACCTTGCGGCGCTCATGTATCGTGCCCTCGCCTGCGGCCAGATCGTCGAGCACTTCCGCGCGGCTCGGTGCCGTGCTGAGGATGATGGCGATTCCGGGCTGGTCATTTCGCATCGCCTCGTCCACCCAGACAACTTCCGAGTCGATCTCGAATTCCGGATCGCCGAATTCGGTCGGCATCCACAGCGTCAGCCCCATGCGCTCGACCTCGAAGCCTTCCGCACCATCAGCGCCCGCGGCAACCGGGCGCGGCGCGGGCTGGGCATCCATGCGCCCGGCCAGCTCTTCTGGGCAGGGCGCGGCGCCCTCGGGCAGGCTGAGCGCAAGCGATTCCAGAACCGGCGCGAAATGCGCGTCAGCCATGGCATCGACAAACTCGTCGGCGCTGATCAGCTCGACCGCAAAGGCTTGCGGGGTCTCGGCCGATCCGGCATCGCCGCACAGGCCGAAATAATGGATCTGCCTTGTCCCCTGCAGTGGCACGCGCTCGGGAAAGACGGGCAGAAAGGCGTTGCGCGCCTGGCCTGTAAAGACCTGCGCATCCAGCCCCGCCAGCGGCGCTTCATGCAGGCTGACGGTGCCGATGAAATGGCGGTTCTGAAGATGGTTTTCGCCAAAGGTATGAATGATGACCAGCCGCCCGCCATCTTCGCGCGTGAAGAAATGGGTGTTGTCGAAGCGGCCCCAGCCCTCGGGCATGGTCAGCGCGTATTCCAGGCTCATGGCGCGCCCCTCGACGCTTTCCTGCGCCGCGGCGGGCTGGCCCGGCAGCAGCAGGAGCGCGGCCCCGCCAAGGATGGCGGTGAGCGCCGGTGCCCGCGCCTGGAAAGACGATGAGGCTTTGAAATCTGTCATGGCTGGTCCTTTGGTTGCATGTCGTTTTGTTCGGCCTGCGCCGCGCGTCATCCTGAACCCTGCCCGCAATGGCCGGGGCTGGCCTTGATGCATGTCAAAACAATATGTCCGCGCGCGGCTGTCAGGCGACGCGGAAGCAAATCTCCTGTTTGCTTTGCGCGTCAGTTCATGGAGCGTTTGTTGCGAAAAAAGAGATGATTGCCAGATGTATAAATTGATGCGCGTTCTTGAGCTGAAAACCAGCAAAACCGCCGCCGCCGGGGCAGCGAGATGCTGAGAACCATCAAGGCGCGGCCGGGCTTAGTGCCAGGAAAGCATGGTATCATGCTGGCGGTGGTGCTGGCCATTGCCTGCAGGACTTGTTTGAATTTGATCAACCATCTGGCCGGAAGCGCGATGGACAAGCCGTTCCAACCCGACGCGCTGATGGAGAACGCGTGAAAAACGGCCCCTCTGCCCTGCCCAGGCGGGGTGCCACATGCCAAACGGAGACACCGCAATGCCCGTCCGCCTGTGCGTTTTCGATGCCTATGGCACCCTGTTCGACGTTGCCGCCGCCGCCCGCGCCGCCGCTAATGAGCCCGGCGCCGAGGGTTGGTCGGCGCGCTGGCCGGCTCTGTCAGAGCATTGGCGGCGCAAGCAGCTGGAATATACCTGGTTGCGCGCCGTGGCCGGGGCGCATGTCGATTTCTGGCAGGTCACGCAGGATGCGCTCGACTGGGCGCTTGAGGCCGAGGGGCTGGGTGACCCGTTGCTGCGCCAGCGCCTGCTCGATCTGTACCACGAACTGGCCGCCTTTCCCGAGGTGCCCGAGGTGCTGTCCGCGCTGAAGGGGCAGGGGATGGAACTGGCGATTTTGTCAAATGGCGCGCCGGCGATGCTCAAAGCTGCCGCCGCCTCGGCCGGGATCGCGCCGCTGCTCGATGCTGTGCTGTCGGTCGAGGATGTGGGCGTGTTCAAGCCCCACCGCGCGGTTTACGACATGGTCGGCGCGCGTTTCGGCACCGCGCCCGGCGAGGTGGCGTTCATCTCGTCGAATGGCTGGGATGCCTGCGCGGCGGCGGCCTATGGCTTCCGGGCGATCTGGGTCAACCGCGCGGGCGCGCCGATGGACCGCCTGCACGGCCGCCCCGCGCATGTGCTGGCCGATCTGGGCGCGCTGCCCGGGTTGCTGGCGGGGGGCTGAAACGCGTTGCCTTCGGTTGCGGCCCCGAGGCGATGCGCGCGCGAACCGCCCCCAGCTCCGCCGGCCCCCCCCCCCCCCCCCCCGCGCGCGTGGGGGGCGGTGTCCGCGCGCCGGCGCGGGCCTGCGCTGCTCGTGCTGCAACCGATGCAACGAGCCCGATCCGGTATCAGCGCCCGGCCCCCTTGTGCCGCCGAAGCCCCGAGACGATGATCCACAGTGCCAGCCCGGCCGCCACCGCCAGGAAGGATGCGCTCATCGGGCGTTCCAGAAACACCATCGGATCGCCGCGCGCGATGGACATCGAGCGGCGCAGATACTGCTCCATCAGCGGGCCCAGGATGAAACCCAGGATCAGCGGCGCCGGCTCGAAGCGCAAGAGCCGCATGCCATAGCCCACCAGCCCGAAAACCAGAACCAGCCAGACATCGAACACCGCATTGCGCACCGAATAGACCCCGATGCAGATGAAGATCAGTACCGCCGGGTAAAGCAGCCGGTAGGGGATGCGCAGGATGGAGACCCACAGCCCGATCAGCGGCAGGTTCAGCACCACCAGCATCAGATTGCCGATGACGAAGCTCACCACCAACCCCCAGAACAGCGAGGGCTGCTGCTCGATCAGGCCGGGGCCGGGGATGATGCCGTGCAGGATCAGCGCGCCCAGCATCAGCGCCAGCACCGCATCGCCGGGCACGCCCAGCGTGAGGGTGGGGATGAAGGCGGTCTGCGCGGCGGCGTTGTTGGCCGATTCGGGCGCGGTGACCCCCTCGATGGCGCCCTTGCCGAACTCCTCGGGCCGGCGCGAGATGCGCTTTTCCACCGCGTAGGACACGAAGGAGGCGATCGACGAGCCGGTGCCGGGCAGCGTGCCGAAGCCCGCCCCCACCGCCGAGCCGCGCCCCATTGCCGGCAGCGCGCGGCGCCAGTCGGCGCGGGTGGGCAGCATGGCGCGCCAGTTGACGCGGTAGTCGGGCCGCTCGCTGGGCGGGCGCGCGGCATTGGCGATCACTTCCGAAACACCGAAAAGCCCCATCGCCACCGCCACCAGCCCCAGCCCGTCGGTGAGCATCTGCTCGCCGAAGACAAAGCGGAAGGTGCCCGATTGCAGATCGGTGCCCACCGTGCCCAGAAGCAGCCCCGCCACAACCATGATCAGCCCGCGCAGCGGCGTGCCCTGGCCCAGCATCGCCGCCGCGACCAGCCCCAGCACCATAAGCGCGAAATATTCCGGCGCGCGAAAGGCCCCGGCCACCTGCGCCAGCACGGGCGCGAAACCGGCCAGCAGGATCACCCCGATCATCGAACCGACAAAGCTGGCGATGGTGGTGATGAACAGCGCCACCCCGGCGCGGCCCGATTGCGTCATCGGGTAGCCGTCGAGCGTGACCACGGCGGCCTGCGCGGTGCCCGGCAGGCGCAGCAGGATCGAGGCCGTCGAGCCGCCATATTGCGCGCCGTAATAGATACCGGCGAGCATGATCAGCGCCTCGGTGGGCGGCACATGATAGGTCAGCGGCAACAGCATGGCGATGGCGGCCATGGCGCCGATGCCGGGCAGCACGCCGATGAGCGTGCCCAGCGTGACGCCCGCGAAGCAAAAGAACAGCGCCGAGGGCGAAAGCGCCGTCGCCAGCCCGAGCGACAGGTTGGAAAAGAGATCCATGCCCCGCCCCCTCAGCGCCAGAAGGCAAAGGCGGGCAGGGGCAGGCCCAGCCCCAGCCTGAACACCGCCCAGGACAGCGCGCTGATCGCGGCGGCCAGAGCCAGCACGCGCAAGGGGCGCGGCGGTCCGGCGGCGAGGCTGGCCAGCGCCACCAGTGCAAACACCGCCGGCACCAGCCCGGCGCGCTCGATCAGCGCGGCAAAGGCCGCCAGCCCGGCGGTTATGGCGGCGAGCGCGCGCCAGTCGGCGCTCTCGCTCTCGGGCCCGGGCTCGGCGCGCGCGGCGTGGCGGGTCAGCCCCCATAGCGCCAGTGCCAGCCCCAGCGCCACCAGCAGCACCCCCAGCGCCAACGGAAACCAGCCCGGCCCCATGCGCCTAATCGAGCCGATGGCGTAGCCGCTGCCCTCCCACATGGCGAAAACGCCCAGCGCCGTGGCAAGCAATCCGCCTGCCACGGCGCGCGGGTTGAGGCGGGCCTCGCTCACGCCCGGTTTCTCAGCCAAGGGCGCGCAGTGTCACCGCGCAAGCCCGGCGGCATCCACCACCGCCTGCCAGCGCGTGGTTTCCTCGGCGATGCGCGCCTCGAACTCGGCCGGCGGCATGCCCACCGGGGCCATGCCCCAGCCGGCCAGCCTTTCCTGCACCTCGGGCATGTCGAGAATGGCGCGCACTTCCGCATAAAGCCGCTCGATAACCGCATCGGGCGTGCCCCCGGTGGCGGCGAGCGCCATCCACGCCTCGGCCTGCACGCCGGTCAGCCCCTCTTCGGCGAAGGTGGGCACATCGGCCACCACCGGCATGCGCTCGGCGGCGGTCTGTGCTATCATCACGACATTGCCCTCTTCGGCCTGCGGCAGCACCGCCAGCGGCGGCATCGCCGCCATCTGCACCTCGCCATTGACCACGGCCTGAACCGCCTCGGGCGACGAGGTATAGGGGATGTGCTCGATCTCGGTGCCGCTTTCCAGCGCGATCATCTCCATCGCCAGATGCGAAATCGAGCCGACGCCGATCGAGGAATAGTTGAACTCGCCCGGGTTCTCCTGCAACAGCGCGATCAGCTCGGGCAGGGTGCTCACGCCCAGCTCGGTCGAGACCATCAGCACGCTGGGCTGCGTGCCCAGAATGGTCACCGGCCTGATATCAGTGGACGGGTCATACATCAGCTCCATGCGCATCGGGTTCACGATCAGCGGGCCGGGGATGGTGACACCCAGCGTGTAGCCATCGGGATCGGCCTGGGCGACGGCATCGAGCGCAATATTGCCGCCAGCGCCGGGGCGGTTGTCGACCACGAAGGGCTGGCCCAGCCGTTCCTGCAGGTTTTCGGCGATGAGCCTGGCCATCAGGTCGGGGGTCGATCCGGGGCCGAAACCCACGGTCACGGTGACGGTGCGCGAGGGCCAGTCATCGGCCAGCGCGGCGCCGCTTCCCAGCGTGGCCGCCAGGGTAAGTGCGATCAGTTTCTTCATCTTTTCCTCCCGTTATGATGAAATCTTCAGGCAGCTTTGGGCGCACCGTCCTGCGCCCGGCCAAGCCATGCGCCGGCCTTGGCCAGCCTTTCCTGCACGCGCGGCGCTTCCACCGCGCGGGTGTCGCTGCTGGTGGCTAGCGCCGCCAGCACGCCTGCGGCCTCGCCCATGACGAAACACCCGCCCGAGACGCGCGCGGCCGAGGCGGCCAGATGCGTCATCGACCCGCAGCGCCCGGCGACCAGCAGATTGTCGAGCCCGCGCGCGCGCAGCATGGAAAGCGGCAGGTGGTTGAAGCCGCGCACATGCGGATAATCGGGCATGCGCCAATCCACACGCCCCGGCGCGTGCACTTCCAGCGGCCAGCCATTCACGCCGATCGTGTCGTCGAAATCGACGCAGGAAAGCACCTCGTCCTCGCTCAGCACATGATCGCCCATCGCGCGCCGCGTCTCGCGCACGCCGATCTGGGGCGGCAGGTCGAGCACATAGGCGCGCTCGAACCCCGGCACCTCGCGCAGGAAATCCATGAAGGCCGCGATCTGCCGCCGCCCCTCGATCTCGCCTTCGCTGAAGGCGGTGGCGTCAGAGCAATCGGCGGCGCGCCCGGTGCGGGCGTCGGCAATCTGGGTGACGTTGACGCGCCATTCATTGGGGTTCTTTTGTGGTCGCACGATGGCGCCCTGGCGGGCAAAGCGGTGGCGGCCCGCTTGCTGTGCCTGTTCCATCAGCGCCGGGATCGTCTTCCAGGCCTCGCCGGCGCGTTCGGGCTCGACCCCGCCGACACGAAACATCGAGGTGGGGTAAAGCAGATTGCCTTCGGCATCGCCGGTTTCGGTCTGCGCCCCGGCCCAATGCGCCAGATCGCCATCGCCCGAGCAATCGACAAAGACATTGCCGCGAATCGCCTGCCTGCCGGATTTCGTTTCAACAATCAGCGCCGTGATGCGCCCGTCCTCGCACACACAGCCCGCGCCCAGCGCGTGATACAGCACTTCGGCGCCGCTGGCCGCCAGCAGGTCGTCGGCGGCCATCTTCCAGGCGGCGGTGTCATAGGCCTGCGCCATCAGCTTGCCGAAGACGACATGCGGCGCGTTGAGCCCGCCGAAGCTGTCGATGCGGTCGGTCAGGTCGCGGCTGATGCCCTCAACGACGCGGGCGAAGCCGCCGAAATGATTGGCGTGCAAGCCGCAGAAATTGGTCACCCCGGCGGCGGTGCCCATGCCGCCGGCAAAGCCGTAGCGCTCGACCATCAGCACCCGCGCGCCCTCGCGCGCGGCGGCCGCTGCCGCGGCAAGCCCGGCCGGGCCACCACCCAGCACCACCACATCCCACTCACCGCGAACGGCCAGTTTGCGCGATGGTTCGGTTACATGGGCATTGTTGGTCAAGACGGTCTCCCTGTCATGGCTGGGAACATGGCGCGAAGCTGCCCCTTGGGCCGACACGGGCATGCTTCAGGTTTTCTTCGCAAGATGCAACCGCTCGTGCCCGTCATTCGCCGCAACATCGCGCGATCCGGGGGCAGGTTCAAGCGCTTCGCGCCCAGGCGTTAGGGGCGGGCAGGGCAGGTGCGATGGCGTGGCGGAGCCTCGTGTTCTCGCCGCCGGCTTACCCTTCGCCGCGATACTGCGCGTCGCTCACCTTCTCTGCCCAGTCGGTCGTGCGCCCGTTCTCGGCCTCTTGCAGCGCGATATGGCTCATCGCCACATCCGGCGCCGCGCCGTGCCAGTGCCGCTCGCCCGGCGCGAAGCGGACCACATCGCCGGGATTGATCACTTCGACCTTGCCGCCTTCGCGCTGCGCCCGGCCCTGCCCGGCGGTGACGATCAGCACCTGCCCCAGCGGGTGCGTGTGCCAGTTGGTGCGTGCGCCGGGCTCGAAGGTTACCATCAGGCCCACTGTCCGCGCCGGGGGGGCGGCTTCGAAAAGCGGGTCCATGCGCACCTGCCCGGTGAACCATTCTTCCCGCGCCTTGCCCGAGGGGCGCGTGCCGTTTCGAGAGATTTCCATGCAACGCTCCCTTGCTGTTGCCCGTTCGATGCCGTTGGCGGCCCTTGCGCTATCTTGCGGTATCTTGCGGTATCTTAACGCGCCATGGGTGCCGGATGAAACCCCGCGCGCCCTCGCGGCATGGAAGCCCGGGCGCAATCGGGCTAGATTGTGGTGCTGCCTACAGGGATTTGTCGCAAGGCAGCATGGACGAGTGACAAGGACGAAATCATGCGCCCCTATCGTTACCGCGTGCCCCCGGCGCGCGAGATCACCCCACAGCAGACCTGGCTGAACCGCCGCGCGCTCATCGCCGCCATGGGTGCGGCACTGGCCGCGCCGGCGTTGCCGCGCAAGGCCACGGCATTGCCCGAGGTCGTGCCGGGGCCGTTTTCAACCGACGAGGCGCAGACCAGCTTCGAAGTGGCCACCAATTACTGCAACTTCTTCGAATTCGGCCCGGCCAAGGACGACCCGGCGCGCCATGCCCACAGGCTGATAACCGATCCGTGGTCGGTGACGATCGACGGGCTGGTCGAGCGGCCGGGGGCGATGGCGATGGAAGATATCCTTGCGCGTTTCCCGCTTGAAGAGCGCATCTACCGTCTGCGCTGTGTCGAGGCGTGGTCGATGGTCATCCCCTGGATCGGTTTTCCGCTGGCCGATCTTCTGGCCAATGTCGGCGTGCGCCCGGACGCGCGCCATGTGTTGTTCGAGGGTTTTGACGATACCGAATTGATGCCCGATCACGCCCGCAACCTGCTTGAATGGCCCTATCGCGAGGGGCTCAGGCTGGACGAGGCGCTGCACCCGCTGACGATACTGGCGGTGGGCATGTATGGCCAGGTCATGCCCAACCAGAACGGCGCGCCGATCCGGCTGGTGGTGCCGTGGAAATACGGCTTCAAGTCGATCAAGTCGATCCGGCGCATTTCGCTGGTGGCAGAGCGGCCGGTTTCAAGCTGGCAGGAACGCGCGCCGCGCGAATACGGCTACTATGCCAATGTCAATCCGCAGGTGCGCCACCCGCGCTGGCATCAGGCCACCGAGCGGCGGCTTCATGATGGCGGGCGCATCCGCACCGAGATGTTCAACGGCTATGGCGAGGAAGTCGCGCATCTCTATGACGGCATGGATCTGAGCGAGCATTACTGATGGCGCCGGCGCCACGCTGGCGCATGTGCGCCCCCATCTGGGCCATCAGCGCCGTGCCCGGCATCTGGCTGTTGTGGCAATGGCGCGCCGGCGCGCTGGGCGTGGTGCCCGATGAGGTGCTCTTGCACCTGACCGGCCGCTTCGCGCTGGGTTTCCTGATTGTCACGCTGGGGCTGGGGCTGGCGCATTTCCTGACCGGCTGGCGGCTGTTTGTCACTGCGCGCCGGCCGCTGGGCGTGTGGTGCTTTGCCTATGCGCTGGCCCATGCCGCCATCTGGCTGATGCTCGATCAGGGCGGCATCATTGAGTTCGCGCTGGCCGAGGCGCGCGCCATGGTGCATGTGCAGCTTGGGTTGGCGGCGCTGGTGCTGATGCTGCCGCTGGCGCTGACCTCGCTTGACGCGGCGCCGCGCGCGATGGGTTTTGGCGCCTGGAAGCGCCTGCATCTGCTGGTCTGGCCGGCGGCGGCGCTGGCGCTGGCCCATGCCTTTGTGGTCTCGCGCTTTGCCAGCCCGCTGCTATCGGTGCTGGCGCTGGCAATGGCGGGGCTTTTCGCGGCGCGGCTGTGGGGATGGTGGCGCGCGCGCCGCTGAGCGGAAAAATACGGCAAACGCAGGCCGAACGGCACCTGATCACGGTTTTGCCATATCCGAGCTTGTGGTCTTTCACGGGTAAAGCAATATCTTCATTGTCCGGGCAGGCCGATCCGTTGCAAAATGCGCTTGTGCCCGGGAAGGGCGCGCCGGCGGATACGGGTTGCCGTCCAAGCTTGGCAGGTCGGGCCATGCGGCATTGGCGGTGGTGTCGAATTCGGGAAAGGGCCAGATGCGTCTGATTTTACGATGGATGGGGCAACTTCTGACCGTGGCGGTGGTGGTCGCGGTGGGCCTGGTTGCCTGGGCCGTGTGGCTGCCCTCGTCGCATCCCGTGCTCGACCGGCTTGGGTTGCTTGAGCCGATGGAGCGCGCGGGCCT
>JAFIEG010000114.1 GCA_020832665.1 Pararhodobacter sp. | reverse complement strand
CCGATGAAGGCCAAGCATCTGGAAAAGGCGCTGATGCAATTCGCCGAAGAGGGCGCAGCAAGGGTTTTCCGGCCCGCCATGGGCTCGGGTTTCATCGTCGGCGTGGTCGGCGCGCTGCAATTCGAGGTGCTCGCCAGCCGGATCGAGCTGGAATACGGGTTGCCGGTGCGCTTCGAGCCCTCGCAATTCACTTCGGCGCGCTGGGTGTCAGGGCCGAAGGCGGAACTCGAGGCCTTCGCCAATGCCAACAAGGGCCATATGGCCACCGATCATGACGGCGACCCGGTCTATCTGACGCGCCTGCAATGGGATATCGACCGCATCACCCGCGACCACCCGGCGCTGACGCTGAGTGCGATCAAGGAAATGATGGTCTGAGGACAGCCGCGCCCACCCTGTTCAACGTCGCCCCTTGACCTTACAGTAGCTGGAAGGCCCATATCGGGTGCAACGGCATCTGTATTGGCATCGTAGGGACGGAAAGACGCATGGCACAGGCGAGCGAAAACGAGATCACCCTGCGGGTTGGGGGGATGAATTGCGCCTCGTGCATCGCGCGGGTCGAGCGAGCGGCGGGCGCGGTGCCTGGGGTTGAGGGCGCGGCGGCCAACCTGGCCACCGAGAGCGTAAGCATCCGCGGCGAGGCCGACCCGGCAGCGCTGGCCCTGGCGCTGGGCGAGGCCGGCTATCCGGTCGCCGAGGTGGAAACCGCGCTGACCATCGAGGGGATGAATTGCGCCTCCTGCACCGGCCGGGTCGAGCGGGTGCTGGCGGGCCAGCCCGGGGTGATCGAGGCCGGGGTCAACCTGGCCAACAACAGCGCGCGAATCCGCCATCTCGATATCCCCGGCCTGCCCGAGGCGCTGGCGCAGGCGGTCAGCGCGGCAGGATACAAGGCCCGCGCGCGCAACGCCGACGATGGCGCGCGCCGGCAGGCCACACAGGCCGCCGAGGGCGACGCGCTGCGCCTGCGCGTGCTCATCGCCGTGCTGCTGACGCTGCCGGTTTTCGTGCTCGAGATGGGCGGGCACATGGTTCCGGCCTTTCATCACTGGCTGCACCACACCATCGGCATGCAGACCAGCTGGCTGATCCAGTTCGCGCTCACCACATTGGTGCTGTTCGGCCCCGGTCTGATGTTCTTTCGCCTTGGCATTCCGGCGCTGATACGCCGCGCGCCCGACATGAACAGCCTGGTGGCGCTGGGAACCGGCGCCGCCTGGGGCTTTTCCAGCGTTTCGACCTTTGCGCCCGGTGTGCTGCCCGCGGGCACGGCGGCGGTCTATTTCGAGGCCGCGGCGGTTATCGTCACGCTCATTCTCGTCGGCCGCTGGCTGGAGGCGCGCGCAAAGGGCCGCACCGGCGCGGCGATCGCGCGGCTGATCGGCATGCAGGCCAAGACCGCGCGAGTCGAGCGCGATGGCGAGGTGGTGGAACTGCCGGTTGAAGAGATTGGCGTGGGCGACATCATCCATGTCCGCCCCGGCGAGAAGATCGCGGTCGATGGCGAGGTGGTGCGCGGCGCCAGCCATGTCGATGAGTCCATGATCTCGGGCGAGCCGGTGCCGGTGGAAAAGATCGCCGGCGCCGAGGTCACGGGCGCCACCATCAACGGCACCGGGGCGCTGGTGTTTCGCGCCACGCGCGTGGGCTCTGATACGATGCTGGCGCAGATCATCCGCATGGTCGAGGCCGCGCAGGGCGCCAAGCTGCCGATCCAGGCGCTGGTGGACCGTGTGACGCTGTACTTCGTGCCGGCGGTGATGGCGGTGGCGTTGCTGACGCTACTGGCCTGGCTGGCGCTGGGGCCGGGGCCGGGCCATGCGGTGGTGGCGGCGGTGGCGGTGCTGATCATCGCCTGCCCCTGCGCCATGGGGCTGGCCACGCCGACCTCGATCATGGTGGGCACCGGGCGCGGCGCCGAGATGGGGGTGCTGTTTCGCCGCGGCGATGCGCTGCAGGCGATGGAGAAGGTGGATGTGATCGCGTTCGACAAGACCGGCACGCTGACCGAGGGGCGGCCCGAGCTGGTGGCGCTGGAACCCGCGCCGGGGCTGGTGCGCGCCGATCTGTTGCGGCTGGCGGCAGCGGCCGAGGCGCAATCGGAACACCCCATCGCGCAGGCCGTGCTGCGCGCGGCAAGGGGCGAGGGGATGGATCTGCCCACGCCCGAGAGCTTTGACAGCATCACCGGTTTCGGCCTGCGCGCGCGCATCGAGGGGCGCGATGTGCTGATCGGCGCGGCGCGGCTGATGACGCGCGAGGGCATCGACATGGGCGCGCTTGGCGCAGCCGCCGATACGCGCGCCGCGCGCGGCGAGACGGTGCTGTTCATGGCGCTTGACGGCCAGGCGGCGGCGATGATCGCGGTGGCCGACCGGCTGAAACCCTCGACCCCGGCGGCGCTGGCGGCGCTGCGCGAAATGGGCGTGAAGCTGGCCATGATCACCGGCGATGGCGAGGCCACGGCGCGCGCCATCGCGCACGAGGCGGGGATCGATAACGTGGTGGCCGAGGTGCTGCCCGATGGCAAGGTGGCGGCGCTGGAGGGGCTGCGCCGCCCCGGCGCGCGGCTGGCATTCGTGGGCGACGGCATCAACGACGCCCCGGCGCTGGCCTCGGCCGATATCGGCATCGCCATCGGCACCGGCACCGATGTCGCCATCGAGAGCGCCGAAGTGGTGCTGATCTCGGGCGATCCGCGCGGGGTGGTCAATGCGCTGATGCTCAGCCGCAAGGTGATGCGCAATATCCGCCAGAACCTGTTCTGGGCATTCGCCTACAACACGGCGCTGATTCCGGTGGCGGCGGGGGTGCTGTATCCCGCCTTCGGGCTGTTGCTGTCGCCGGTGCTGGCGGCGGGGGCGATGGCGCTGTCGAGCGTCTTCGTGCTGACGAATGCACTGCGGCTGCGCCGGCTGCGTCCGGCGCTGGATGAGGCGGCGGGCGGCGGAGACGGCGGCATGGCGGTGGCGAAACCGGTGCCGCTGCAAAGGCCGCTAGTACAGGAAGGGAGCGCGTGATGAATATCGGAGATGCCGCCACAGCCTCGGGCCTGCCGGCCAAGACCATCCGCTATTACGAGGAAATCGGCCTGATCCTCCCGTCGCGCGACGGCAACGGCTATCGCGCCTTCGCCACGCGCGATGTGCATCGGCTGGCCTTTCTGGCGCGGGCGCGGGCGCTGGGATTCAGCATCGAGGAATGCCGTGCGCTGATGGCGCTTTACGAGGACGAGGACCGCGCCAGCGAGGATGTGAAGCACCTTGCCGAGCAGCACCTGCAGCGCATCGACCGGCGCATCGCCGAGTTGCAGGCGTTGCGCGACACGCTGGCCGGGCTGGTGCAAAGCTGCGCCGGCGACAACCGGCCCGACTGCCCGATTCTCGACGATCTCGCCTCTGCCGCGCGACCGGCTCAAGCCGAATCCGGTTGAAGATTAGCGCAAAGCTGGTCAGTCGTGGCAAGTCGTGAAAAAGCGACAACCGGTTCCTGCCTCCTGCCCGTCCGCCCCATCCACCCCATCCGCGCACGCGAGGCTGGACTTCCCCCGGCGTATCTAAAGGCAAGATGAAAAGAGGATGGGGCGCGGGGCACCCTCGATTTCGCCAGCCGGTGGGCCGGGCCTTGCATCACTGACCGGGCTGCGGGTCGAGGTCCAGCGCGACCCCGCGTTTTTCGGCGCTGGAAAGCACCGCCGCACGCAGTGATTCGTTGCTATCCAGAAGCATCATGAAGCGCGCCTCGTCGAGCGCCAGGAGCGTGCATTCGGTCAGCGCCACGATCTGCCCGCGCCTTGTGCTGCCCTTGAGCATTGCCAGATGGCCGAACATCTCGCCCCGGCCAAGCCGCTGTTTCTGTCCCGCGCGGGTCAACTCGACCGCGCCCGAGGCGATGAACCAGACCCTGCGCGGCGTTTCGCCACGGCGCATGAGCACATCGCCGGGCGCGGCATAGATGGTTCGCATCTGCGCCGCAAGTTGCCTTCGGGTGTTCTCATCCATCTCGGCGAAGAGCGGAAACCGTTGCACCAGTTCGGTTTTCTGCAAGGTCAGGTCCAGTGGCGGGCGCCGCGCCAGGGCCTGCCAGCGGCGGTTGATGCCGGCCATCAGCGCCTCGCGCAGCTCGGGACCGATGAGCCCGTCATCGACCAGCGCGGCGTATTCGCGCTCTTCCTGGGTGAGCACGATCTGTCGGATCAGCCGCCGTTCAAGCTGCTCGGCATAGCCGGGAAAGCGCAACGTCAGCCGGTCGAGCGCCTTTTCGGTCTCTTCCAGCCGGCGTTCGAGCAGTTCGTGCAGAAGATCGGCCACGCGCTTGCCATGGATGCGGCGGATACGGCGATCGATGAAGTCGTGCATCGCGCGCAGGATCAGGCGCAGGTTCACCAGCCGCTCGAAGCGATCGGCGATGCGGTTCGACAGTGGCCCCGACAAGCGCAGCCGGTTGTGCAGGAACTCCTCGAGCCGCTGGCCGCGCGCGGCGCGCATCAATGTGCGCGCGGCGTTGAGATAGCCCAGGCGGCCGCCGCTGCGCGTGGCCTCGATCAGTCGGTCGGCATCGACCAGCATCCTTGTGGCCAGTCGCGCCGGCAAGGTGCGCTCGCGGAAGCGTTCGAGGATCATGTCGCGCTCGCGTCCGGCCAGCGCCACCAGCCCCAGCGTGATGCGCTCACGATCGGGGATGTCGGCGCCCTCATCGGCGCGCGTCACCGCCTCGTCGACGCGTTCGGCGAAGCGCTTGGTCTCGTCGCGCACCGTCTCGCGCGCCAGGCCGAGCGCGCGTGCGGTTTCGGCCACTGTCTCGCGCACCGATTGCAGCGCTACGGCGACCACCTGCGAGGAGAGCGCGCGATCGAGTGGCGACAGCCGGTTCAGCCCCAGCCATGCGATGACCATGCGCAGCGTGGTACCCTGAACCAGCAGCGTGAACATCGTGAAACCTGTGGCGATGATGCCCACCTGGCGCTTGATATCGGTGGGCACGCGCACGCTCTCAGTAACCGCCAGCGCCAGCGCCAGCGTGACCGCGCCGCGCAAGCCGCCCCACATGATGGCGACGCGGTAGCGCGGCTCGACCTTTGGCGAAAGCCGCAGCCGCGACAGGAGCGGCATGAGCGAGAACAGGATGAAGGCGCGCGCGCTCAGCGCCGCCAGCACCGTGACCACCACCAGCACCAGATCGAAGGGGCGCGCCGCCGCCAGAAGCTGCGGGATCAGCAATGCTGCAAGCACGAAGATCAGCCCCCCGGCCCAGTAGCCGAGCATGTCCCAGGTATCGCGCAGCTTCTTCACCGCCGGCGGCGACAGCTGCCCGGGGCCAAGATAGTTCAGTGTCAGCCCCGCCGCCACCACCGCGATCACGCCCGAGGTGCGCAGCACCGTTTCAGCGAGGATGAACACCAGATAGGGCAGCGCCACCGAGACCGAGATCTGCCCCAGCGGGTGATCGGCCAGCCGCGACAGTCCGGCCAGCGCCACCCGCGCCGCCGCCCAGCCGACCACGCCGCCGCCCAGCACCAGCCAGGGAAAGCGCAGCAGCGTATCGAGCGGGCGCGGATCGGGGATGCCGAAGGCGACGAAGGCAAAGAACAGGCTGAACAGCGCGATGGCGGCGGCATCGTTGAGCAGGCTTTCACCCTCGACGATGCGCGCCAGCCGCTGCGGCGCCGGCGTGGCGCGGAAGATGCCGACCACCGCGGAAGGGTCGGTTGTCGAGACGATGGCGCCGATCATCAGGCAGGCCATCAGCGACAGCCCCACAGCCGGGTTGAGCGCGTAGAGCGCATAGCCCACCGCCAGCGTCGAGACGACCACCGCCACCACCGCCAGCACCAGGATCGGCACCCAGTCATCGAGCATGCGGCGAAAGTCGATGCTCAGCGCCACCTGGAAGATCAGCGTCGGCAGGAAGACATAGAGAAACAGGTTCGAGCGGATCGGCAGATTGACGATGGCATGCGCGACGGAATCGAAGGCATCGGTCAGGCTGCTGTGCAGAAGAAAGCCGGCCGCGGTGCCGATGGCGATGCCCAGCATGGCCAGAATCACCGTCGCCGGCAGGCGCAGCCGCACGGCCAGCGGCTCGGCCATGCCGATGACCGCGAACAGCGTCGCGATGATTGCCGTGATCACGATGATGTCCATGCTTCCCTTTTAATGCCGGTGCGGCGGGCGACAAGCACAAGCCGGGCCGCGCGGCCCATCGGCGGATGATTTTTCGTTCAGGAAGCGATATTTTGGCGAATTCCGGTGCCGCTGCCTTGCAACGCGGCCACGGCGGCGGCAAATCCGGTAACAGCCACATGAATTTCGCGTATCGGCGCTTGCCAGCATGCCCGCACCTTGGCACCATTGCGTCATGGCTCGGGAATGGCCGGATTGCCGGCAGCGAACGGGCTCAACCCTGGCTCAGGAGTCCCTATTGGGTATCGGCACGCTGACCTCTGCTTCTTCCCCGACCGACGACACCATGCTCGACAGGGTCGAGTTTCCCGACAACCGGCTGATGATCGATTTGTGCGGTGCGCATGACGCGCATCTGACGCGCATCGAGGCGGCCTATTCGGTGCAGATACTGCGCCGGGGCAACGAGTTGCATGTCATCGGCCCGCCCGAGGATCGCGCGCGCGCGCTCGATGTGCTGGGTTCGCTCTATGAGCGGCTCGCCGAGGGGCGCGGGCTGGAAGCCGGCGATGTCGACGGCGCTATCCGCATGGGCGCCGACCCGCTGGGCGGGGGCGAGCAGCTCGAGATGTTCCGCTCGGGGCGCATCGAGATTCGCACCCGCAAGAAGGCAGTGGTGCCGCGCACCGCCGCCCAGCAGGGCTATACGCGGGCGCTGTTTGAGTATCCGCTGAATTTCGGTATCGGCCCGGCGGGCACCGGCAAGACCTATATCGCGGTGGCGGTGGCGGTGCACATGTTCGCCGAGGGCCATGTCGACCGCATCATCCTGTCGCGCCCGGCGGTCGAGGCCGGCGAGCGGCTGGGCTTTCTGCCCGGCGACATGCGCGAAAAGATCGATCCCTACATGCAGCCGCTCTATGACGCGCTCAACGATTTCATCCCCGGCCGCCAGCTGGCCAAACTGATGGATGAGCGGCGCATCGAGATCGCGCCGCTGGCCTTCATGCGCGGGCGCACGCTTTCCAATGCCTTCGTGGTGCTCGACGAGGCGCAAAATGCCACCGAGATGCAGATGAAGATGTTCCTCACAAGGCTGGGCGAGGGGGCGCGCATGGCCGTCACCGGCGATCGCAGCCAGGTGGACCTGCCGCGCGGGGTGGCCAGCGGGCTGTCGGCGGCCGAGCGCATTCTCAATCGCGTCGAGGGGATCGGCTTTTCCTATTTCACCGCCGCCGATGTGGTGCGCCACCCGCTGGTGGCGCGCATCATCGAGGCCTATGAGCGCGACGAGGCGGGCTGAGCCATGCACCCTGCCGACCGCCATGCGCCATCCGTGCCGGGCCAGCGGCGCGGCGCTTCCGCCCACCCACCCCGCGGGCGCCGCTGGCCGGGCACGGATGGCGGCCCGCTTGCGGTGATCGGGGCGCATTGATGCCGGTCGAAGTGAATTTCGAGGATCCGCGCTGGCAGGGCCATGAACTTGCGCTCGAGCCGCTGGCCGAGCGCGCCGCGCGCGCCACGCTGGCGCATCTGGGCCTTGACCTTGATGGCTACGAGATCAGCCTGCTGGCGTGCAACGATGCGCGCATCCGCGCGCTCAACGCGCAGTTTCGCGGCAAGGACAAGGCGACGAATGTGCTGTCATGGCCGGCCAGCGACCTGGCTGCGGGGGCGGAAGGAGCGGCGCCCGCATCGCCCCCGCCGGGCAGCGCCGATGAGCCCGAGGCGTTGGGCGACATCGCCCTTGCCTTCGAGACCTGCATGCGCGAAGCCGGCGATCAGGGCAAGGCAGCGGGCGATCATGCCGCGCATCTTTTGGTGCATTCGGTGCTGCATCTTCTGGGCTACGACCATGAGCGCGAGGGCGATGCGCGCTTGATGGAACAAACCGAAACCGCGATACTTGCAAAGCTGGGGATTGCAGACCCATATTCGCAAGGTGGCGGCGCGCCCGATATGGAAGACGACGTCGCGCGATCCGGGATCTGGAAAGGGACGATGAACGACACGCATTCAGGCTCTGGCGCGGCGCATGGCGCGCAAGGCGAGGACGAGCCTTCTTCAGAGAGTAACGGCCAGCGAGGTTTTCTGGGCAGGTTGATGGGAGCGCTGGCTCCCGGCGAGGACGACCCCGAGCATGAAGGCGAGCAAGGCATTCGCCGGGTGTTGCCCGGTCTGGCCAATCTGCGCCGGCTGCGGGTCGAGGATGTGGCGGTGCCCAAGGCCGAGATCGTGGCCGTGGCGCAGGATATCGGCCGCGACGAACTGATCGCGGTTTTCCGCGAGAGCGGCTTCTCGCGCATCCCGGTTTATGCCGAGACGCTCGATCGCCCCGTGGGCCTGCTGCTGCTCAAGGATCTGGTGCTGACGCATGGTTTCGGCCAGGGCGAGGGGCCGATCGAGCTGACGCCGCTCTTGCGCCCGCTGCTGTTCGTGCCGCCTTCGATGCCGCTGGCGGTGCTGTTGCAGAAGATGCAGGCCGAGCGCACGCATATGGCGCTGGTGATCGACGAATATGGCGGCGTTGACGGGCTGGTGACGATCGAGGATCTGCTCGAGCAGGTGGTGGGCGAGATCGATGACGAGCACGACACCGCCGATGAGGGGCTGTGGCAGCTCGAGGCGCCGGGTATCTGGCAGATCGAGGCGCGCGCGCAGCTCGAGGATATTGAGGCGGCGCTGGGCTTCGGGCTTGGCGAGGGGGTCGATGACGAGGATGTCGACACGCTTGGCGGGCTGGTCTTCGTGCTGCTGGGCCGGGTGCCGGTGCGTGGCGAGGTGATCCTGCATCCGGCGGGCTACGAGATCGAGGTGCTCGATGCCGATCCGCGCCGCGTCAGGCGGTTGCGGCTGCGCCTGCCCGATGCCGTTACCGGTGCCGATACGCCTCCGCCAGCAGGTGCCGCCGGCAAGGCGGCGGCGGGTTGAGTCAGGTGAAACCCCGCGGGTGGCCAGGGCTGGGCGGGCTATTGCGTTCGCCGACGCTGCTGGCGGTGCCGGCGGGGTTGGCCATGGCGCTGGGGCAGGCGCCCTGGGGGCTGTGGCCGCTGGCGCTGGCGGGCATGGCAACCACGCTGTGGCTTATAGCCACAGCGCCGGATTTGCGCACGGCCTTTCTGCGCGGCTGGCTGGCAGGCGCGGCGGGGTTCATGCTTGCCATGGTCTGGATCGTCGGTCCCTTCATGGTCGAGCCGCAGCGCCATGGCTGGATGGCGCCCTTCGCGCTCTTGCTGCTGCCCGGCGGGCTGGCGCTGTTCTGGGGGCTGGCGGCATCCTTTACCGTCTGGGCGGCGCGCGGGCGTCAAGTGCGGGTGGCGCTGGCGGTGCCGGCGCTCATGGCCGGCGAGGCGCTGCGCGGCAGTCTCTTCACCGGCTTCACCTGGGCGCAGGCCGGCCATGTCTGGATCGACACGCCGGTGCTGCAACTGGCTGCGCTGGGCGGTGCCTTTGCGCTGAGCGCGCTGGCGCTGGGGCTGGCGGCGGCGCTGGCCTTCGCGGTGCTGGCGCGCGCCGAGGGGCAG